>CANFWT010000092.1 GCA_947450895.1 Comamonadaceae bacterium | reverse complement strand
GACGCCCAGCTACCGTGGCCGACAGTCAAAACCCAGCCTGTAGCCACTAACAAAGCCACCACAATCGGTGCCATGGCCAGTTTGAAAGCCCGCACCGTAGGCCGTTCGCGGTTACGCTGCCCCCAACGGGCAGCAAAGTAGGTGAGCGTAGCGCTGGGCAGCAAAATACCCATCATGGCGGCAAACACGCAGGCAATGGCAAGCGCCCAGGCCGATGCTCCTGCCGCTGGGCCGCCGGCGGCATTAATGCCCACCGTCCAACCCAGCACCGCCACAAAGAGCACATTGGGGCCGGGCGCAGCTTGCGCCAAGGCGATAGCGCTGCTGAACTGGTCTTCGGCAAGCCAGGCTTGCTGGGTGACCAGATAACGGTGCATTTCCGGCACTGTGGTGATGGCGCCGCCAATCGACAGCAGCGAGAGCGACACGAAGTGCAAGAACAGCGTGGCCAGTTCTGACCATCCCCATGTAGGCATCAGGATGCCCCCCGGTTTTTGGCCTGCGCCAGCAAGCAGTGGTAGGCCCAGGCCATGGCCGGCAGCCCCAGACCCAGCAGCACCCACACCAAGGGAATACGCAGCAGCGCGATGGCGATGAAGGTGAGCAGCGCCAGCACTGCACAGGCCAGCACACCCATGGCGTTGGCTCTCAGCGCCGCGGCCAGTTTTAGACCCGTACCCGCAATCAGGCCGGCCGATACCGCGCCCATACCGCGCAGCGCGCCTTGCACTGCAGGCTGGTGCGCCACACCTGACAAGGCCACCGTCAGCGCCAACACCACCAGCAGCGGCAGTGTGAGCATGCCCGCCAGCGCCGCTAAGGCGCCACGCCAGCCAAAATAGCGGTCCCCAACGATGAGCGCCAGATTCACCACGTTGGCGCCTGGCATGATTTGCGCCACCGCCCAGTCTTCGACAAACTCTTCGGGCGTCAGCCACTGCTTTTTTTCGACCAGTTCGCGCTGGACCACGGCCAGCACGCCGCCAAAGCCCTGCAAGGCCAGCCAGGAAAAGGCCCAAAACAGTTGGCGCACCGACGCCGGGCGCCGTGGGGCCAAGGTCGTCATGGCTGGACGGCAACCAGCTCTGCGGCCACCCAGTCCATCACCTTGGCATTGCTGCACAGCTCCATATGGCCCAGGCCGTCAAACACTTGCGGCAATACGCCAGGCAGCACTTGGGCGCGCTGCGGAAAGACAATGGCGTCTTGGGGCGTAATGGCGATGCGGAACAGGGCGCGCGTTTGCGCCGTTTCGCCAGCGCCAAGGGCCTGCAGCCAAGCGCTGTGCCAGACCATTTGTTTGCCGTTGGGTGCACGGGCGTGTGGTGACACTTGGGTTCCTTGGTGGGGCGTGCCCAGCGTTATTGCCAGGGCCGCGCGCGACGTGCCGTGGGCGCGCATCCAGGCCCGGATTGCCAGCCCACCCATGCTGTGTCCAATCAGCGCCACCTGCTGGTGGCCGGTGTGCACACAAAGGCGTTGCACCGCCTGTTCGATGGCGGCGGCATAGTCGTCGATGGAGGCAAACACCGGCTCCAGGTCCACCGCAAACACCGCGTGGCCGCGCGCTCGCAGTCGAGGCGCGAGGTCGTCCCAGACGCGGTGGTTGCATACAAAGCCGTGCACCAAGACCACACCGATGCCTCCGCTGGGTCCAAGCGCCGGCTGCAACTGTGGCGCACGCCAAGACCACGGCATGCGGGTGATAAATGCGCGATAAACCCACCAGGCCTCGCCCAGGCTGGCACGCCCGATATCTGGCCAGATCGGTTGCTCCTGGCAGGCGTGGCGGGTGATTTTCAACGTCCAGGCGCCCACCAGCAATAGGGGGACCAGGGCAAAAATCAATACACCGGCCCAAGCGTGCACGCCCAGTGCCCAGACGGTCGTGGCCGATAGCAGGGCCAGAAAAATGGCCTGGATGGCCAGAATTTTGCGCAGCAGCCGGGCAAGCATGGCGTGGGCTATCCCGGGCTGCACTGCAGCGTACGGCGGGCTGGCTCAAGCACCGCCTGTTCAGCCTGGTAGTCGGCTGTCAGCACGCGCATCAGCAGAAACCCGGTCACCGATGGGCTAAGCACAACTTCCGAACCCGGGGGAACGGGCTTTTGTGCGCCGTCGGGAGCTGCCGCCACCACCCACAAATCAACGGGGCGCCCCTGGGTTTGACGGTCGTTGCGCACAAAGAAGTTGTCGCTGTTGGCGGCGTACAGCGCGATCGACCAGTAATTGCTCAGGACCGGCGCTGCCTGCACGCGCACCGGGCCGGCGCTGAGGTCGTAGGCGCAGACCGAATACAGCATGTCCGGGCTGGGCATCACCACCGAGCGGGACTTGGCAGTGACCGCTTCAGGAAAAGCCGCCTGGTTATGCATATTCATTTTTTGGGCCATGGGGCCGTGCATCAGCACTTGCATGATCACGCGGGGTGCCGCCCATACTGCCAACAGGTGTACCAGGAGGGCCGTTGCCAGCAGGTTCAGCAGGCGGTGGAACCACAGGCGCTGGCGCTCGCTGAAGTTTTTCACGCGCAGTTCCCGACCTTTTGCACCGCAGGCGCCACCAGTGACTCGGGCGCGGCCTGCAGCGCGGGCGCGGGGTTGTACAGGCGCAGCGTCAGCACCAATGCGCCGCGGCCCGGGGTGGGCAGCCAGTAAACGCCGGCTTGTTCGGTGGGCCCGGTGCCCAGTGCAAAGTTGCCAGCCGCGTCCAGGGCGGCGGTGCTGCCGTTGAGGCTGTAATGGCCATTGGGCGCGTCAAACAAAAACAGGTCTTGTGCATAGGCAGTAATGCTCCACCAACGGGCCTGGGGCGGCACGCCGGTGATGCGGTAGTTGCATTGCGCGCGCAGTGCGTGCCCAGCGTCGTCGCGGGTAGCGACGAAGTACATGGTCTCGTCCCGTCCCAGCGCCAGCAGCGCATTCAGCGCAATGCCTGCCCGGGTGTACATGCCGGCGTCCTGGCTGCCTGCGTGCAAATTAGCGCGCCAGGCGCCTACTTCGACCGAAGGGTTCAGCCAGGGCGCTTTTTTCAGCACCCACCAGGCTGACCCTATGCCTAGGGCAACAGCGGCCAGATACAGCGCGCTGACCGTGGCGATGCGCGTGACGCGCAGGCCCAGCAGCCCCGCAGGGATCATGAACGGCTTGGGTGCGCCGCAGCCTGACGTGCCGCTTTGGCCAGCGGCATCCAGTGCAGCAGTCCAAACAGCAATGCCAGCACGACGCTGGTGAGCAGGGGGCCGGGGTAGCTTTTCACATATTTGAAGGCCAGGACGCATTCGAGCAGGTGCACCGCGATCAGCGCCAAAGCCAGCTTTTGCACCACCGGAGCAGCGCCCATCGGCAGCGCCACAAACAAGCTGAGGATGGCCACAAGGTAGGTGACGCTGAGCAGCACTTTGGAGAGGGTATTGGCCATAGCAATGAAGGGGTTGGTTACAGGGTTGTAGTGCGCTGCGGAAATCCGCTCACATCAGGCGCTTTTGCTCGGTCGCGTTGGAGTTGGCCGGCATGCTGAACAGCATACCGTCTTCCCCCACGGCCATTGGACCACCGAAGAATTTGGCGGCGTCGCCTACAAATGCCGGGTACGCAAATTTCAGGGGCAAGGGCGGCACAATGTGGTTGAACACCAGTTGTTTGACATGGGCCGCGTTGGCTTGGGCGGCGGCTTGTTCGGGCGTCGTGTGGTAGGTCAATATGTCGCGCATCACATGGGCCAGATTGTCCATGCCCTTGGCTGCGAACTCCGTGCCCAGCAGTTGGACCAACGTGGGCTGCAATGCCTCATGCACCAACAGGTCGGCGCCCTGCGCCACGGCGACCAAGGACGGCGTGGGCGTGGTGTCGCCGCTGATGACGACAGAGCGGCCTTTGTAGTCAAAGCGGTAGCCCACCGCAGGTTCGACCGGCGAATGGTTGACGCGAAACGCGGTAATTTTGAGGCCTTTGTCCTCGATCACCACCACCGTATCACCCTGGCCTACGGCAGGCAATGCAAAGGGCATCCCTTTGCCGCCGCTGCCGCCCGCGGGCATGATTTTTTCAGTATGGTGTGCCACGCGGTAGCCGTAGTCCAGCACATAGGCAGATCTGAATCCGTCCACCACTTTGTCTACCCCGGTTGGCCCGTATACCGGCAGCGGGGCGGTGGCGGTGGCCAGGCCCCAGTGCTGCAGCATGAAGGGGCTCAGGCCGTCAATGTGGTCAGAGTGGAAGTGGGTCAGCAACAGGGCCTCTATCTTGCCGGCTGGCAGGCCCATGTAACCCATATTGCGCGCCGAGCCTTCGCCGGCATCCACCACAAACAGCCGGTCACCCGCGATGATGGCGGTACACGGTCCGGCGCGGGAGGGGTCTGGAAAGGGTGAGCCAGTGCCACACAGCGCCACGTGCAGGCCATCGGGCAGGGTGGGAATGATGTTGCGGCCCACGTTGGCGTGCGCCACCTGCTTGAGCAATTGCGTGCCCACCTGGCGCTGGAAAACCCAGACCAGCACGGCCAGCAACGCAGCCAACGCCACCAAGCCTGTCAGCGCTTTTTTGACCATTTTCATGCGTCGGTACCCCTTGTTTGCAAAGTTTGATTATGGCGTACACATGTGTATGGATGAACGGGGTTTACCCGCGCCGCTACGCCATCTAACAGGGCGTAGGCGCTGTCAATACACCGGCTCAAACTTGCGAATGCTGTCCAACACGGCGTCGCTCAGCGCAAAACCGTTGCCGTAGTCCGCCGCCAGTTGCGCGCAGCGCGCCGCAAATGCGTCAACGCCCATGCCGTAAATGAACTGCATGGCGCCGCCCGTCCAGGCCGGAAAGCCGATGCCGAAAATAGAGCCGATATTGGCGTCGTGCGCCGTGGTCAGCACGTTCTCGCTCAGGCAGCGTGCGGTTTCTACTGCTTGGCGGTACAGCAGGCGGTCTTTGAGGTCGGCAATCGTCCAGGCCACGTCCGGCTTCTCAAACAAGGCTTTGAGCTGGGGCCACAGGTGTTTTTTGGCGCCTTTCTCGGCGGGGTAGTCGTAAAAGCCACCGCCGCCGGCGCGTCCGGGGCGCTGGTGCTGGCGCACCATTTGGGCCACCAGCGCCTCGCCGGGCGTGGGCACATAGGTTTTGCCCTCAGCGGCAAAGTCAGCAATGGTTTGGTCCATCACGTGCACGCTCAAGGTGAGCGCGGTCTCGTCCAGCACCGCCAGCGGGCCCACCGGCATGCCGCATTGCATGCCCGCGTTTTCAATGGCGGCGGCCGGAATGCCTTCGCCCAGCATGGCCGCGCCTTCCATCACAAAAGTGCCAAACACCCGGCTGGTGAAAAAACCGCGCGAGTCGTTCACCACAATCGGAATCTTGCCAATGGCTTGTACATAGTCAAAAGCGCGCGCCACCGTCTCGTCGTCGGTGGCCTGGCCACGGATGATTTCCACCAGTTTCATCTTGTCCACGGGGCTGAAAAAGTGGATGCCGACAAACTTGTCGGGCGCGGTGGACGCCTTGGCCAGCCCGCTAATCGGCAGGGTGGAGGTGTTGGACGCAAAAAACCCGCCCGCTTTGAGCAGTGGCTCGGCCTCTTGGGTAACGCGCGCCTTGAGCTCGCGGTTCTCGAACACCGCCTCGATGATCAAGTCGCAGTCTTGCAGGTCGTGCAAGTTGGCGGTGGGGTGAATCAGGCCCAGCAATTTTTCTTGCGCAGCGGCCGTCATGCGGCCCTTGTCCACCAAGCCCTGGCTGATCTTGGCGCTGTAGGCCTTGCCTGCATCGGCCTTTTCCTGGCTCACGTCCTTGAGCACCGAAGTGATGCCCTTGCTGGCTTGCACATAGGCAATGCCCGCACCCATCATGCCCGCGCCCAGCAGCCCGACCTTGGTCGGCTTGAAGCGCGCCGCCAGAGTTGGGCGCGACTGGCCGCTCTTGATGGCGTTCATATTAAAGAAAAAGGTGTTGATCATGGAGCGCGCGTTCACACCCGTCATGAGCTGAGCCAGGTGGCGTGTCTCGATGCGCAGCGCCGTGGGCAGATCGACCTGCAGGCCTTCGACCATGCAGGCCAAGATGGCCTCAGGCGCGGGGTAATTACCCCGCGTTTGCTTGGCCAGCATGGCCGGCGCCACCGACAACATGCCCGCCACTTTGGGGCTGGACGGCAGGCCGCCGGGTACTTTGTAGTCCTTGGCTTCCCAGGGGTGCTGGGCGCTGGGGTGGGCGGCAATCCAGGCCAGGGCTTGTGCGCGCATTTCGGCGTGGGCGCCTTCATCGGGCTGCACCAAGGCATGCACCAGGCCGAGTTCGTGCGCTTGGGCGGGGGTAAATGTTTTGCCTTCCACCAGATAGGGCTGCGCGCCCAGCAGGCCCAGGTGGCGGGTCATCTTGGTCACGCCGCTCGCGCCGGGCAGCAGGCCAAGCGTCACTTCGGGCAGGCCAAACTGGATCTTGCGGTCGTCAATGGCAATGCGGTGGTGGCCTATCAGCGCCACTTCCCAGCCTCCCCCCAGCGCAGTGCCGCCCAGCAGGCTGACCACCGGCTTGCCCAGCGTCTCCAGGGTGCGAAAGTCGTGCTTGATGCGCTCTATCTCTTCAAATATGCGCCCGGCGTCGCTGGGGCGAATGCGCATGGTGGCCTTCAAATCCGCCCCGGCAAAAAAGGTGGTTTTGGCCGAGGTGAGCACGATGCCGCGAATCGCGTCCTTGTCGTGCAGCACTTGCGCGGCCAGGGCGTGCATGTCCTCGTACCACGCTGCACACATGGTGTTCACGCTCGAGCCGGGTTCGTCAAAGGTGACGGTGGCAATGCCGTCCTGGAGTTGGTATTGGATGGTTTTCATGCTCACACTCTTTCCACAATGGTTGCAATGCCCATGCCGCCGCCGACGCACAGCGTGGCCAGGCCGTAGCGCAGGCCCCGGCGGTGCAGCTCGTCAATCAGGATGCCCAAAATCATCGCGCCGGTGGCGCCCAGGGGGTGGCCCATGGCGATGGCGCCTCCGTTGACGTTGACCTTGTCGTGCGGCACGTTCATTTCTTTCATAAAGCGCATGGGCACCACGGCAAAAGCCTCGTTCACTTCAAACAAATCGATTTGATCGATGCGCAAGCCCGCTTTGGCCAGCGCTTTGCGCGCGGCGGGCATGGGGCCGGTGAGCATGATGGTGGGGTCTGCGCCGCTCAGGGCCGTGGCCACAATGCGCGCGCGCGGCGTCAGGCCGTGGGCTTTGGCTGCTGCCTCGTTGCCAATCAGCACTGCGGCCGCGCCGTCCACAATGCCTGAGGAGTTACCCGCGTGGTGCACATGGTGAATGCGTTCGACCTGCGGGTAGCGGGTCAGCGCCACCTGGTCAAAGCCCATGGCGCCCATTTGCTCGAATGCGGGTTTGAGCGCGCCCAAGCCTTCGAGCGTGGTGTTGGGTTTGATGAATTCGTCACGTGCCAAGATGACGTTGCCAATGGCGTCGCGCACCGGCATCACCGAGCGGTCAAAGTAGCCCTGCAATTGGGCGTGGGTGGCGCGGCGCTGCGACTCCAACGCGAAGGCGTCCACGTCATGGCGGCTAAAACCCTCTAAGGTGGCGATCAGGTCGGCGCCAATGCCTTGGGGAACAAACGCAGTTTGCAAGTTCGTCTGTGGGTCTTGCGCCCAGGCGCCGCCGTCCGAGCCAATGGGCACGCGGCTCATGCTCTCCAGCCCACCGGCCACCACCAGGTCTTCCCAACCCGAGCGCACTTTTTGCGCCGCCATGTTCACTGCCTCCAGGCCCGAGGCGCAAAAGCGGTTGATCTGGACGCCTGCGCAGCGGAAGTCCCAGCCCGCCTTGAGCGCGGCCACCTTGGGAATCACGCTGCCTTGTTCGCCCACAGGCGACACCACGCCCATCACCACGTCGTCCACCTGGGAGGTATCAAACTGGTGGCGCTGCTGCAAGTCGGTCAGCAGGCCTGCGAGCAGGTTGATCGGCTTGACTTCAAACAGGCTGCCGTCTTTTTTGCCCTTGCCGCGCGGCGTTCGCAAGGCGTCAAACACATAGGCTTCGGTCATGGGGGTTCTCCGGTGAGGGGGTTGGGTGCGCCAAAAAAGGCCATCTTTTGCCTGCGCCTCAGGGCGCGTGGCGCTGCGTTTGCAGTATATTGTTTTTAACCAAGCAAGCGCTTTGCAAAAATAGTCCGCTTGTCCCCTTATCGACAACCTGAGAGCCTCCACCATGATCGACAGAACCCTCTTCAGCCCCGAGCACGAGGCCTTTCGCGACAGCTTTCGCCGCTTTATGGACAAAGAAATCGCCCCCTTTCACGCCCAGTGGGAGGAACAAGGCTACGTGGACCGCGCGGTGTGGAACAAGGCGGGTGACAACGGCTTTTTGTGCATGACCATGCCTGAAGCGCACGGCGGCGCCGGGGCGGACAAGTTGTATTCAATTGTGCAAATGGAAGAACTAGGGCGCGCAGGCTTTTCTGGCATCGGCTACAGCCTGCACAGCGAAATCGTGGCGCCCTACATCGCCCACTACGGCACGCCCGCGCAAAAAGCCCGTTACCTGCCGCGCATGGCCAGCGGCGAGATGATCGGGGCGATTGCCATGAGCGAGCCCGCTGCGGGCTCGGACCTGCAAGGCATCAAAACCACCGCCACCGTGCAGCCCGACGGCAGCTACCTGCTCAAGGGCAGCAAAACCTTCATCACCAACGGCTGGCATGCGGATTTGGTGATCGTGGTGGCCAAAACCAACCCCGCTGCCGGGGCCAAGGGCACCAGTTTGCTGCTGGTGGAACGCGGCATGCCCGGCTTTTCGGTGGGCAAGCGGCTCAATAAACTGGGTTTGAAGGCGCAAGACACGTCCGAGTTGTTTTTTGATGACGTGCGCGTGCCCGCCGAGAACCTGTTGGGCGGTGCGGCGCTGGAAAACCGGGGCTTTATCTGCCTGATGGAGCAGTTGCCCTGGGAGCGCCTGCAAATTGCGATTGGCGCTGTGGCCGCCGCACAAGCCGCCATCGGCTGGACGCTGGACTATGTGAAAGAGCGCAAGGTGTTCGGCCAAGCGGTCGCCACCTTCCAAAACACCCGCTACAAACTCGCCGAGATGCAAACCGAGGTGCAGGTAGCAAGCGTGTTTGTGGACAAATGCACCGAGCTGCTGCTGCAAGACAAGCTAGACACCGCCACCGCCAGCATGGCCAAGTACTGGTGCTCGGACTTGCAATGCAAGGTGATGGACGAATGCGTGCAGCTCTTTGGCGGCTACGG
>CANFWT010000091.1 GCA_947450895.1 Comamonadaceae bacterium | reverse complement strand
GGCACCAACGAGCAGCCCTACAAAAGCGTGGGCAAATGGCTGCTTGACCAAGGCCTGGTGAAAGACGCCTCCTGGCCCGGCATCAAAGCCTGGCTCGCGCAAAACCCACAGCGCCAGCAAGAGCTGCTGTGGAGCAACCCGCGCATGGTGTTTTTCCGCGAAGAAGCGCTCAGCGAACTCGACGCCGATTTCGGCCCGCGCGGCGCCCAGGGCGTGGCACTCACCGCCGGGCGCTCCATTGCCATTGACCCGGCCAGCATGCCTTACGGCACGCCGGTCTGGCTGGTGTCCAACGGCGCGCAAACGCAGTTGCAAAAACTCGTCATCGCCCAAGACACCGGCAGCGCCATCACCGGCGTAGTGCGCGCCGACTACTTTGCCGGCTGGGGCGCGCAGGCCGGCGACTTGGCCGGGCGGCTCAAGCAGCCGCTGCAGATGTGGGTGTTATGGCCTAAATAAGGGTTGCGTGGGTGTTGCAAAAATAAGTGATAGCACCTATGCTGTCACCGTGAGATCTATCGTCATCGACACCAATGTATTTGTGGCGGGCCTGCGTTCTGGTGGCGGGGCATCGCGCACGGTGCTGCGCCACGCTTTAGAGGGCAAGCTGCAGCTGCTGTTTGGTAACGCTCTGTGGATGGAGTACCAGGATCTGCTGGGTCGTCCCGTTTGGAGCGACGCCACTACGGAAGAAGAGCGGCGCCAAGTACTGGCGGCGCTGGCCCGGCAGGCGCGATGGGTCACTGTGTATTACGGTTGGCGACCCAATCTGCCGGATGAGGGCGACAACCATTTGATCGAGCTGGCGCTGGCCGGTGGCGCACAAGCCATCGTTACCCACAATTTGCGAGACTTGCGCGCCGGTGACTTGGCTTTGGGAAAATTGCGGGTCATGACCCCCGCGCAATGTTTGGAGGAATGGAAATGAGCACCTTGACCATACGGCTGCCCGATGACACGGCGCAGCGCCTGAAGTCTCTGGCCCAAAGCCGGGGCCTGAGCATGAACAAGCTGGTCGAGCAACTCAGCGCCCACGCCCTGTCGGCCTGGGATACCGAAAACCACTTTCGCGCCGTGGCGGCAACTGGAGATGTGCAACAGGCGCTGGCTGTGCTTGACCGTTTGGATGCGGCGGATGTCGGTGCTGCGGCCTAAGTAAGCGCCCCCAAGCGGCGCGGTCGGGCTGCTTTGACCATGGCGCTAAGCCAGCGACGCCATGCACCCCTCTACCGATGGGCTTCGCAGCGTTTTGAGGTCTTCCAAAATGGTCTGCCAATGGCACAAAAGCAGGTGGTGACCAGCACCGGGGACAATTTTTAGCTCTATCCCGCCCAGCGTTTGGGCCAAAGCTTGTACGCCATGCCAATGCACTTCGGGGTCGGTGTCGCCGTGCCACATCTTGCAGGCCATGCCGCCCGGAGGCGCCTGCACTTTCCACCCGTGCACCGCCTGAATGCTTTCGTTGGCCACCATCGACGCACCGCGCCGCGCCCACTGCAGCAGCACCGCCGCGCGGCGCTGGCGGTAGAGCGGGCTCTCGAACAAGGCCTTTTCTGAAGGCGGCGCCTTACTGATGATCTCCTCCAAAAATCCGTACACATCGCGCCGTATGCCTTTTACCAAAGTCTCCATCAATACCGGCATCAGTCGCGGCGTGTGCAGCGCCACCAGCAGAACCATGCGGCCTTGGCCGGAGTAAAAGCGCACATCGTGGGTGCTTTGCACCGGAGTGACCGGTGACACCAGGCCCAGCGCCTGCACCCTGGCCCCAAAGTGCTGCGCCAAAGCCAGTGCATAGGGCGCACCCATGGACCAACTCACCAGGCCAAAGCGGTCAATACCCAGATGGTCCAGCATGTGGGCCACATCCTGCGGCCACTGGTCAACGCCCCGGTTGGGCGCGGCGTCCGAGTCGCCGCAACCGGGCCGCTCGGGAATCAACAGCCGAATGCCCAGCCTCTGCAAAATGCCGTCATCCGGGTGCCGGTCGTGCTGGCCGTGCAAAAACCCATGGCACAACAGCACCGGCCAGCCCTGCGGGTCGCCGCTGTCGGACCAAGCTATCCAGCGCCCGTCGGGCAGGCGCATGCCGCTGCCCGCGGGTAAGGCGTCGGCGCTGGCAAGTGACGCTTGCAGTGCAGCGCGCCGGGGCTGCAGGCGGCGGCTTTGCGGCCCCATGTCCAGCCACAAGGGGCTGGCGTAAATGGCTTGCAGCAGCTCGGGCTGGCGTTTGACGCCCACCTTGGCAAACACCTTTTTGAGCTGGGTTTTGGCGGTGTTGTGGCTCACTCCCAGCGCCGTGGCCGCGTCTTCCATGCTCTGGCCCAAGGCCAGTTGCTGCGTCAAGCGTGCCTCGGCTGGGCTCAGGCTAAAAAAGGCGCACAGCCCGTCTTCGGACAAGGCGCGGCTGCCAGGGCTGGCGGCCAGCACCATGGCGCGGCTCTGTCCTGCCACCTGCCCCAGGCGGCTTACCCATACGGACAGACCTGGGTCGGCTTGGGCAGGGCTTGCGCCCTCTTGGGGTGCAGACGGTGGGCGGGCGGGTTGCTCCACGCGCAAGCACGCATGGTCTTGCTGCCGGTCCAGCACCCGCACTATGGCGCTGGCCAAAGCCTGGGGCGGGGTGGATACCAAATGCCCGGCTTGCAGCGCCAGTCCGGCACCGGACTGCGCCAAGGCCAGCATGGCGCGGTTGGCGCTGATGGTTCGGCCCTGGGCGTTGACGATGGCCATGCCCAGCGGCAAACGGTCCATCACCCGCTCCAGCAAATCGCGCTCCATTTCCGCCTCGCGCAGCTCGGCGTGCATGTTTTGGCTGCGGGCAAAGTGCGGCGCCAGGCAGGCCCACAAATACTGTTCTGCCTCGCTGGTGGCAGTGGGCAAAGCCACCGGACCGGCCTCGGGACGGGCCAGTTCGGGCCTTGCGCCGAGCGCCGCTTGCGCACCATCGTGCGGCAGCACCAGCAAGTCCGCCATGCCTTCTAGCAGTTGGGGCCACAGGCTCTCGTCCGCAGCGGTGTCATAAATCAGGCCGATGACGGCGGACATGCGTTCAGGAAAGCGGGGCGTGTATGTGTCCATGGTGTGTGGCGGTGGTGGGTTGGCAGACGTTGGGTGGGGTGCGTAACAAGTGTCAGGCTTTACGGCCGCCAAAGCATCACCCTTTCGGGTGACTGGTCCGCGTTTCCCCATATTCCCAGCCGCTCCGAGGAATAAAAAAAGCCGCTTTATGCCTAAACTGATTAGTAGATTGTTTCGGCAATCGTATTTGTATTGTTATTCTTTTAAAAAAGGTGAATACTGTGAAAAATATATTATTTGTGCTGGGCGCTATCAGCCTAGCGGTGCTGGTGGGGTGTGGAGGGGGAAGCAGCAGTTCCAGTGACAACAACGTGCCGCAAACCAGTCCCGTCGCAGTCACCGTCATCGACGGCGCCATTAAAAACGCCAAGGCCTGCTTGGATAAAAACCTGAACGGCATCTGTGACGCTGGTGAGCCCGCGGGCACCACCGACGCATCAGGCAAAACAACCCTGACGGTCGACAACGCGGACGTCGGGAAATACCCCATCGTGGCCATGATTGGCACCGATGCGGTGGACGCCGACACCGGCGCCGTGACTGTGGCGTATACATTGAGGGCGCCGGCAGACCAGACCGCAGTGGTCAGCCCGTATACCAGCTTGGTGCAATCCACCATCGAATCGACTGGCGCGTCGACCGCAGACGCGGCAAAGTCGGTGAAAGACCAAACCGGCCTCAATATTTCCGTTTTCAGTGACTACACCAAAGATACGGGCGCCGACGCCAAAACGGCGCAAATTCTGGCAAACGCCATCGTGGTGACCACCCAGCAGCAATCGACGACCGTGTCCGGTGCAGCAGGCCAAAAAACCAGCGACGGTGCCACTGTCACCCCGGCCGATTTGAACAAGCTGGTGCAACAAAAGATCAGCACATTGATGCCTCAACTGGTGGCCGCAGCCAATGACAGCGCGGTGCAGTCTGCCCCCCTGACTGAGCGCATGACCAAGCTCAGCAGCAAAGCCACCGACATTCTGAAAACCGACGGCATTCAGTCCGCCGACGGCGCAGTGGCCGCAGTGGAGGTCAGCAAGGCGCCCAGTACCACCGATACCACTGCAACGGCTGGCGCATCGACCTCCAAATTCCTGTACACCAACGCGACTAACTTCGAAGTGCGCCTCATGTCCAGCAGCGTGGCGGACAACACCCCAGACGCCAACAATTTGGTGGGCTACCGCGAATATCGTTACCAAAACAGCGGTTCGACCAATACCGCCGCCTGGGGCGCAGGCAGCTCGCCCAAGCGCGGAAGCGACCTGCATTGGAATGGTACGCAGTGGCGCACCTGCCCTATCAATTGGAAAAACACCCAGACCCTGCGGGACGCTAAAGGCTTTAGCAGCTACAACTATTGCGATAACCGTGAAACCGGCAGTGGCACGCGTGCCACTGTGGATGTGAGCGGAAAAACCATGGTTGACGTGTACAAAAGCGTTCGCAGCCAAGGCTATACCAATATTGCCATTGGCGATGGAACCGACGCGTCCGCTGCCAGCATTTTGGGGACAACAACGGTGTTCCCGACAGGCAGCAAGCTGCACTATCAAACCAACACCTCGCTGAGCACCGCAGCTACCTATTACCCTGGCTCGGACAATTACGTCGCGTTGCAAGACGCCAAGTTGGCTTCGGGCGATGCGACCGCATGCAGCGCCAGCCCTAGTCCGGCATCCACCGTTCTTAATGTCACTTTGGACAAACTCATTGCAATCAGCAAAGGAACACCTTGCGTTGGGACCAAAAGGACAGTAACCGGGCTAAGTGGCAGCATGGACAGCGGAGCGACCAATGAGGGCTGGGGGGCCACCACACTGTCCATGGGGACCGTCGGCACTGCAAGCGCCAACGCAAGCACCATCAACGGCGTAGTGCAGGCCAGCACCTACTACACCACCAACACCCGCTTGCGCGTAGCGTTTGGCGACGGCAACGTTGCCAAGTACTACCGGTGCCAAGAGCGCTATGACGGCAACGTGCGCAACTGCACCCTCACGGGCACCGGCAGCTACGCAATCCAGACCTTGGGCGATGGACGCACTCTGTCGTTTAGCGGTTTGCCGGCTTACTTCGGAAACTTGGACTACACCCGCGTGTTTGTGGAGCGCAATGGCTACGTGTATTACGGTTACCAAAACCGTCCCGATACCTACAGCAGCGCACGTTTGAACCTTGCTGCACTTAATGCGGTCGCCACACAGCTGCTCTTGCCTGCCCATGACCCCAGTGTGCCGCAGGCGCTGACATTCACCTCGTACCAGGGGATTTGGGATGCCTATCCTGACAGTGATCCGAACACCGTTGGAGAGTCGGTTTCTATCACTGCGAGCGGTCAACTATCTTGCTTGCGCGCGGGGTCGAGTTGCACATTTAAGCCACTCAATCCAGCCACCGGCGCGTTCGAATTTACCAACGCCTACAGCAGCGGCGGATCGTCCACCATAACGGGCACATTGGACTTCCTCAAGGGTACTGGAGTCGCCAGCTTCAGTGGCAGCGGTGGGACAGGTACAGCTAAGCTGATACGCCGATAAGACATCTGCGCAGGCCATATCGGCCTGACCAACTCGCCCCGCACCCTACCAGGCTGCGGGGCTTTTTTGCACCTGCTTGCCCATTGTTTACACTGACTCAAGCGTCTCCTGCACCAACCAGCCCTTCTTTTGCGACGCACAGCCCCCAAGCTGCCGCGCCGGTTTCCGCCAAGACCAGCCGCAATAAACCTGCACCCGAGGGATACAACGAATTTCCATGCCCCACTCCGCCCCCCACCCCAAAAGCCTCCCTCTGACCGCCACCCCCGGCGACTTGGCCACCATCGCCCAGCGCCGCTGGCACCTGCTAAACGACGACCTGGCCTATCCGATTGCCGTGCTGCGCCGCAGCGCGCTCATGCACAACCTGCGCTGGATGCAAGACTTTGCAGAGCGCAAAGGCGTGCACTTTGCGCCGCACGGCAAGACCACCATGTCGCCCGAGCTTTTTGCGCTGCAGCTCGACGCCGGTGCCTGGGGGCTGACGTTTGCCACGGTGTTTCAGCTCAGCGTGGGCGTGGCGGCGGGGGTGCGGCGCGCCATCATTGCCAACCAGGTTTTGGGCGCGGCGGATCTGGCCGGGCTACAGCACCTGTTGCGCCACCACCCCGGTTTGCGGGTCTGGTTTTTGGTTGATTCGCTGGCGCAGTTGCGGCTGATTGAGCAATGGGCGGCGGCGCAAAGCCAGTTCGAGCCCTTCGACGTGCTGCTGGAAATGGGCATTGCCGGTCAGCGCACCGGCTGCCGCAGCCTGAGTGAGGCGCTGACCCTGGCCCAGGCGCTGGCCGCCTCGCCCGCCGTGCGCCTGGGGGGCGTGGAGTGTTACGAAGGCCACGCCGCCGTGTGCGACCCCGCGCTGGACCCGGTGCAGGTCAGCGACCTGGTGCGCCGCGTGCTGGAGGTGGCGCGCGCCTGCGACGCGAACGGCTGGTTTGCGCCGGGCGAGATTGTGCTGTCGGCGGGTGGATCGGCGGTGTTTGACCTGGTGCTGCCGCTCTTACAGGCCCAAGGCCTCTCAAAACCCGTGTGCGGCGTGCTGCGCTCGGGCTGCTACCTGGCGCACGACCACACGCACTACCGCAATTACCTGCGTCTGGTGGAGCAGCGCGAAGGGCTGGCGGATTCGCTGCTGCCCGCGCTGGAGGTCTGGGCGCTGGTGCAATCGGTGCCCGAGCCGGGCTTGGCGCTGCTGAGCTGCGGCAAGCGCGACATCTCCTACGACCTGGCGCTGCCCACCGCGCAGTGGCACGCCCCGCCGCACGTGCGCCGCCTGCAAGACGCGCAAAGCCCGCCGCCGGACTGGCACATCACCGCCCTGAATGATCAACACGCCTACCTGCGCTTTGACCCGGCAGGCCGCGTACCCGCCGTGGGCGACCGCGTGGCCCTGGGCCTGTCCCACCCCTGCACCACCTTTGACAAATGGCGCTGGATGCCGCTGATAGAAGACGATGGCGCGGTCTCAGGCGCGATACACACCTGTTTTTGAGTTGACTACACTGCGCCGCAGGTGCACCCTTCCTACCCGAAAACGGCTGCGCTGACAGCTGCCCACAAGGCGGCTCAACCAACCTCAGGAGACTTCTCGCCATGAACGCCCCCGTCCACCCCGCCCAGCTGCGCCCCGCGCCCGCCGCCGTCAGCCTGGACGACAAATACACGCAAAACACCGGCACCGCCTTCATGAGCGGCGTGCAAGCATTGGTGCGCCTGCCCATGTTGCAGCGCGTGCGCGACCTGGCGGCGGGTAAGAACACGGCCGGCTTCATCAGCGGCTACCGCGGCTCGCCCCTGGGCAATTACGACCAGGCGCTGCAAAAAGCGCAGAAACATTTGCAAGAACACCACGTGGTGTTTCAGCCCGGTGTGAATGAAGAGCTGGCCGCCACGGCCTTGTGGGGCACGCAGCAGCTCGGCTTTGCGCCGCCAGGGGTGAACAAATACGACGGCGTGTTTGGCATCTGGTACGGCAAGGGCCCGGGCGTGGACCGTTGCTCGGACGTGTTCAAGCACGCCAATATGGCGGGCACCACGCCCTGGGGCGGCGTGCTGGCCGTGGCCGGGGACGACCATGTAGCCAAAAGTTCTACCGCCGCGCACCAGAGCGACCATATCTTCAAGGCCTGCGGCACGCCGCTGTTTTTTCCGGCCAGCGTGCAAGACGTGCTCGACCTGGGCCTGCACGGCATCGCCATGAGCCGCTACGCCGGGGTGTGGGCGGGCATGAAAACCATCCAGGAAATTGTGGAGTCCAGCGCGGCGGTGGATGTGGACCCGCAGCGCGTGCGCATCCAGTTGCCCACTGACTTTGCCATGCCAGCGGGCGGCGTGCACATCCGCTGGCCCGACGCGGCGCTCGACCAAGAAGCGCGCTTGTTTGACACCAAGTGGTATGCCGCGCTGGCCTACATCCGCGCCAACCGGCTCAACTACAACGTGATTCAGGGCCCGCATGACCGCTTTGGCCTGATGGCCAGCGGCAAGGCCTTTAACGACACGCGCCAGGCGCTGCTCGACCTGGGCCTGGACGACGCCACCTGCCAGCGCGTGGGCATTCGCCTGCACAAGGTGGCGGTGGTGTGGCCGCTCGAAGCCCAGCTCACGCGCGAATTTGCCACCGGCTTGCAAGAGATATTGGTGGTGGAAGAAAAACGCCAGGTGATTGAATACCAGCTCAAGGAAGAGCTGTACCACTGGCGCGCCGACGTGCGCCCGCGCGTGCTGGGCAAGTTCAACGAGGTGGACAGCGACAGCCCCTATGGCGGTGGCGGCGAATGGTCCATGCCCAACCCCAGCGCCAACACCTTGCTGCGCGCCAACGCCGACTTGTCGCCCGCGCTGATTGCCCGTGCCATCGCCCAGCGCCTGAAAAAGCTCGGCGTGGACGCCGACGTGGCCGCGCGCATGGACGCGCATATCGCCGTGCTGGACGCCAAAGAGCGCGCCATGCACACGCTGCAACTGGGCGCGCCAGAAGCCCAGCGCCAGCCCTGGTTTTGCTCGGGTTGCCCACACAACACCAGCACCAAAGTGCCCGAGGGCTCGCGCGCCATGGCTGGCATTGGCTGCCATTTCATGACCATCTGGATGGACCGCGCCACCACCGGCTTTACCCAAATGGGCGGTGAAGGCGTGCCCTGGGTGGGGCAGCAGCCCTTCGCCCACGACCAGCACATTTTTGCCAACCTGGGTGACGGCACCTATTTCCACAGCGGCCTGCTGGCGGTGCGCCAGTCGATTGCGGCGGGTGTGAACATCACCTACAAAATTTTGTACAACGACGCCGTGGCCATGACCGGCGGCCAGCAGATTGGCGAGCGGCCCGAGGGCCACAGCGTGGTGCAAATCGCGCAAAGCATGCGCGCCGAAGGCGCCCAGCGCATCGTGGTGGTGACCGACGAGCCGGACAAATACGCCAACGCCAAAGGTCTGCCCGACGGCGTGCACGTGGAGCACCGCGACGAGCTGGACCGCATCCAGCGCGAATTCCGGGAAATCAAAGGCACCACCGTGATCATCTATGACCAAACCTGCGCCACCGAAAAACGCCGGCGCCGCAAGCGCGGCACGCTGGTGGACCCGGCCGTGCGCGTGGTGATTAACGCGCTGGTGTGCGAAGGCTGTGGCGACTGCGGCGTGCAAAGCAACTGCATCAGCGTCGAACCGCTGGAAACCGACTTTGGCCGCAAGCGCCAGATCAACCAGAGCACCTGCAACAAAGACGTCTCG
>CANFWT010000090.1 GCA_947450895.1 Comamonadaceae bacterium | reverse complement strand
TTGAGGCTCATAAACTCAGCAGGATTAGGAGCTGCAAAGGAAAAAGCATTCCCAATTACCGGTGCAACAAAAACTGCGTGGAAATCCATAGACATTCCAGTGAGTAGCTTCGCTCCAGTCGACTTAACAAAAATCGACCAAATGAGCTTTACTTGCCAGGCACCTACTTCTGGCGCAACACTTTATTTTGACAACCTCTATTTCTGGAAGTAATGCACGGGCATTTTGGTCAGGCCAACAGTAGACTGCATTCAAGTCGACTAATGCCGCCTGCTGTGACCGGTAACTCTTATCCATATTTCGGGAGCGTCCCATGCATTTCAAACTTCGATTAATTCCAGCCGCCGCAGCCGCTGCGCTGCTGGCCGCATGTGGCGGCGGTGGGGGGGGCGAAAGCGTCGCCGCCGGCACCCCGTACAGCGGCAAGGCTGTCGACGGCTACTTGAGCTTTGCCAAAGTGGTCTGTGACAGCAATGACAACGGTGTTGCGGACACGGGCGAACCCGTCACCTACACCGACGTCAAAGGCAACTTTGTGTTCACCGCCGGTTGCACCCACGGACTGATTGCCGCCGGCGGTAACAGTATCGACACCGGTCTGCCCTTTGTGGGCCAGATGCGTGCGCCGGCCGGGGCAACCGTCATCACACCGCTGACCACCTTGGTGGCCGCAGGAATGACGCAAGACGAGGTAAACAAGGCACTAAGTCTGCCCCAGGGCACCAATCTTTTGACCACCGACCCTGCCGCAACCACATCGGGCGGCGCCCTGGTGAACGCCGAGTTGCTCAAAAAGACCCTGGTGGTTCAGCAAGTGCTCCAAAAAACCACCGAGCTATTCACTGGCCTAGGCGCAGTAACCGGGAGCGTGGCCACCAATGCGGTGTACACCCAATCGGCGGCGGCCTTCGCCACAGGAATGAAGACTGCTTCGCTTTTTGACAGCGGCGGCGCCGTGAGCAGCGGTGTGGTCAACACACTGGTGTCGGCTGCGCTAGATGCCGTTATCAAATCCAGCGCAGTGTCGGCAGACGTTAAAGCCAACTTTGCCAATGCGGGCGGCGTGGCAGCCATTGCCGCCATCTCTGCGCCTGCGCTCGCCAGCCAGGCGCAGGTCATTGCGGATGCTGATTCCAAGAACCCGGCAGACATCACCGCGAAGACCAAAGATCGCCAAAGCAGCACCGCCATTACCGACAATGCCATTGTCGCTGTCGCCTCTGGAGACTTGAACGCAACGAATGCCAAAGACCAAAAAGTGCTTCAGGACATGGCCGACCGTATGAAGACGGCCGGCGACAAGCCAGCGCAGAAAACCACGATCGCGTCCCTGCCCGTGTATTTTGACGAGACAGTGCTGCCCGTAGTCCTTGGTTTCAACGGAGCAGAGGGCTCGTCCATTGCCGACGGCCCCACCAGTGGCTACGGCAAGGCCCTGAATATTTTGCGCTCCGGCGGCGAAATTTGGGCCGGTGCAGCAATCACAGTCAAGCCGATTGCGTTTACCGCAAGCCGCAAGACCATTACCGCGCGGGTTTACTCGCCCAAGGCAGGTATACCGATCAAAATCAAAGCAGAACCTGACACGGGCGTGGCAACCGCCGAAGCAGCAGCCACCACCGAAGTAGTGGTCGGCTGGCAAACTCTGACCTGGGTTTTGGCTGACGCAAAGCCGGACTTGGCCTACTCCAAGCTGGTATTTTTGCCGGACTTGGGAACATTGGCACCGAAGAGCGGCGACAGTTATTTCTTTGACAACATCCAACTGATCGACAACGCCCAAGAGCCCGCCCCCCCAGGCCTGCCGCAGACCTTTGACAGCGGCACGTCACCTGGCGTCTCTGGATTTGGCGGTGGTGAGGGCTCCTCGATCAAGGCCGCGCCAGACGGTGGCAGCGGCAAGGCACTGAATGTGTACAGAAGTGGAGGGGAAATCTATGCCGGTGCTTCCCTGAACTTGTCCGCAATACCGTTTGCTTCGGGCCATAAAACCATTACGGCGCGGGTGTATTCGCCCAAGGCAGGTGTACCGATCAATCTCAAGGCGGAATTTGCGAGCCAGCAAGGCACAAGAGAAGCCTCAGCCACTACCACCGTAGTGCAAGGTTGGCAAACTTTGACCTGGGTGCTGAGCGATGCGGACCCGTCATTGGCCTATACGAGTCTGGTGTTTTTGCCCGACATCGGTAAAGTTTCGCCATCGAGCGGTGACAGTTACTACTTTGACGACATAACGCTCACCGACGACCCGGTGGCTTCGGCCAGCAACTACGTCTACCTGGACAACAACAGCATTGGCTTCTCCGCCAACGGCACCAATGCAGCGGCGTTGACCTACTCGATGGCCGATTTTCAGTCGGAGAATGGTGGCATCAACATCAAGTGGCCAATGTCCAATGCAGCGGCGCTGAAGCTCAAGCTCAAAGTGAACGGCAACTTCAGCTTGGACTCTAGTCAGACACTGAGTGCGGCGGTACGCATCGAGGAGATCGGCGGCGGCAAAGGCGAGATCCGCGCCTATACCGACAAAGTTACTGTTGGCCGGTCGGGAGACGACATCACTTTGAGTGTGCCCAACTTGCCGCAAGCGCTGATCTACGGAGTCTCTGGTGACGGACAAACCAAGGCAGTGATTGACTTTGCATCCAAAGTGCGCGGCATTACCAACACCCTCAGCACAGCCAGTGGCGCCGTCAGCACGGTGATGTTCGGCGAGGTGGTGAACTTTGCCATTACCGGTCTGAGTAACCAGTTCAACAATATGAGCTCGATGCGCGGCAAGTACAAAGTCACTCTCGTGGTCAACGAGTTGCCCTTGCGCAAAGCCGATGGTTCAAAGTTCGACAACATGCAGATCGAGGTCCCCACCAGCGTCAATGGCGGCCTGGCAGCCAACCCGATCGTCATTAATGGCTACGGACTGGTCGGCTACATCAACCTGACCAATTAGCACGGTGCCATCAGGGAATACACTGCCCGCTTCAAGTATCTTGGAGCGGGCAGTGGCTATTTTTCGTTGGGCGATTACGGGCTGTGGGATCAGCGTATGGCTGAGCGCGGCGTGGGCCGCTCCGCAGGATGTCTTTCTTACCGCAGCGCCTGAGCCTGCCGCGGGACAGGCAACGGTGGAAGTTGGTGTAGACCGCATGAACACCCAGCTGGACGTGCTCCATCTGCGCAGCACAGCAACAGACGCAGACACAGCGACCAGCAGCTACGCAGCCCAGCACATCAGCGGCGGCTTCAAACTGGGGGAACAGGGCTGGCTTTCGGGCAGCCTGGGTCAGCGCACCATTGCCGATGGCGGCGGCACCTACCGCTACACCAGTTGGCAAGTGTCTGGGCAATACCGCATGCTAGAGGAACAATCCTGGCAACCCGCTACCGCTTTGCGCTTGTCTGCCTGGGGCAACTATGCCGACCAGACCGAAAGCACCAAGGCCGTGGTGGTGCCGGGGGCCAAACTAGACTCTGTAAAAATTACCAGCCCGGCAGATCGCCAGCTACAGGCCGATTTGGTGGGCACGTGGAACCTGTCTGGCGGCACCCAGGTTAACGCAGCCTTGGGCGTGGGCACCAGCGCGCTGAGCTACGGTTCGCTTTCAGCCACTACCACCATGGACGGCTGCCACTACAACCTGGCGTTCACCGGCAATGCGGTGTACGGCGTAGTGGCATCGCCTTGCAGTACGGGCATTTACGTCAAAGAAATTTACGACAACTCCGGCCGTCTGGGTATCGACGTGGCCAACGAGATTGCCTGGCACGGCAGCTTTGTGCAGGCGGGCGTAAATGCGCGCTGGCAGGACGGGCCATGGACCTGGCGCGCGGGATACCTGTTTTTTATGGTGCAGCGCGACGCGGTGGATGCCATACTGGCATCGCGCAAGCTGGCCAGTTACACCCAAAACCACAGCATCGGCTTGGAGGCCAGCTACCGCCTACAAGCCAATCTGCAGCTTTTTGCCACTGGCGTGATCAGCAGCAACCTGTTTTTTAATGACATTCCGGTAGCCTACAACAGCAGCACGGCGTCCCGTTTCGATAGTCGCTACTCGGTATTTGGCGCCGGGATGCGCTTTGATTTCTAGCTAAACTGAATTCTGCTTTCACCAAAAAGGTATCCCTCGGGGATACAACCACATATGACCCCAGCCATTTTTCAACCTGCGCAGTCCAGCAAGCGGCTTGGCTCTCGCCTGCAACGCGGCTTCACCCTCATCGAGCTGATGGTGGTGCTGCTCATCATTGGCGTACTCGCCGCGCTCATCGTGCCCAATGTGCTGGACCGGGCGGACGACGCCAAGGCCACCGCGGCCAAAACGGACGTGAGTAACTTGATGCAGGCACTCAAGCTCTACAAGCTAGACAACGGGCGTTACCCCAGCGTGGAGCAAGGCTTGGCGGCACTGGTGGCCAAGCCCAGCGCCGAACCGGTGCCGCCCAACTGGAAGAAAAACCTCGACCAGTTGCCCAAAGACCCCTGGGGCAACCCTTATGTGTACCTCAGCCCCGGCGTCAAGGGCGAGATCGACGTGATGTCCTTCGGTGCCGACGGCCAAGCCGGCGGCGAGGGCAAGAATGCCGACATTGGCAGCTGGCAGCCCTGAAGGCTTGCCGGGGCCAACCCGGGGTGCGCGGCGCTTGGCGCCCTCGCCCAGCCAAGCAAGCCGACAGGCGCTTAAAAAAGGTTTTACCCTGCTGGAGCTGCTGGTGGTGATGGCCATCGTAGCCTTGGCTTCGGCCGGCGTGGCGCTGACCCTGCGGGACAGCACGGGTGCCACCCTCGAGCGCGATGCCCAGCGTCTGGCGGCGGTGCTGGAGTCGGGCCGCGCGCAGTCGCGCATGCAGGGCACGCCCGTGCTGTGGCGCGCCACGCCGGGCGGCTTTGTGATCGAAGGCCTGAACCCGCCCCTGCCGCCGCAGCCCTGGCTGAATGCCGACACCACCGTAGACCGCGTGCTGCGCCGCACTGGCGCCGGTGCAGCACCCGACCAGGTAAGTGCAGCGCTTACCCTGGGGCCAGAACCAATTTTGGAGGCCCAAGCCGTGGTTTTGGCTGCGCGCAGCCAGCCCACCACGCGCATACAACTCGCCAGCGACGGCTTGCGACCGTTTTCCATCGTGCCGCTGGGCACGGCCCTGGGCCAGGCAGCGCCATGAGCGCAGCGCCGACACCAGCCCGCCACAGGCTGCAAGGGTTTACGCTGGTGGAGGTGCTGGTCGCGCTGACCATTGTGGGTGTGGCGCTGCTGGCGGGCCTGAAGGCCACCGGCGCGCTGACCCTGCATGCGCAGCGCCAAAGCGACGTGCTGTTAGGGCAGTTGTGCGCCGAAAACGCGCTGCACCAGATTCGTCTGCTGCGCCAAATGCCCGGCGTGGGCGAGACCCGCCGTGAGTGCGAGCAAGCCGGGCAAACATTCACCCTGCTGCTCAATGTGCAGCCCACGCCCAACCCCAACTTCATGCGCGTGGACGCCCAGGTGCGCAATGCCGACGAGCCGGTGCTGCGCCTGTCCACCATCGTGGGGCGCAACTGATGGCCTTGGCGAACCGGCAACCCTGCTGCGCCGCATCAAAAGGCTGGGGCGAGGGCGCTGCGGCTGCGCGGCGGCGTCTGGCTTCAGCCCAGGGCGGCTTTACCCTCATTGAGTTGCTGGTGGCCGTGGCGCTGATGGCGCTGATGGCGGCCATGTCCTGGCGTGGTCTGGACGGCATGACCGGGGCGCAAAAACGCCTGACCGAGCACACGGACGCCGTACGCACGCTGCAAACCGGGCTGGCCCAATGGGGCGCCGACCTGGACGCATTGGCGCAGCAGCCCAACACCCCCAGCATTGACTGGGACGGGCGCGCGCTGCGCCTGCTGCGCCGGGGCAGCCAATCTGGCAATGAGGGCTTGCACGTGGTGGCCTGGTCGCAGCGGCGTCTGGGAGACAGGCTGTATTGGCTGCGCTGGCAGTCGCCGCCGCTGACCACGCGCGCAGCCCTGCAGGCATCTTGGACCCAGGCCGCTCGCTGGGGCCAGAACCCGAGTGACGAGGACCGCCAACTCGAAGTGCGCATCACGCCGGTACTGGGCTGGCAGATTTTTTTCTACCGTGGTGGAGCCTGGACCAATCCGCTGTCCTCGGCAGACGCGGCGGCGGCCCTGCCCCAAGCCCCGGCATCGTCGGCCAGTGCGCCCGCAGTGGGGGGCAACAACGGCATTGGCGACCCGCTGTCCAAGATCGCCATTGCGGCCAACGCCATGCCCGATGGCGTGCGCCTGCTATTGACCTTGCCCGCCGACCAGGCCCTTAGCGGCCAGATCACCCGCGACTGGGCCCGCCCGGGCTTAGGGGGCACACCATGAGACTGCCAACCAGCGCGCCCTCTGGCGGCCAGCGCGGCGCGGCCATTTTGATGGCCATGCTTACGGTGGTGCTGGTGGCCACGCTGGCATCGGCTGCGCTGTGGCAGCAGTGGCGCGCTGTAGAGGTGGAAGCAGCCGAACGCACCCGCGCCCAGTCGTCCTGGGTGCTCACCGGCGCGCTGGACTGGGCGCGACTGATTCTGTCCGAAGACGGGCGCAAGGGCGGCTCAGACCACCTGGCCGAACCCTGGGCCATGCCGCTGGAGCAAGCCCGGCTGTCCACCTTTTTAGCCGCCGACCGCAGCGACACCCTGGCCGCTGACGCCAGCAGCAACGCATTTTTGTCGGGCCAGATCGTGGACCTCCAGGCGCGGCTGAATCTGAAAAACCTGGTCCAGGACGATGGCAAGGTGGACCCGATTGCGCTGCGCATGTGGGAGCGCCTGTTCACCCAACTGGGCTTGTCGCGCGCGGGCTTGGACCGATTGGTCGCGCAGCTGCAGCGCGCACACAAGGCTAGCGCCGCCCCGACGGGCAGCAATGCGGGCGCCGATCCGGCCAACGACGGCCCACTGTCGCCCCAAGAGCCTGACCAGTTGGCCTGGCTGGAGCTGGACGCGCAGACGCTGGCACAGCTGCGTCCCTACGTAACGGTGCTGCCCGAACGTACCCCGGTGAACCTCAACACCGCGCCCGGGCCGGTGCTGATCGCCTGTCTGGAGGGCGTGGAGCAGGCCGACGTCCAGCGCCTGCTCACCGCCCGGCGCCTGGCGCCCTGGGAAAACCTGGAAGACGTGAAAAAGGCGGCCAAGCTGCCCCAACTGCAGCTCGACCCCCTGCGTGTGGACACGCGCACCCGATTTTTTGCCCTGCTCGGCACCCTGCAAATTGACGGTAACACGGTGCAGGAATACTCGGTGGTACAGCGTGACGCCACAGTCGTGAAAACCCTGTGGCGCAAGCGACCGCTCAACCCGGCCTTCAGCCCTGCGCCTGGCACCCCCGCACCTACAATGAATGCTGATTTTTAAACCATGGCCACCCTCATCCTCACCCTCCCCCAGGCACCGCTGCAAGCGGGCACAGCGGTGGACTATGTGCTCACGCCCGATGGCCTGAGTGTGGGTCAGGCCTCCAGCGCGCCCTTGGCGCTGCTGCCGGGCAGCCAGGGCAAGGGCGGCGTCACCGACATCTGCTTGCTTGTGGGTGCCGCGCACCTTTCGTGGCACCGCGTAAGCCTGCCCAAGGGCGTGAGCCGCGCGCGGCTGCGCCCTGTGCTGGAGGGCCTGTTGGAAGACCAAATACTGGACGAGCCCGCTGCCCTGCACTTTGCCCTGGAGCCCGATGGCGAGCGCCAGGCATCGGCCTGGGTGGCTGTGTGCGACAAGGCCTGGCTACGCAACGGCTTGCAAGCGCTAGAAGCGGCGGGTCTGAGCGTGGCCCGCATCCTGCCCGAACTGCCCCCCCTGTCTGCGCAAAGCGCGACGCCTGGCACGCTGGTGGCAGTCGACGGCGCCCAAGGAGCCATGCTGCTGCACGCCAGCGCCAGCGCGGTGCTGGCTTGGCCCCTGCAAGCTGCCACCCTGGCCTGGCTGAACTGGCCACCCGATGCGCCGGTGCTGGCTGAGCCTGCCGTGGCAGCGCTGAGCGAGAAGCTGCTGGAGCGACCGGTGCTGCTGCAAAGCCGTGCCGAGCGCGTGCTAGCAGCAGGCCAAAGCGCTTGGAACATGGCCCAGTTCGACCTGGTCAACACCCAACGCAGCCGCAGCCTGAAACGACTGGGCGCAAGCTGGCGCACGCTGACGCAGGCACCACGCTGGCGCGCCGCACGGTGGAGCTTGCTGGCGCTGTTGGTAGTCAACCTGGTTGGGCTCAATGTGCGTGCAAGGACCGAGCGTGTGGCGCTGCTGGCGCAAGACCAGGCCATTTCAGCCGTGCTGACCAGCACCTTTCCCGCCACGCAGGTGGTGGTGGATGCACCAGCGCAAATGCAGCGCGCCGTGGCCGCCCTGCAACAAGGCAGCGGCGAACTTGGCGCACACGACTTTGAAACCTTGCTGGCCGCCTGGGCGCGTGCCGCACCCACCGCCAGCGCCCCTGGCGGCCTGGATTACACCAAAGGCCAATTGCGTCTGCAGGGCCTGACTCTGGCGCCACCGGTCCTGGCCGAGGCGACTTTGGCGCTCAAGGCGCAGGACATTGTGCTTCGCACCGAAGGCGCAGACTTGCTGCTCAGGAGCACGCCATGAAGGTCATTACCGCCAACCCGCGCGCTGCACTGCGCGCCGCATGGGCACCCTGGCAGCGGCGCTGGGCCCATACCAGCGCACGTGAGCAAACCCTGGTGCGCCTGGCCGCCTGGCTGGTGCTGGCGGCATTGGTGTGGCTGGTTGGCATCAGCCCGGCACTGCGCACGCTGCGCACGGCGCAAACCCAGGGGCCGCAAGTGCGCGCCCAACTGCAAGACATGCTGTTGTTGCAAGCCCAGGCCAAGGCCTTGCAGGCGCAAGCTGCAGCGCCCACCCAAGACAGCAAAGCCCTGCTGGAAGCCGCCCTGCCCACGCTGGGTGCGTCGGCCCGCATGGTGTTTGCTGGCGACCGCGTCACGGTGAGCGTGGAGGGCAGCAACGCCGACACATGGGTTCAGTGGCTCGAACAGGTGCGGCTCAACGCACGCGTATTGCCGCTGGAATTGCACCTGGGCCAAAAGCAGGGCCTGTGGAAAGGCAGCGTGGTGCTGCAACTGCCCGCGCGCGCCACACCCTGATTGCCCCATCGCACACGCACCCATGACCCGCGCCACCGCCACCGCCCGCGCCTACCGTACACCCTGGGGATGGGCGTGGGCCGGTGCCGTGCTGGGCTTGGCGATGGCGGTGCTGGTTTTTGCACCTGCGCGCTGGGTCTGCGGGCCGCTGCAAGCGCTCAGTGCCGGACAGCTGGTGCTGGGCGACGTGCAAGGCACGGTGTGGAGCGGCTCGGGCCAGCTCACGCTCACTGGCGGCCCCGGCAGCAGCGACGCCAGC
>CANFWT010000089.1 GCA_947450895.1 Comamonadaceae bacterium | reverse complement strand
TGTCGTTGTTCGGCGTCCAGGGCTGCGGGGTTCATGGCCTTGTATTTGCCATAGAGGCGCTCGTCGGCGCCCATGCGGGTCCAAAATTCCGTGACCAAGGGCAGTGCAGCGTTGTAGGCGGCACGCAAGGCGGGACTATCGGCCACGCTGTTGAGGTGGCTGACCGCGCCCCAAGCCATGCTCAGTCTTTCATTGGCGACGTCTAGGGTCGTCGCCATCGCGGTCCACTCGGGCGCAAAGCCTTCTGCTGTCACGGTTTCCAGCGCAGCTTGCGCCTGGCCGAGTAACTCCTCTATGGCTGGTGCCACGTGCTCGGGCAATATTTGATCAAAAAGCGGCGTCTCAGACGCAAGCAGCAGTGGGTTCATGCGCAACGCTCGGCTGACTCAATCGTGTTGACCAGGAGCATGGTGATGGTCATGGGGCCCACGCCTCCTGGCACCGGTGTGATAAAGCCCGCGACCTGGCGCACACCTTCGTAGTCCACGTCGCCACACAACTTGCCTTCCAGATTGCGGTTCATGCCCACGTCAATAACCACTGCGCCGGGCTTGACCATATCCGCTGTAAGCACATTGCGCTTTCCCACGGCGGCCACTACCACGTCAGCCTGCAAGGTCAAAGCCTTGAGGTCTTGCGTGGCACTGTGGCAGATGGTGACTGTGGCACTTCTTTGCAGCAACAACATGGCCATGGGCTTGCCGACGATGTTGCTGCGCCCAATCACCACTGCATGCTTACCACGCAGATCAAAGCCAATCGAGTCCAGCATTTTCATGCACCCGTAGGGCGTGCATGGCAAAAATCCGGGCTGGCCGACCATCAGCGCACCGGCGCTGGCAATGTGAAAGCCGTCAACGTCCTTGGCCGGGGAAATCGCTTCGATTACCTTATTGGCGTCAATGTGCGCCGGCACTGGCAATTGCACCAAAATGCCGTGAATGTTGGGGTCGCGATTGAGTGCGTCGATGCGTGCCAACAGGGCTTCTTCTGTCAGGTCGGCGTCATAACGTTCCAAAACCGAGTGCAGGCCGGAATCCGCGCACGCTTTGACTTTGTTGCGCACATAAACTTCCGACGCCGGGTTATTGCCCACCAAGACCACAGCCAAACCTGGGGTGATGCCGCGTGCTTTCAGGGCCAGCGTTCGGCGGCTGACTTCTTCGCGCAGTGTGGCCGACAGGGCAATTCCGTCGATGATGGTGGCCGGGGAGGTGGGACGGGTGGGGTTCATGTGTCGTATAGACGAAAAGGTTGGATAGCGCGGCGCGGCCGCCTAAGGGGTAGCGTCTTGCATGGCAAATGGGTGCGGCTTGAACGGCTTTAGTTCTTGGCGCTGGCGGGTCCTAGCGCTATTTTTAGCAAATCGGCGACCGTATTGGCGCCGAGCTTTTCCATGATGTTGGCGCGGTGTGCCTCCACGGTTTTGATGCTGATGCCCAGATCGTCCGCAATTTGCTTGTTCAGTCTTCCAGCTACGATGCGCTCCAAAACCTGGGACTCCCGCAAAGTAAGCTTCGATAGCAAGGACTCTCTGCTGGCCGCCAGCTGCGACTCGGAAAACAAGCCCTTGGCGTGCTCCAACATTCTTTCCACCAGGCGCTCGAGATCGGGTTCACTGAAGGGTTTCTGGATGAAGTCCATGGCGCCTTTCTTCATGGTGTCAACCGCCATCGGCACGTCACCGTGTCCGGTGATAAACACAATGGGCAACGGGGAGCGGATTTCAATCAGGCGGCTTTGCAGTTCCAGTCCTGTCATCCCACCCATGCGAATATCGACGATCAGGCAAGCTACTTCACGCGCATCGTAGCGGCTAAGGAAGGACTCCGCCGAGTCAAAGCAGCGTACGCGATAGCCTTTGCCTTCAAGAAGCCACTGCACTGAATCGCGCACTGCTTCATCATCGTCGACAACGTATACCGTGCCCTTCTTCGGGATCAAGCTCATGAATGCGTCCAAGTGAATTTGTGTTTGTTGCGAGCGCACCTTAGCGTTGCAACCCGGTCAGCGCAAGGGGAGCCAAAAGACAAACTTGCACCCCAAAACCAACGTTCCATTGTAAAGGTTCTCTGCGGAGATGCGGCCCTGGTGTGATTCGACGATGGAGCGGCACAGGCTCAGGCCGATTCCCATGCCATCGGATTTGGTGGAGTAAAAGGCTTCGTACAAGCGCCTCATCACCTCCGGTGCAAGGCCCTTGCCCGTGTCTTGCACCGAGAATTCAACGCCCTGGTTGCCCTCAAAGTTCTTTCGTATCACGCGCAGTTCCACGCTGCGCTCCGGCGCGGGCCGTTGGGCGCTGTCGATCGATTCGGCAGCGTTGCGCAGCAAGTTCACTAACACCTGCTCAATGAGAATACGGTCTACCGTGATGGGGGGAAGCTCGTTTTCGATAAATCGGGACAGGCGGACGTTGAAACGGCGCAGTTCAATTTCGGCCAATTCCAGTGCTTCACTGACCATGGTTTCCACATCCGACGGCGTGCGGTTGGGTTCGCTGCGTTTGACGAAATCGCGGATGCGTTGAATGATTTGCCCCGCCCGCTGCGCTTGCTTTGCCGTCTTTTGCAGTGCGCCCAACAGTTCGACCTCGGTGATTTGCTGGCCTTGGATACGTGAGACCATGCCGTTGCAATAGTTGTTGATGGCCGTTAGCGGCTGGTTGAGTTCGTGCGCCACGCTTGATGCCATCTCACCCATGGTGATCATCCTGCTGGCAGTGCGCGCCTTTTCAGCCTGGGTGGCCGCTTGCTCCTCGGCCAGACGCCGTCCGGTAATGTCGGTGGCAATCACCATTTGCGCCAGGCGGCCGTCGACCCAACTCAGATAGCGGGTACGCACTTCGAGCCATTTGCCCAAGGCCGCAATGAACAGCTCGGCGCTTTCGGTGTCGCTCTCCGGCAGCGCGCTAAGGGGGAAACCTGCGAACAGATCCACGTCTTCTGGATATTCGCGCGTCGTTTTGGTTTGGGGCATGCCAGCTTCTGCGACCAACTGCAGGTGGCCTCCCGCCTGGGTGCCAAACCACTGGCGGTACAGCTTGTTGGCAAAGACGAGTTCATCGCTGCCCAATGGCGCCACAGAGATGGACGCATCGAGCGCCTCAAGCACTGTGGTGAAGCGCAGGTGCGAGGCCGACAGCTGTTCGCGTACGCGGTTGGGTTCGGTGATGTCGGTCATGGAGGTGACCCACCCGGTTTGCGCGCCCAGGGCGTCAATCAGTGGTGCCACATACAGGCGCGCGTCAAAAAGGGTTCCGTCGCGGCGCTTGACGCGCACTTGGATGCCACCTTGCTGCGTTTTGCCAGCGAGCTCTTGGTCCAGCAAGGCGGTCAGCTGCTCGAGATCACTTTCGGGCCAGTACGGAAATGGCGCGGTTCGCCCGACCAGTTCCGACTCCCGCCAACCTGTCATCATGCAAAACGCGGCGTTCACATAGGTGATGCGCCCTTGCAAATCCATGGCGCGCATGCCCGTGAGAATAGAGTTCTCCATGGCGCGGCGGAAATTGGTTTCGGACTGAAGCGCCTGCTGCGCTTGCAGGCGCTTGCGGGTGTGGCGCCAGTTGGCTACCAGCATCCAGGTGGTCATCAGGCTCAACGCACTGACCAGCCAGAACAAACCGCTCCCGATCAAGCCCAGTGATGCCCGGTATGCCTGGGCATGGACCACCAGGTCTACGCCTACCGGAGAAATGGGCATGGAATAGGTGTTGGCCTTGCGCCGCCAAGGTATTTGTCCAACGATTCCCTTGATTGGCAGGCCAACGCCAGCCAGCACCGCGCCTTTGGCGTCTTGAAGTGACACCGCATACCGTGCCGACACCTCGCTGGGTATGCCGTAGCGGTACAAACCGTCGACAGAAAACTCGGCCAGCAAGACGCCTGTGAAGTTGCCTTGTTCGGTCAGCGGGATAAATAGTTGCAGCAATGGTGCATAGTCGCCGGTCTTGACTCTTTGCAGGTAAACAATTTGGCGCAGTTCGCGCGCTTTTTTGTAACCAGCCTCACCTTCGGCTTGAAGGACCACACCTCCGTGCGGTTGATTCTGCGAAATCCAGGCTGCAGTGGATCCCGTGCTGCTTTGCACCCTTTTTCGCTCGTCGAGCCAGGCTGCGCCCTGTAGTTCGGGATACTGGTTCAGCAGAACTGCAACCCGCGTCCGAAAGCCTTCACTGTTGATTTCTTTGCTGGACAGCGCGCGTGCGATGCGTGCGAGTTGTTCCTGGCGCTCCAGCAGGCGCAGACGCAGGCGCTGTTGGGTGTATTCCACGTCCCGCTGTACCGCCTCTTGCTCTCGGTCCATTTCTTCCAGCTGCAAATACCCAAGCGCCGCCACGATGGCCGCCATGAATAACACCACCGCGGCCAAGGGTGCCAGCATGGCGACCCAGTCTTGGCGTGACGGCGTCAGGTGCTGCCACCAGCGGCGCGCCCGGTTTACAGCCGGGATGTCCAGGCTCGAAGGTAGTTTGATGAAGTCTGCAATGGGCATCTGCCAAGTGTAGGTCGCGCTCCCCCCGTGTTGTGTCGAGTTGCATTAGCAATATTTCATATTATAAAATAGAAAAGCATTATTTGAAATTTCGGAAAAGTTGTGCGAAACTTCGCAGGACTGCATACTGAAAAACTCGAACCCACTGCTACGAGGAGCGCCATGACAAATCCAGCAACAACTCCAAACCAACCCTTACCGTTTCAGGTCGGCAGCGATACGGACGCGCAAGAAACCAGGGAGTGGATGGACGCTCTCTCCGCCGTCATTGAAGCAGAAGGCCCAGAGCGCGCGCACTTTCTCTTAGAACAACTGCTCGAACACGCGCGCCAAAAAAGCATTGACATGCCGTTTTCCGCCACGACCGGCTACGTCAACACGATTGAAACCGACCAAGAGGTCCACGCCCCTGGCAACTTAGAAATTGAAGAGCGCCTGCGCGCCTACATGCGCTGGAATGCCATGGCCATGGTGGTCAAGGCCAACCGGCACCATCCCGTGGATGGCGGCGATTTGGGCGGCCACATTGGCTCTTTCGCATCGCTGGCCAGCCTGTTTGGCGCGGGGTTTAACCACTTTTGGCACGCGGAGAGCGAAAACCACGGTGGCGACTGCCTCTACATCCAAGGCCACGTATCGCCCGGCGTCTACGCCCGCGCCTATCTGGAAGGCCGTTTGACGGAAGAGCAGTTGCTCAACTTCCGCCAAGAGGTGGACGGCAAGGGCTTGTCCAGCTACCCGCACCCCAAGCTGATGCCCGAGTTTTGGCAGTTCCCCACCGTGTCCATGGGCCTGGGGCCGCTGATGGCGATTTACCAGGCGCGATTTTTGAAATACCTGCACGCGCGCGGCATCGCCAATACCGAAAACCGCAAGGTTTGGGTGTTTTGCGGGGACGGCGAGATGGACGAGGTGGAGTCGCTGGGCGCCATTGGCCTGGCCGCACGCGAAGGCCTGGACAACCTGATCTTCGTGATCAACTGCAATTTGCAGCGACTGGACGGCCCGGTGCGCGGCAACGGCAAGATTGTCCAAGAGCTTGAAGGTGAATTCCGAGGCGCGGGCTGGAACGTCATCAAGCTCTTGTGGGGCAGCAGCTGGGATCCGCTGCTGGCGCGTGACAAAGACGGCGCCCTGCGCAAGCTGATGATGGACACGCTGGACGGCGACTACCAGGCCATGAAGGCCAACGACGGGGCCTATGTGCGCAAGCACTTCTTCGGCAAAGACCCGCGCACCCTGGCCATGGTGGCGCACATGAGCGACGAAGAGATTTTTGAGCTGCGCCGCGGCGGCCACGACTCCAAAAAGGTCTACGCCGCGTACCACAGCGCGGTCAACCACAAGGGTCAGCCCACGGTGCTGCTGATCAAGACCGTCAAGGGCTTTGGCATGGGCAAGAGTGGCGAAGGCAAAAACAACGTCCACCAGACCAAAAAGCTGACCGACGAAGACATCAAAGCCTTCCGCGACCGCTTCAACATCCCGGTGCCTGACAGCCAGATTGCCGACATTCCCTTCTACAAACCGGCCGACGACACGCCGGAGATGAAATACCTGCACGAGCGGCGCAAGGCACTGGGCGGCTATTTGCCCCACCGCCGCACCAAGTCGGACGAGCAGTTCACCGTGCCGTCGCTGGACACCTTCAAGTCGGTGATGGACCCCACGCCTGAGGGGCGCGAAATCTCGACCACGCAAGCCTATGTTCGCTTTTTGACCACGCTGCTGCGCGACCAGGCCTTAGGCCCACGCGTGGTGCCTATTCTGGTCGACGAGGCACGCACCTTTGGTATGGAAGGGCTGTTTCGCCAAATCGGCATTTACAACCCCGCAGGCCAGCAATACACCCCGGTGGACAAAGACCAGGTCATGTACTACCGCGAAGACAAGGCCGGCCAGATATTGCAAGAAGGCATTAACGAAGCCGGTGGCATGAGCAGCTGGATTGCGGCGGCCACCAGCTACAGCACCAGCAACCGCATCATGCTGCCGTTTTATGTCTATTACTCGATGTTCGGCTTTCAGCGCATTGGCGACCTGGCCTGGGCGGCGGGCGACATGCAGGCGCGCGGCTTTTTGCTCGGCGGCACCTCGGGGCGCACCACGCTCAACGGCGAAGGCTTGCAGCACGAAGACGGCCACAGCCACATCATGGCAGGCACTATCCCGAACTGCGTGAGCTACGACCCGACCTTTGCCCACGAGGTGGGCGTCATCCTGCACCATGGCCTCAAACGCATGGTCGAGAAACAAGACAACGTCTTCTACTACCTGACCCTGCTGAACGAAAACTACGCCATGCCCGGCCTAACCGCAGGCACCGAAGAGCAAATCATCAAGGGCATGTACCTGTGCAAGCCCGGCGCAGCCGGAGAAAAACGGGTGCAACTGCTGGGCTCGGGCACGATTCTGCGCGAGTCGATTGCCGCGCAAACCCTGTTGGCCACCGACTGGGGCATCCAGGCCGATGTGTGGAGCTGCCCCAGCTTCAACGAACTGACCCGTGACGGCCAGGACGCCGAACGCTTTAACCTGCTGCATCCGCTGGAAACCCCGCGCGTGTCTTTTGTTGCCCAGCAGCTGGCTGCCCACGCCGGACCGGTGGTGGCGTCCACTGACTATATGAAAGCCTATGCGGAGCAGATTCGCCCCTTTATCCCCAAAGGTCGCACCTACAAGGTGCTGGGCACCGACGGTTTTGGCCGCAGCGACTTCCGCAGCAAGCTGCGCGAGCACTTTGAGGTCAACCGCCATTACATCGTGGTTGCTGCGCTGAAGGCGCTGAGCGAAGACGGCCACCTGCCGGCCGCCAAAGTGGCTGAGGCCATTGCCAAGTACGGCATCAAGGCCGACAAGATCAACCCGCTGTACGCATAAAGCGCAGGGAGACACACCACATGGCAACGATTGAAATACACGTCCCCGACATTGGGGATTTTGATGAAGTGACCGTGATTGAACTCATGGTCAAAGTGGGCGACACGGTGCGCGCCGAGCAAAGCCTGATTACCGTGGAGTCGGACAAGGCGTCGATGGAGATTCCGTCGTCTTCGGCGGGCGTGGTCAAAGAAATCAAGGTCGCGCTGGGTGACAAGGTGAAGCAAGGTTCGCTGGTTTTGATGCTGGAAGTGGCTGGTGCCCCTGCGGCACCTACGCCCGCACCCGCGTCTGCGCCTGCACCTGCTGCGGTGGCTGCTGCACCGGTCGCCGCTGCTGTGGCAGTGGCGGCGCCCGCCTCAGCCCCCGCCGCTGCTGTTGCTGCTTCGGCCCAGGTAGAAATGCGCATCCCCGACATTGGCGACTTCAAGGACGTGACTGTTATTGAAATTTTGGTCAAACCCGGCGACACCGTGGCGGCAGAGCAAAGCCTGATTACCGTGGAGTCGGACAAGGCATCCATGGAAATCCCGTCCCCCGCGGCCGGTGTGGTCCAGTCCCTGGCCGTAAAGCTGGGGGACAAGGTCAATATTGGCGACTTGGTTGGTATGTTGTTGGGCGCGGCTGCTGGGGGTGCTGCACCAGCGGCAGCCGTCGTTTCCCCCGTGAGCGCGGCGCCAGTTGCCGCTGCCGCACCTGCACCCGTTGCCGCTTCGGCACCCGCGCCAGTTGCCGCCCCGTTTGCCGCAAGCGCCGCCGTTGCGGTGCCTGCCCACGCACCTGGCGCCTCGGTGCTGGCGATGCCGCACGCGTCGCCCTCGGTGCGCAAATTTGCCCGCGAACTCGGCGTGCCGCTGGAAGAAGTCAAAGGGCAGGGGCCCAAAGGCCGCATCACCCAAGCGGATGTGCAAGCCTTCACCAAGGCGGTGATGGCGGGCGCAGCACAAACCAAGGCCCAAGTGGCCAATGCGCCCAAGGTGGCAGCGGGTGGTGGCTCGGAGCTGGGCCTGATCCCCTGGCCCAAGGTGGACTTTGCCAAGTTCGGCCCGATCGAGCGCAAAGAGATGTCGCGCATCAAAAAGATCAGCGGCGCCAATTTGTTGCGCAATGCTGTTCTGATTCCGGCGGTCACCAACCACGACGATGCTGACATCACCGACCTGGAAGCCTTCCGCGTCTCGACCAACAAAGAGAACGAAAAGTCGGGCGTAAAAGTCACCATGCTGGCCTTCCTGATCAAAGCCTGCGTGGCCGCGCTCAAGAAGTACCCCGAGTTCAACAGCAGTCTGGACGGCGACGCCATCGTCTACAAGAACTATTGGCACATTGGATTCGCCGCCGACACGCCCAATGGTTTGATGGTTCCGGTGATCAAGGACGCAGATAAAAAGGGCGTTCTGCAAATCAGCCAGGAAATGGGCGAACTCGCCAAAAAAGCGCGTGACGGCAAACTCAGCCCGGCTGAAATGTCGGGCGCCAGCTTCACCATCTCCAGCCTGGGCGGCATTGGCGGGCGCTATTTCACGCCCATCATCAACGCGCCCGAGGTCGCGATTCTGGGCGTCTGCCGCTCCACCATCGAGCCCATTTGGGACGGCAAGGCTTTCCAGCCGCGCCTGATGCTGCCCTTGTCTCTCACCTGGGACCACCGCGTGATCGACGGCGCCGCCGCGGCGCGCTTTAACGTCTACCTCGGCCAGATTCTGGGCGACTTCCGCCGCGTGTTGCTCTAAGGAATTGAAATGGCTATCGTAGAAATAAAAGTCCCCGACATTGGCGACTTCGCCGAAGTCACCGTCATCGAGTTGATGGTCAAGCCCGGCGACACCATCAAGCCCGAGCAAAGCCTGATCACCGTGGAGTCTGACAAGGCGTCCATGGAAATCCCCGCAAGTCACGGCGGCGTTGTCAAAGAGCTCAAGGTCAAGCTTGGCGACAAGGTTAAAGAGGGTTCGGTCGTGCTGCTGCTGGAAGCTGTGGGCGCTGAAACCGCAGCTTCCCCCGCTGCTGCGCCCGCACCAGCCAAGTCTGCTCCCGCTGCGGCCCCTGCAGCTGCAGCCCCAGCACCAGCACCAGCACCAGCCGCGTCATCCTTCGGCGGCACGTCCGACATCGAATGCGACCTGCTCGTCCTGGGCGCGGGCCCCGGCGGCTACTCTGCCGCATTTCGCGCAGCCGACTTAGGGCTCAAGGTCGTCATCATCGAGCGCTATGCCACTCTGGGTGGCGTCTGCCTGAACGTGGGTTGCATCCCCTCCAAGGCCCTGCTGCACGTGGCCGCCGTCATGGACGAAGTGGCGCACTTGGGCGACCTGGGCGTGGACTTTGGCAAGCCGGTGGTCAACATCGACAAGCTGCGCGGCCACAAGGAAAAAGTCATCGGTAAATTGACCGGCG
>CANFWT010000088.1 GCA_947450895.1 Comamonadaceae bacterium | reverse complement strand
GAGTCCAAAGACCTGGCACGCCGCCCGGACGACCAGACCATGCTCAAGCTCTACGCCCTGTACAAGCAGGCCACGGCAGGCGACGCCCCTGAAGACGGACCCGGTGACATGGTGGGCATGTTCAAACACCGCAGCTGGTCTGAGCTGCGCGGCGTAGGCGCCGATGACGCCAAGCAGCGCTACATAGACCTGGTTCAGAGCCTGAAATAGGCAACGCGATCAGCCCCGCCATGTGGCAATCCCTCTTTCCTGTATCCGCCACTGCTTATCGCGGTGGTCGTGCGCCGCTGGTTTTCTTTGTGCTGCTTGCCAGTGTGAGCACGGCGCGCAGCCTGGTGCATCTGCTGGCACCCGACGGCGGCGCGGCCAGCATTGCCGGCATTAACCTGGCGGTGGCGGGCGGTACCAACATCGTGGCGATTTTTTCGCAATGGGGCGCCAGCCAGTTGCTGTTGGCCTTTGTGCAATGGCTGGTAATTTGGCGCTACCGTTTCTTGGTGCCCGCCATGCTGGCGGTGGTGGTGCTGGAGCAGCTGCTGCGCATTCTTGCCGGACGCCTCAAACCCTTGCAGCTTGACACAGCGCCTCCCGGCCAGTACGGCACTTACATAACGCTTGTCTTGGCCCTCTTGTTTTTGGCGCTGGCTGTGCGCAACAGCCGCCAAAGCGGCTGAGAGCACGGGGACTTAACCTGGGAGAACTTTCATGATGGGGGTGCCGCGCACCTCCATGAAAGTTAGCCCTTCAGATCGATCAGCAGCTTGCCCTGGTTGGCGCCGCTGAAAATCATGTCAAAAGCTTGCGGAAAAGACGCAATGCCTTGGAGCACGTGCTCGCGAAACTGCAGTTTTCCAGCTGCCTGCCACTCCAGGATTTGCGCCACCGCTTCGGGAACACGGTGCATATAGTCCATCATGGTGAAGCCCTGCATGCTGCCGCTTTGGGCAATAAGCTGCAAGTAGTTGGCGGGGCCACGCGCTTGCTCTATGTCGGCGTACTGGGACACGCCACCGCAGAGCACCACGCGGCCATGGCGCTTGATTTGCATCAGCACGCTGTCAAGCACCGCGCCGCCCACGTTGTCAAAGTACAGGTCCACGCCGCCGGGCGCAGCAGCCTTGAGCGCCTGGTCCAGGCCACCGGCCTTGTAGTCGATCACCGCGTCCACACCCAGCACGTCGCGCAGGTACGCTGTTTTGTCGGGTCCGCCCGCAATACCGACCACCCGGCAACCCTGAATTTTGGCGATTTGGCAAACCATGGACCCCACGGCACCTGCCGCTGCAGAAACCACCACGGTTTGGCCGGCCTTGGGCTTGCCCACGTCCAGCAGGCCAAAGTAGGCGGTGTAGCCGGTCATGCCCAGGCCGCTCAAATAGCTGCTGGCGGGTGCCAGCGACAAATCCACCTTGCGCAGGAACATGGCGTCCACCACGCCCACGGTTTGCACGCCGGTAAAGCCGGTCACCACGTCGCCTGGCACAAAGGCCTTGGCCTGGGACTCCAGCACCGTGCCCACGCCAAACGCGCGCATCACTTCGCCCGGCTGCACCGCAGGCATGTAGCTGCGTTTGGGGGTGATCCAGCCGCGCATGCCGGGGTCTACCGACAGCATGTGCATTTGCAACAGCACCTGGTTGGGACCGGGCGCTGCCGGCGTGTCGTGGGTGACGAGCCAGGTGTCGGGGCCGACCGGACCCGTTGGATAGGCCTTGAGGCGGATTTGGGTTGGCGAAGTTGATGGCATACGAGCTCACTATTGACACTATGAATGCCATTATATGGACCGGCCAGAGCCGCCGTAAGTCCGGGAAAACCCGGATCCTCAGTGGCGCAGGACTTTCAAATCCGCGGCCAGACGGGCAAGCGGTGTGCTCCAGTCGCGCGGCTGGACTTGGCGGTACAGGCGGGCGCTGGGGTACCAAGGCGAGTCGCTGCGCGCGAGCAGCCAGCGCCAGTCGGGCAGGTAGGGCAGCAAGATCCAGGTGGTTTTCCCCAGTGCGCCGCTGAGGTGCGCCACGCTGGTGTCCACTGAAATCACCACATCCATGCAGGCGCACAAAGCAGCGGTGTCAGAAAAGCTCTGCAGCTGCGGGCCGAAATGGACCAGACCGCTGGCCTGCAAGGCCGCCTGGTCACTCTCGCGCACCTCTTTTTGCAGGCTGACATACTGGGGTCCAGGTGGCAAATGCGCCAACAGCGCGGCCAGCGGGATGCTGCGGTTGTGGTCGTCCTGGTGCGTGGGGCTGCCGCTCCAGACCAGGCCAACGCGCAGGGGGTCCGCGGTGTCCAGACGCGCACGCCACAGCGCTTGCAGGTCGGTATCGGCGCGCAGGTAGGGCACCGCAGCGGGTATGGAGTCGAGCGTGGTACCCAGCGCCAGTGGCAGTGTCAACAGCGGGCAATGCAAGTCAAACAAAGGAAGTGCGTCGCCTTGGCGTACCAGCTGGTCGACGCCAGGAAGTGCGTCAAACAGTGCAAACAGTGCCGGCTCTGCCTCCAGCACCACACGCGCACCCAAGTCGGAAACGGCCTGCGCGTAACGCGCAAACTGCAGGCTATCGCCCAAGCCCTGCTCGGCGTGCAACAGCACCGTTTTTCCTTGCACGGACGTATCGCCCAGCCACATGGGCGGACGAAAATGGCGCTGGATGGGCGCAAAGGCCGCGCGTTTCCAGCGCCATTGGTAGTCGGCAAAACCGCGGTGCAAATCGCCCAGTAGCAGCAGCGTCAGGCCCCGGTTCCAGTGGGTATCGGCGTGCTGCGGGTCAATCGCCAGCGCGCGCTCACAGCTGGCAAGCGCTTCCTCGAAACGATGGAGTTGTTTGAGTGCACTGCTGCGGTTGGCATGGGCCAGCAGGTCTTGGGGTTGCAGGGCGATGGTGCGGTCGTAGCTGTCCAGCGCAAGTTCCGCTTCGCCTGCTGCTTGCAAGGCGTTGCCCCGGTTCAGGTACGTGGCTGCAGACTCTGGGTTCAGTGCGAGTGCCTGGTCAAAGCTGGCAATGGCGGCGCTGACGTGGCCCAATGCCAGCAAGGCATTGCCGCGGTTGCTCCAGGCGCTGACGTGGCGGGCGTCGATGTGGATGGCGAGCTCGTAACTCTCCAGCGCTGCCTGGTGGCGGCCCAGCTCGAACAGTGCACTGCCGCGGTCGCAGGCGGCGTCGGCATAGCGGGGAGCCAGGGCCAGTGACTTGTCGAAGCATTCGATGGCACCGGCATACTGCTGGAGGCCACACATGGTGACGCCCAAGGCGTAATAGGCCGTAGGGCTATTGGGCCTGATTTCAATGGCGCGGCACAAGAAGTCCACGGAGGCCTGGTGGTCTTGCTGTTGCATCGCCAGCACGCCCAGGAGCAGCAGCGTGTCAAAGTCTGGTGGTGCATGGCGCAGGGCCGACTCGCACAGGGCGCGTGCCTGGGCAAATTGGCCCCGGGATTGGAGCGCACGCGCGGACTGGAGGTCGCTCGCCGTGCCAGATTTATGTCCGGAGGAGGCCGGTTTCTTCATGGCTTGCGTGTGCCGTGCGCAAAAAGCGGTGCCAAGCCCTTTTAGCGCGGCGCCAGGATCGCCATGGTGATGCGCGAGATGCAGCTCAGGTCACCCGCGTCGTCGCGCAGCTCGATCTGCCACACATGGGTGGTGCGCCCCCGGTGCACGGGCCGCGCGGTGCCGGTCACCCAGCCGCTCTTGACGCCCTTGAGGTGGTTGGCGTTGATGTCCAGGCCCACCGCGCGGTAGTCTGGTGGCGTGGAAAACGCCGCGCCGCACGAACCCAATGTTTCGGCCAGCACCACCGAGATGCCGCCGTGCAGCAAGCCATAGGGCTGGCGCGTGCGCTCGTCCACCGGCACGCGGCCAACGATGTAGTCGTCGCCCACTTCCACAAATTCAATGCCCAGGTGGCTGTCCGCCGTGTTGGCGGTACCTTGGGTGAGGATTTCTACAGAAATGGGTTTTTGCCAAATGCGCACAATGAATTCCTTGCAAAAAAGCTGCCACTGTAGCGAATGCCGTAGCGCAGTCTGCGCCGCAGCATGCGCTCAGGCGAAACGGCGTGCCAGCTCGGCAATGTGCTGGGGCGAAATGCCGCAGCAGCCGCCCACCAGGGTGGCGCCCTGGTCCACCCAGCGCTGCGCCCAGCCCACATAGGACAGCGGGTCCAGGTCCTCGCGGATGTCCAGAATCACCGCGTTGGCCGTGGCTTTTTTGGACTGGGCAGGAAAAGCATTGGCGTACACGCCAATGGCGATGTCCGATCCCGCCTGGGCCAGCGCCTGCTTGGCGGCCACCACGGCGGCGTCCATTACCTCGGGCTGGCTGCAGTTGAACAACACCGCCTGGGCGCCCAGTTCCAGCGCCACGGCCACCGCCTGGCCCACGGGCTCGCCCGAGCGTAGCACCGGCGTGTTGCCTGCGGGCTCGTCGTCCAGGGTGAAGGAGATCCACAGCGGCTTGGGGTTGCCTTTCAGGGCGGCGTGCACCGCGCGGATTTCGGCAATCGAGCTTTGCGTCTCGGCCAGCCAGACGTCTACCGTGGCGTCCAGGCCCTCGATCAGCGCCTGGTGAATGCGCACCGAGGCCGCGTGCTCAAACAAATCGGGCCGGTAGGAGCCCAGCGCCGGGGGCAGCGATCCCGCCACCGTCACCTTGTGGGGCGCGGCATCGGCGCTGGCGCGGGCCAGTTCGCCAGAGAGTCGGGCCAGCGCCACACCCTGGGCGTCAAAGCGTTCTTGGCCGATGTGAAACGGCACCACCGCATAGCTGTTGGTGGTGATGAGCTGCGCCCCGCCCTGCACAAAGGCGTCGTGCGCCTGGCGCACAAACTGCGGCCCCTCCAGCAGCGCCAGCGCCGACCACTCGGGCTGCTGAAACGGCGCGCCCATGCGTTTGAGTTCGCGGCCCATGCCACCGTCGAGGATGGTGATCTTGTTTGCCATGTCAGGGTTCTCCAAAAAAAGCGTCGAGTTCTTGCCTGGGCAACTGCTGCGCCAGCCCGATGGCCACCAGCGCCGCCCCATCCGCTGGCGCTGCGCATTTGCGCACGCTGCCCTGGCGCCCGGCGAATTGCACTTCCAGCCACTGCCCTGGCGCCTGGTCACTCAGGACCCAACCTTTCAAGCGTAGCAGACCGCGTGGCGGGGCTTTGAGCCAGGCCTGGAGCGCACTGCTTGCAAAGCGGCGCTGCGGCTGGCAGGACCAGCTAGCGAACTGCTGGGCGTGCTGGGGTGCTGGTTGCGACGCGGCGTGTGCCGTGGCGGCTGGAGTGGGCGACCCGGTGACCAGCGGTCCCGGCGCCGCGTGGCGCGCGGTCCAGCGCGGCGCGTCGGTCAGTGCGGCGCTGCTCAGCACCGCCAGCGGCACTTGCGCGCGGCTGGTGGGCCACTGGGCCACGCCGGGTGCCACGCCCTCCAGCCAGTCGCTCAGGGCTTGCAGTTGTGTGGCGCTGGCCTCGTCGGCGTGGTTGAGCACCAGCTGGTCGGCGGCGCGCACCTGGCGCAGCAGGGTGTCGGCCAGCAGCGGGTCCTGGGCTTGGGCCAGGGCGCAGCTGGCGTCCAGCACCACGATGACGCCGTCCAAGCACAGCCCGGGGTCGGCGCGGCCCATTTGCGCAATGCGCCAGGGGTCGGACACGCCGCTGGCCTCAATCACCACGCCGTCAAAGTCGTGGGCGCGGTCCAGCACCTGGCCCAGGGCGCGGCCCATGTCGTCGCCGATTTGGCAGCACACGCAGCCATTGGTCAGCGCAAAGGTGTTGCCGCTCTGCGTAGCAATCAGGCTGGCGTCCAGGTTGAGCGCGCCAAAGTCGTTCACCAAAATTGCCAGGCGCTGGCCTGCGGCGTGCTGCAGCCAGTGCTGCAGCAGCGTGGTTTTGCCCGCGCCCAAAAAGCCGCCAATCACGGACAGTGGCAGGCGTTGGGGTGTGGCCCCCGCTTGCGCCGTGGTTGCAGCCGTCTGGCGCGCGCCCTCAGGCGCCACGGGCTTGAAACACCTGGCCCGAGAGCACCGTGCCCCACACGGCAATGTCTTTCAGGCGCATCGGCTCCACGGCCAGCGGGTCGTCGTCCAGCACGCAAAAGTCGGCGCGCTTGCCGCATTCGATGCTGCCAATCTCGTGGTCCAGCTTGAGCGTCCAGGCCGCGCCCAGGGTGATGGCGCGCAGCGCCTGTTCCACGCTGATGCGCTCGGCTTCGCCCAGCACGCGGCCTTGGGGCGTGACGCGGTTGACCGCGCACCAGGCGGTAAACAGCGGCCCCAGCGGCGTGACCGGCGCGTCGGAATGGATGGCCAGGTTCACCCCGGCGGCCAGGGCGCTGGCGCAGCCGTCGAGCCGGTGGGCGCGGTCCGGGCCCATGGTCATCTCATAGTGCTGGTCGCCCCAGTACCACAGGTGGTTGGCAAACAAATTGGCGCACAGGCCCAGCGCGGCCATGCGGCGAAACAGCGGCGCGTCCACCATTTGCGCGTGCTGCAAGGTGTGGCGGTGGTCGGCGCGCGGCGCGCGGGTCAGCACGCGCTCAATGGCGTTGACGGCCACCTCGCTGGCCTCGTCGCCGTTGGTGTGGGTGTGCACCAGCAGGCCCGCGCGGTGGTAGGTTTCAAAGTCGGCCTCGTACTGCGCGGGGGCCGTCACCCAAATGCCGTTGGGCGCGCCGTTGAAATAGCCCGGCCAGCGCAGCCGGGCGCTAAAGCCCTGGATGGAGCCGTCCAGCATCATCTTTACCAGGCCATAGCGCAGGCGGTCGGTGTTGCGCGCCACCAGGGACTGCACATGGGCCGCGCCCAGTGCCGCGCCGTGCGTGCCATGAAAGGCCTGAAACGCGGGCAAGATGCGCACGCCGCAGTCGTCTTGCGCCAGCGCTGTTTCCAGGGTCTGGCAATCGGCGTCGGTGAGTTTGTTGACCAGGTCGGTGGCGGTGGTCACGCCCTGCATGCAGGCCAGCGCGGCAAAGGACTTCACGCCTTCTACCGTCATGGGCGAGAGCAGCCCTGCGTCGCCCACTTTGCGGATGACCAAAAACATGGCGGCGGGTTCTTGCAGCTCGCCCGTGGGCTGGCCCGCCAGCGCGCCGCTGGCGAACTTGATGACGCCTTCGACCTCGTTGTCCGCGTCAATGCCCGCTAGCGTGAGCATGGGTGTGTTCACGTTCATCAGGTGGCCGTTGGCGTGGGCTATCACGATGGGGCGCGCGCTGCTGGCGCGGTCCAGGTGCTCCACCGTCATGCGTTCGCCGCCAAAGTAAATCGGGTCGAATCCCCAGGCGATCAGCGGCTCGGTGGGGCTGGCACCCTCGGCGCGCATTTGCGCGTCAATCGCCGCCAAGCGGTTGACCACCGCCTCCATGGATCGCAGCCCGTGCCAGACCTTGCCCTGCGGGTCGCGCCGGTCAAACCAGCCCAGGTAGTGCATGTCCCACATGCTGCCTTCCTTGAGGTGGCAGTGGCCCTCCACCAGGCCGGGCATCAGCACCTTGTCGGCAAAGCGGGTGTCCAGCGTGTACGGGCCCCACAGTGCCAGCGTAGCCAGGTCGCCCACGCCCAAAATGCGCCCGTCGCGCACCGCCACGTGCGTGGCCTGCGGCTGCATGGGGTTCATGGTGAGGATGGTGCGGGCGGCGTAGATGGTGGTGCTCATGGGCGAACTTGTAAAAATGAAAACAGGAAACAGGAAACAGGAAACAGGCAAACGGCCGCAGCGTGCATTCCAAGCCTGGCCAAGGCCAACTATAGATGGGCTGTGCAACCCACCCGGTATAAGGGATGAGGCACCGATGAGATTGGCGCATACCCGCACGGGTTGAGACCAGCGGACATTGACGTGACCATCATGGCACGGGGTCAATGATTTCTTTGGGGATGGTGGGCAGGGCCTAGCCTGCCTTGGGTTTGCGTGGCTTACTTCGCACGCATGCCAACAAGCCCACTGGCATCATGGCAAACGACAGCCGCTCTTGCGGCGGCGATCCATCGGCAGTGCCTACGTGGGTGATGTCAAACTGCCCTAGCAGAACCGTCATGGCAATTTTCATTTCCAGAAGCGCCAAATAGCGACCTGGGCAGATGCGGGGACCTGCGCCAAACGGGGTGGACATGCGTTTGGCCGGGTTGTGCGCTTGCAGCCAGCGCTCGGGGCGAAATGCGTGCGCCTGGTCCACCAGGTCTTCGCGCAAGGTGTCGCTGCGCAGCAGGCTGATGACGATGGTGCCTTTGGGTACTTGCACATCGCCCACCGCAATGTCGCGGTTGGCTTGCAGCGGTAGCTGCGGCCCCACGGGTTTGAGACGCATGGTCTCGTGGATGCAGGCCTCCAGGTAAGGCAGCTTGTCCATTTCGTCCATGCCAGGGCTATGGGTGTCGCGCACATGGGTGCCGATCTCGTCTTTGGCCTGTTGCAGGGCTTCGGGGTGCGTCCACAGCAAATAAATCAGCCACGCAATGGTGTTGGCCGTGGTGTCTTCGCCCGCCAGCAGCATGGTCATTACGTTGCCTGCCACCTGGGCATCGCTCAAACCGCTGCCGGGTTGGTCAGCCTGGGCAATCATGGCTTCCAGCACATTGCTGGGGTGCGTGCGCAGGTGCGGATCGTGTTGCATGCGTGCACGCGCTTGCGCGATAAAGCCGTCCACCGCGCGGTTGACTTCCACCATGCTGCGCACCAGGGCGCGGTCCGCCGCGGATGGCAGCACGCGCCACAGCGGCAGCGGCGCGGTAATGCGTCGAAACAAGGCCGGAAATACCTTGTCCAGGTGCTGCTGAATCACGTCCGCGTCTGAGCCCAATGTGTCCACGTTTGCGCCAAAGGCCAGGCCGGCAATGGTGTCCACGGTGTAGCGCATCAAGTCGTTTTGCAAATCGATGGGCGTGGGCTTGTGCGCGGCCCGCTCCCAGCGCTTGCACAGACGCTGCGCCACCTGCACCAGCGCCGGAAAATAGCGGCGCACATGGGCGGGGTCAAACCCCGCCATCACCATGCGGCGCTGGCGCAGCCAGTCTTCGCCCTCGGCGCTGAACACGCCGGGCTGCAGGCCCATCTCCTGCCCAATCTCGCGCAGTCGCGCGGTGCGGCTAAAGCCAGAGGGCCGGTCGCGTAGCACCTTGGCGACAGTCACATGGTCGCTTACCACCAGTAGGTCGCGCCCCGGTACGCGCAGCCGGTAATAGGGCCCGTAGATGCGTGCCCATTTCTCCAGTTTCAAATGCAAGGCCGCCGAGCGAAATTCCAGCGCATGGCCCAACAATGGAAGGCCGGGCGGAGCTTCGAGGTCGCGAAGGCGGCGCAAGGGCGGCACACAAGCAACGTTGGGAACAGTCACTTTCAAATATCAATATTCCCCGCCCGCAGCGCATTGGTCTCAATGAACTCGCGCCGGGGCTCCACGTCGTCGCCCATCAGCATGGTGAACACGCGGTCGGCCTCAATGGCGTCGTCGATCTGCACTTTGAGCAGTCGGCGTACCGTGGGGTCCATGGTGGTTTCCCAGAGCTGGGCGGGGTTCATTTCGCCCAGACCTTTGTAGCGCTGGCGCGCGGTGGCGCTTTCGGCCTGGGCGATCAGCCAGGCCATGGCTTGGCGGAAGTCGCTCACTTTTTCTTCTTTTTTGCGTTCGCCCTCGCCGCGCATCACGCGCGCGCCATCTGACAGCAAGCCCTTGAAGGTGTTGGCGGCCTCGGCCAGCGCGGCGTAGTCGGCGCCGTGCACAAAGTCTTGCGTTAGCACGCTGCTTTTCACATTGCCGTGGTGGCGGCGGCTGATGCGCAAAATTGGCTTGTCGGTGCGTACGTCAAATTCGCCCGCCACTTCCGCATCGGGCAACCTGGCTTGCAGCGCGGCGGCAGACACTTCGGCGTCCGCCACCGTGTCCAGGTTCAGCGCCACACCGTCGGCCACCGAGCGCAGGGCTTCGGCGTCCATGAAGTTCTTCAAGCGTGCGATCACCGCCTGGGCCACCTGGTGCTTGCGCGCCAGCTCGGTCAGGGTATCGCCCGCAATGGTGCTGCCATTCGCACCACCGGTAAACACCGAGGCGTTGACCAGCGCAATGCGCAGCAAGAAATTGTCCAGGTCGCCCGCGCCTTGCAAATACAGCTCCTCTTTACCGGCCTTGACCTTGTAGAGCGGCGGCTGCGCAATGTAGATGTGGCCACGCTCCACCAGCTCGGGCATCTGGCGGTAAAAGAAGGTGAGCAGCAGCGTGCGGATGTGCGCGCCGTCTACGTCGGCGTCGGTCATGATGATGATGCGGTGGTAGCGCAGCTTGGCGACGTTGAAGTCGTCGTTGCCCGTGGTGCCGCCGGCCTTGCCGATGCCGGTGCCCAAGGCGGTGATCAGCGTCAAAATTTCGTTGCTGGTCAAGAGCTTTTCGTAGCG
>CANFWT010000087.1 GCA_947450895.1 Comamonadaceae bacterium | reverse complement strand
GCCAAGGTTCCCACTTTGATCACTCCTGTTGTCTCCTGTGCATAACTTCGAACGCACAGGGCTTCTAACAGGGGTCAAATTTGGATGAAAAAAATCGCCTCTAAGGGGTCAATTCTGGGTGGCATTCAACAGGCTGTCGGTAAATCTTGACTTCTTCACGTAGAACTTCCTTCTTGGAAAATTCTACTTCTCGGACCTTTGGTTTATCGGGGGGATTACCAACCAGCCACACCACCTTGAAGGACTGCGAATGGGTTGAGATAGGTATGCGTCCGGCGATTGGGGGCAACTCAACACCGCTGGCAGCCGCATGCCTGAATCAGCGGCGCGGTCAAGGCGCCGACTGACCATGAGCCTGCGGGCGACGTCGTCTCGAGTTGACGCTCTGCGCTGCCTTTGTGTGTTTGTTTACGCAGCAGTTCGTGCAAGGCATGCTCACTTCTTCTGAAGTTCACCTCTCAGGCCAATATACTGTGTATTTAAACAGTGTAAATAGCTAACACCAGCGTTTCCCTTGAAGGGCGTCGGTTTGTTGCTTTATTTCGCATGAAAGCCGCCCCCTCGCCCGAATACGCTGAGTTGCATTGCCTTTCTGCCTTTAGCTTTCAGCGTAGCGCTTCTTTGCCCGAAGAGCTTGTGCAGCGTGCACACGCGTTGGGCTATGCGGCCTTGGCGTTGACGGACGAGTGTTCCGTTGCTGGCATGGTGCGCGCCCACTTAGAGGCCAGGCGCTTAGGCCTGCAGCTGCTGCCGGGTGCCGAGTTTGGTGTGTCGGCACCCGCGCAAGCGCGCGCAGAGGTGAACCGAGCGCCAGAAGAACTATTTCGTTTTATCGCCCTGGCCCACGACCTGCAGGGCTGGGGCAATCTGTGCGAATTCATCACCAGCGCCCGTCGCGCCGCGCCCAAGGGGCAGTATGCGCTCGGCTGGCAGCCGAAGACAGGCGTGGATGCAGGGGGGTTTAACGTTTGGCCTGCGCTGGATGACAACGAAATTGTCTTGCTGCTACCCCCCAACTTGCCCATTGAACAAGCTTGCGCTATAGGCGCGTCCGCCAAGGCGCGCTACGGCACCGCCGTCTGGCTGGGCTTGTCGCGCAGCCTGGACGTACAGGACAGCTTGCACAGCTTGCGGCTGCAGCAAATTGCGAAATTCACCGGCTTGCCGCTAGTGGCTACCGGCGGGGTGCGCATACATCTGCGCTCGCGCAAGCCTTTGCATGACGTGTTGACTGCCATAGGCCAGGGCCTGCCGGTGGCGCAATGCGGGCGGGCGCTACAGCCCAACGCCGAGCGTCATCTGCGCAGCCGCGCGCGCCTGGGTACCTTGTTTGATGCGGCACCGCTGGCGCATACGCTAGAGATTGCCAGTCGCTGCAAGTTTTCGCTCGATAGCTTGCGCTACCACTACCCGCTCGAAGCCGTGCTGCCCGGCCAAACCCCGGCGCAAACCCTGCGCCAGTACACCCAAGAAGGCGCGGCGGTGCGCTACCCGGGTGGCGTGCCCACGAGCGTACAAACCCAGGTGGAGCATGAACTAGCTCTGATTGCCGAGCTGAAGTACGAGATGTATTTCTTGACGGTGCACGACATCGTGCGGTTTGCGCGCAGCCAGGGCATTTTGTGCCAGGGGCGCGGGTCGGCGGCCAATTCGGCGGTGTGCTACTGCCTGGGCGTGACCGAGGTGGACCCCTCGCGCACCAGCGTGTTGTTTGAGCGCTTTATCAGCCGCGAGCGCGACGAGCCGCCCGATATTGACGTGGACTTTGAGCACCAGCGGCGCGAAGAAGTCATCCAGTACATCTATGCCAAGTACGGGCGCGAGCGGGCTGCGATTACGGCCGTGGTCACCAGCTACCGTCCGCGCAGCGCGTTGCGCGACGTGGGGCGCGCGCTGCACATTCCTGAGGCCCTGATTACCGCCATGTCCAAGGAACACCCCGGCATGTACAGCCGCACCGTGTTGGCCGAGCGGCTGGAGGCGGCGATTGAGCGGGTCGCTGGGGCTGCGGGTTTTGCGGAGGGAGGGCGCCTGGATGGCAGAGCGCTCAGCTCCGTGTCCCCCGCCCGCTGCGCGGGCTCCTCCTTTACCTACGCTGAGCGCTCTGCCACCCAGGCTCACGCCGGGGAAAACGCACCAGAGCGCTCTGCTACCCAGGCTCACGTCGGGGAAAACGCATCAGAGCGATCTGGCGCCCAGGCTTTGGCCGGAGAAAATTCAAGCACGCGCCCGGCCACCCAGGCGCCCGACGCGCAAAGCGGTTTCGCCATCCCATCGCCGCGCCGCCTACAGCAGTGGCTGGATCTGGCCACTCAGTTGCAACGCTTTCCACGCCACCTGAGCCAGCACGTGGGCGGCTTCGTGCTCACGCAGGGGCCGCTCACGCGCATCGTGCCGGTAGAAAACGCCGCCATGCCCGATCGCAGCATCGTCCAGTGGGACAAGGACGACCTGGACGCCGTGGGCCTTTTGAAAGTGGACGTGCTGGCCCTGGGCATGCTCAGCGCCATCCACCGCTGCCTGGACTTGGTGGGCCAGTGGCGCGGCATGCCGCTGCGCATGCAAGACATTCCGGCCGAAGACGCGGCCACCTACGACATGATTTGCCAGGCGGACACGGTGGGCGTGTTCCAGATCGAGAGCCGCGCGCAAATGAGCATGCTGCCACGCCTCAAACCGCGTTGCTTTTACGACCTGGTGGTGCAAGTGGCCATCGTGCGCCCCGGCCCCATCCAGGGCGGCATGGTGCACCCGTATTTGCAGGCGCGCGCCAACCCCGGCGCGGTGCAATACGCCAGCCCGGCGCTCGAAGAAGTGCTCAAACGCACCCTGGGCGTGCCGATTTTTCAGGAACAGGTCATGCAAATCGCCATGGCGGCAGCCAACTTTAGCGGTGGTGAAGCCGACAGCCTGCGCCGCTCCATGGCCGCCTGGAAGCGCAAGGGCGGCGTCCACCATTTTTACGACCGCCTGGTGGGCGCCATGGTGGCCAACGGCTACACGCAAGAGTTTGCCGACGGCCTCTTCCAGCAGATTGAAGGCTTTGGCGAATACGGCTTTCCTGAAAGCCACGCCGCCAGCTTTGCGCTCTTGGTCTACGTGAGCTGCTGGCTCAAACGCCACGAGAGCGCCTGCTTTTTAGCCGCCATGCTCAACAGCCAACCCCTGGGCTTTTACGCCCCCAGCCAACTCGTCCAAGACGCCCGCCGCCACGGCGTCATCGTGCGCCCCGTGGACGTCAGCCACAGCAACTGGGATTGCACCTTAGAGCAATTGGGGTCAGATCCCGATTCAGGACAGCAGCCTGACCGGAGCGCGCGGTGTATAACGAAATCGGGCTCTGACCCCAATTGCGGCCACGCGCAAACAAGCCCGCGCGCCCAAGTACAAGCCACTCCACCCCCAGAGCGCAACGTGCATCAACCCAAGGGGGGGCAGAGCCCGATATCGCACAGCACCACCCACCCCGGCGGCATGACTGTCCTGAATCAGGATCCGCCCCCCCTTGGGCCGCCGCCCGTTGCTTGCAGCGCCGAAAAGGGTGTTGGTGCGCCAACACCGAGTGCCCCCGACCGGCCCCATCCCGCCATCCGCCTGGGCCTGCGCATGGTCAGCGGGCTGCGCCAGGAGGTGGCGCAGCGCATTGCGCAGGAGCGGGCCTGCGCGCCATTTGCCAGCACGCACGACCTGGCGCACCGCTGCGACCTGGCGCACCGCTGCGACCTGGACGCGGGCGACCTGAAGGCTTTGGCCAGTGCCGACGCGCTCACCAGCCTGAGTGGCCACCGCCGCCAGCAGGTGTGGGACGCATCAGCACTGCACGCCGCGCCAGCGCTGTTTCGCGGCGTCCCGGTGGTCGAGGAAGCGCTAGCGCTTCCTGCCGCCTGGGAGGGTGAAGAGGTGGCGTTTGACTACGCCGCCACGGGTCTTAGCTTGCGCCGCCACCCGGTGGCTTTTTTGCGCCCGCAACTGGCCGCACAAAAGCTGCTCAGCGCCGCACAGATGCGCGACTTTCCGCACGGGCGCCTGGCACGCGCCTGCGGCATCGTCACCATGCGCCAGCAGCCGCACACCGCCCGGGGCGTGATGTTTGTGACGCTGGAGGACGAGACCGGCCACGTCAACGTCATCGTCTGGAAGGCGGTGAAAGAGGCCTTTCGCCCCGCGCTGTACCGCGCCCGCCTGCTGGCGGTGTATGGCGTGTGGCAGCGTGACGCCGACAGCGGCGGCCAAGTGCGCCACTTGGTGGCCAAACGGCTGGTGGACCTGACGCACCTGCTGGGCGACCTGGCGCCAGGCAGCCGAGATTTCCATTAAGTTGCAGTCGCGGGCACGCTCGAACGTCAGGGTTTTAGCAGCTCAGCAATGGATTTGTTCTCGAAACTTTCTGGAATGAAGCGTTGTGGGTTCGATGGAAGTGCCACGTGCAAAGCCTGCTCGCGCTTTTCAATGGTGGAGAGTGCGGTATCGAAATTTGCTTTCCATGTTTTTCCCGGATCAAAGTCCTCTCCAAACAATGCGCTAATGAAATACGTGTTTTCCGAGCCATAGGCGCACCCGAACGAGTTGCGGGTTGCAGCTGCCGCCGTGAGAACGATGCGGTGTGGTTCACTGATGATGGGTAAAAAAGAGCCCGAATAGCAGGCTGACAAAATTACGGTCGAGGGGGTGTCGCCGAGTTCATTGAGCCAGGCGCGCAGATTGCGGGACCTCACCGGCGAGAAATAGGTATTGGCAATATTTGTGCTCAGTACATCGACATTGCCGTGGGTGGAAACAAGGACCACCAGGGTCAGTGGATACGTCTGCGACCATTTGGAAATGCGCTTGAATGCCTCACCCAGCGTTTCCAGTGTGGCAAACGGATACGTCAGCGTAGATGACTCTTGGTTGCTCAAAATGATGCTTTGAAGCTTGGGATGGATGGACTTGAGACGCTTTTCTAACAGCAGTACATCGCGCTGGAATGCGAGAGACTGTGAATGCTGCGCAGAACCCAGGTACACCAAGGCCCTTTCGCCTTTGGGAAGTTTTTCCAAGCCCGATTCAACTGCGGCCAGTTGCCGCTCCAGCAGCACGTCGCTGGCATTGCGGGCGTCGATACTGGCAGGACTTAAGGCGCAGCCGACCAGTAACAAGGGCAGGCACAGGGCAAAGATAAATCGCAGAGATTTTGCTGTGAGCATGATAGGGGTGAGAGTTCTCTAAAATTCAGGCGCCGAAAACCGGTTCCGGCATTTAACTTATCGCCATTATGGCAAGTGAATCCGGCGACTTTGGAGCCCCGGCCTTTATTGCGGGGCCGGTGCAGTATTGCGCTACTTCATTGACATCAATCGTGCCGATTGCTTGCGGCAAACTCGGAACTATCACCATGGCACATATTGCAGTAATCGGCGCGGGTTTTGTGGGTTTATCCACCGCCTGGCATTTGATGCGCGAGGGCCACGTCGTCACCCTGTACGACCCGGCGGGGCCTGCTGGTGGCGCCTCGTTTGGCAACGCTGGCACTTTTGCCACCTACGCCTGCATACCGGTTAACAACCCGTCGGTGTTTCGTGATATTCCCCATTTTTTGCTGGACGCGCGCAGCCCGTTTCGGCTGCGTCTGGGCTATTTGCCGCAGCTAGCGCCCTGGCTGGTGCGTTTCTTGTTGCATTCAACGGCGCTGCGTTCGGAGCAAACCTCCAGAGCGCTTGCGCAATTGCTGGGCCGCGCGCAGGCCGGGTATGACGCCATGCTGCAGACGCCAGGTTTGGCGCAGTTTGTGCGGCCGCGTGAATGCCTGTATTTGTATTCCAGCGCCAAGGCGTTTGCGCAGTCGCAGGCCGATCTGGCGCTGCGCCAGACGCTGGGAGTGAAGCTCGATGTACTGGAGCGTGACGCGGTGCAAGCGCTAGAGCCCAATTTGAGTCCGATCTTTGAGCGTGGCGTGCTGTTTCGCGGCTCCTGGCACTTGTCCGATCCGGCCGGCTTTTTGCGGGCCTTACAAGCCAGTCTGCAGCAGCAAGGTTTGCGCGTGGTGCAAAGTGTTGTTAGCACCCTGCGCCCCAGAGCGCACGAGGTAGAGGTTGAATGCGCCGGCGGCGCACAGGCCCATGACCATGTGGCCTTGTGCGCAGGCGCCCATTCGCGCCCCTTGGCCGCGCAGTGCGGTGACTTTCTTCCGCTGGATACGGAGCGCGGCTACCATTTGCTGTATCCGGGCAGTAGCAGCCGGATCTCGCGCCCCGTGGGTTGGGCTGAACGCGGCTTCTACATGACGCCTATGGCGCGCGGCATTCGCGTGGCCGGCAGCGTGGAACTCGCTGGCCTCAAGCCAGAAAAACACGCCGGATTACTCCAATTGCTGGAGCATTCGTCGCAGCGCGCCTTGCCGGGTTTGCCCGCAGCCACCGAGCCATGGTTGGGGTTCCGCCCCACCTTGCCTGATGGCCTGCCAGTGATCGGGCGCTCGCGCGCCTGTGAGCGCGTGGTCTACGCCTTTGGTCACCAGCATATTGGGCTGACGCTGGGCGGCGTGACGGGTAGCTTGGTGGCGGACTTGGTAGCGGGGCGCACGCCGGCAATAAACTTGGTGCCTTTTGCGCCCGGGCGCTTTCGCTAGGCGCGGCGCCGTACGCGCACGCTTGCGGATCGATTACTGGTGTTTACCCGCTCACGGGCCAGGAGTGTCCCGGGGCAATATGGAATGCCCTTGGGCTTATTAATTGGAGAAAGTATGCTGTCAGATATCGAAATCGCCCAAGCGGCGCACCTGTCGCCCATCAGCCAAATCGCCCAGGGGCTGGGCATACCGGACGACGCGGTTGATATGTACGGCCGCTACAAGGCCAAAATCTCACTCGATTACGCCCAGAGCCTGGCGGATAGGCCCGATGGCAAGTTGATCTTGGTGTCCGCCATCAGCCCCACCCCGGCGGGCGAGGGCAAGACCACTACTACCGTCGGTTTGGGGGATGCGCTCAATCGCATTGGCAAAAAGACCATCATTTGCCTGCGCGAACCCAGCCTGGGGCCGGTGTTTGGCATGAAGGGGGGCGCCGCTGGCGGCGGCCGCGCGCAGGTGGTGCCGATGGAAGATATCAACCTGCACTTCACCGGCGACTTCAACGCCATCGCCCTGGCCAACAACCTGCTGGCCGCGCTGATTGACAACCACATCCACCACGGCAATGCGCTGGGCATTGACGTGCGCCGTGTTACCTGGAAACGGGTGATGGACATGAACGACCGGGCGCTGCGCGACATCACCGTGTCGCTGGGCGGCCCGGGCAATGGCTACCCGCGCCAGGACGGCTTTGACATCGTGGTGGCGTCCGAAGTGATGGCCATTTTTTGCCTGGCCACCAGCCTGGCTGACCTCAAGGAGCGCCTGGGCAATATCGTGATTGGCTACACCACCGCACGCAATCCGGTGCGGGCGCGCGACCTCAACGCCCACGGCGCGATGACGGTGCTGCTGCGCGAGGCGCTCAAGCCCAACCTGGTGCAAACGCTGGAGAACAACCCGGCCTTCATCCACGGCGGCCCGTTTGCCAATATTGCCCATGGCTGCAACTCGGTGCTGGCAACCAAGATGGCGCTCAAGCTGGCCGACTATGTGGTCACCGAAGCCGGCTTTGGCGCCGACTTAGGGGCGGAAAAGTTTGTTGACATCAAGTGCCGCAAATCCGGGCTGCGGCCCTCGGCGGTGGTACTGGTGGGCACCATCCGGGCGCTCAAATTCCACGGTGGCTGCGGCCTTAAAGAGCTCAACCAGGAAAACCTGGGCGCTTTGGAACAAGGCATCGCCAACCTCGAGCGCCACGTGCACAACATACGCACCCACTACGGTCTGCCCTGCGTGGTGTCCATGAACCATTTCACCTTTGATACCGCTGCCGAACTGGAGTTGCTGCAAAGCAAGCTGGCGCATTTACAGGTGCCGGTGCTTTCTGCCCGCCACTGGGCCGAGGGCGGCGCAGGCGCTGAAGCCGTGGCCCGCACTGTGGTGGAGTTGGCGTCGAAGAAGAACGAAGGCTTTCGCTTCGTCTACGAGGACGACCTGCCCTTATGGGACAAGATGAAGGCGGTGGCGACCAAGATCTATGGCGCCAGCGACATCACGGCCGATGCCAAAGTGTGCGCCGAGATCCAGCGCCTGCAGGACGCGGGCTATGGCCACTATCCGGTGTGTGTGGCCAAGACGCAATATTCCTTTTCCACCGACCCGACCCAGCGCGGGGCGCCCAGCGGCCACGTGGTCAATGTGCGCGAGGTGCGCCTGGCCGCTGGCGCCGAGTTTGTGGTCATGGTCTGCGGCGACATCATGACCATGCCTGGCCTGCCCAAGGTGCCTTCGTCCGAGCACATTGACATCGACGCCCATGGCAAGGTGGTAGGCTTGTTTTAATTTTGTAGGGTTGTCGTTTCAAGGAGCTTTGCCATGGGGAAGTTTTTCGATGCCGCTCGGCGCCAATCGCTGCGTCTGGCGGTTGCGCTCTTGGCGGGCCTGGCCGCTGGAGGCCTTATGGCCCAAACCGGCCCCGTCAAGGTCTTGGTCGGCTTTCCGCCCGGTGGCGGTACCGACGCGATTGCACGCATTCTGGCCGACAAGCTCAAAGACCAGCTCGGCGTACCGGTGGTGGTGGAAAACCGCGCCGGTGCCGGTGGCCTGATTGCGGCGCAAGCCTTGAAAGCGGCAGTGCCCGACGGAAATACCGTGTTTTTGTCGCACGACCACACCATCTCCATCCTGCCCTTGGTGATGAAGGCGCCGGGCTTCGATCCAGCGCACGACTTTGTGGCCGTTGCCGGGTTTGCCACTTTTGTCAACGCCTTGGCCGTGTCGGGCGCAACCCCGGCCAAGTCGGTGAACGACTACGTGGCTTGGGTGCGCAATCAGGGCGCGGGCAAGGCGGCAGTTGGCATTCCGGCGCCAGCCTCGGTGCCTGAGTTTTTGGTCAAGGTGATTGGCCAGAAATACGGTGCTGATTTGCAAGTCGTACCCTACCGCGGCAGCGCACCCATGATGGCCGACATGCTGGGCAACCAGATTGGCGCGGGCGTAGCTTCGGTACCCGACTTCATCGAGAACCACAAAGCGGGCAAGGTGCGCATTGTGGCGGTACTCGGCGGCGCGCGCCAGGCCGTATTGCCCGACGTGCCGACCTTTGCCGAGCTGGGCCTGGCCGGTTTTGAGGACGTGCCTTACTACGGCTTTTTTGCCCCGGCAGGCACGCCCAAGGCCGCCATCGACAAGTTCTCGGACGCGCTGGCCAAAGTGCTGGCCCTGCCCGAGGTGCGCGATGCGCTGACCAATATGGGCTTGAGCGTGGGCATGATGAGCGCGCAACAACTCGCCAGCCGCGAGCACGCCTATTCGCAAACCTGGGCCAAGATCATCAAGGCCAGCGGGTTCCAGGCGCAATAGCGAAGGAGCTGCGGCTGGCGTTGGGTCAATCCTTGCTTGTGCAATGATTGACGCGCTGCCACAAACGCCGCAAACGGGCCTGCGTTGTGCGCTCCTGGGGCCGGGCGACGCTGCCAGATTGCAAGATTTTTACGAGGCCAATCCGGCGTATTTTCTGCTGGTGTCTGGGCGTCCCGCGAACGCTGGCGATGCGCTGGAAGATATCCTGGCTTTACCCCCCAGTGATTGGCCATTGGGCGGCAAATACTTTCTTGCATGCGCCAAGCCGGATGGCGCAATTGTGGCGGTGGCGGACGTTCTTGCCGACCTGCTGGCGCCGGGCGTGTGGCACATTGGCTTGTTTATCGTGGCAACTGAGCGCCATGGATCTGGATTGGCGCAGCAATGGCTCGCAAGTCTGGAAGACTGGGCCTTGCGAAACGGTGGCCGTTATGTGCGCCTGGGAGTGGTGGGGTCGAATGCGCGAGCCCTGCGGTTTTGGCAGAAGTCGGGCTTTGTGCAAGTGAAGGTTCGCGCCGGTGAAGTGCTGGGTGGAGTCGTGCACCAGCTATTGGTGATGGTCAAACCATTGGCGCCCGCCACCATGGCCAACTATGCGGAACTGGTACCGCGCGATGGCCCGTAAGGGCGTGCTAATTGTGAAGACGTTCTGCCCCTTGGCGGTATGCGCTGCCCTTGCGAAGTGCGCGGCCTTATTTCTCCAGCCTGAACGCCTCACGCCCCTTGCTTGAGCGCTCCATCTGGCGCGCAATATTGCCGCACACCAGGTCGCACAGCGCATAGACCGCCTCGTCCGCAATGCAGTAATAGGCGCTGGTGCCCCGGCTTTCGCGGCGCACCATGCCGTGCTTGGTCAGCAAACTGAGGTGGCGCGAGATATTGGCGGCGGTGGAGCCGCACATCTGCGCTAGCTCGCCTACGTTGCGCTCGCCCTCGCGCAGGATGTTGAGGATCTGCAGCCGAGTGGGCTCGGAAAGGGCCTGAAAGTAGGTAGCCACCTCTTGCAGGGCTTCGGGGGGCAGGTGTTCCATGGTTTTGCGTCCTTGATCGCAGTTTTTACGTTGGGCGTCTGACATTGCACAGCCCGCAGCGCCGATTTTAGTGTATTATTTGCTTAATTACGCAATTAGTTAAATACGAAGTAAAGCGCGCCAAAGCGCCAAACGCATCAGGACCCCGCCATGACCACGACTTGGAAACACCCCTCAAACGCCGCCTTGCTGTGGGTCGCCTGTCTGTTTTCCCCCCTGGCCACCCCTTTGGCCGGGGCAGCGGCGCTGGCCACTGCCGAAGT
>CANFWT010000086.1 GCA_947450895.1 Comamonadaceae bacterium | reverse complement strand
GTGCGGACCAAGCCGGGTACGCAGCGGGCAACGGTCCAGTTGCAGTCCTATTACTTGGCGCTGCCGCGCTAGCGCAATCGAGGAAATACTGCCATGCAGCTTCTACGTGTTTTGATGCATTTGCGCCGCCTGGGCCGGGTTTATTTAGCGCTGGCCTGGGCGGCAGCCGTCTTGCAAGCCCCGCCGGCGGCCGCGGGCGGTGTGCTGGGCGACTCGCCGGAGACCACCTATCCTGTCAATGCCGGCCAAAGCGCCACGCCATTGGTGATGCTGACCATGTCGCGCGACCACACCTTGTTTTTCCCAGCGTATGACGATGTCAGCGACCTCGATGGCGACGGAATTATCGATTTCCGCTTTAAACCTACCTTCGAATACCTGGGGCTTTACAACCCGTATTACTGCTATGCCTACAGCGGCAGCGGCAACGGGGGGCTATTTGCGCCGCCGCCTGATCCAAATGACGGGATTGCAGTTCCCACTATCGTCGGCGGCAAGAAAGTACCAGGCCCTTGCGTGAGCTCGGGCCAAAGCAGCTATTGGAGTGGTAATTTCCTGAACTATGTCACCACCAGCCGCATCGACGCCTTGCGCATCGTCTTGTACGGCGGCTACCGGGAAACGGACACTGCAACCACAGCTTCGGGCACGGGCAGCACCATTTTGCGCCGCGCCTACATTCCGCAAGACGGCCACGCCTGGGCCAAGGAATACACCAGCTATTTGGTGGACGGCTATTACATCAACCAGTACACGCCCTTGGCCCAACCTTCGACGGATAGGCGCCATTTCTTTGGCAACCTCACCAGCACGCTCGATGCGCTGAAAAATGGAAATTACTCCTACTCGGGTAACGACTATCCGCCCAAAGGCAAGAGCTGCAGTACCCTGAATGACTGCAGTGACTACCCGCCATTGATACGTGTGATTACCAACAGTGACAAGCGGGTATGGCAATGGGCCTCGTCCCAGCGGCCGGTACTCAACAACATTGCCTACCCGAAGTTGTGGAATGACATTAACGTGACTTCTTATGGTGCGGGCACATTGTCCGAATACACGGTGCGTGTGTCCGTGTGCACTACCGGCTACACCAATGGTTGCAAGGCCTATGTCAGTGGTGGCTACACCACCTACAAGCCCACAGGGGTCTTGCACGACTATGGCGAAAACGGCAGCATGGATTTTGGTTTGTTAACCGGCAGCTACGACACCAATATGTCGGGTGGGCGATTGCGCAAAAATATTTCCTCCTTTGCCGCCGAGGTGAACGCGAACGGGACTTTTGCTTACCCGACCAATTCACTGGTTAAGCAGATTAACAACCTTCGCATACGCAATTTCAACAACCAAAGCATCCCTAACAACTATTTCGAAAACTTCGTCTATAAAAATGGCAATACCCAGCGCAATCGGGTAATGGAGCAGGGCATTTACGGTGATTGGGGTAATCCGGTGGCTGAAATGATGTACGAGAGCCTGCGCTACTTTGCCGGAAAATCGGGACCCACGGGCGCGTATGACAACGGCACGAAAACCGATGACGACAAGGTGGGTCTGGACAAGCCTAGCTGGGTAGACCCCTACAGCACAACCAATTGGTGTGCCAAACCCAGCACGATGGTGATCTCCAGCACCAACCCGTCGTTCGACTCGGACCAGTTGCCTGGCAGCTATTACCAGTCCGCTGCGTTTACCGACAATTTTTCTGATGCCAACAGTAATGCCCTGAATGTAGAGACGCTGACCACCACCATCGGCGCTGCAGAAGGTATCACCGGCAAGTTCTATTTCATAGGAGAGTCCGGCACTGACCGCAACTATGCGCCCACGGCAAAGAAGGTGGACAATTTGGGTCAGGTGCGCGGCTTACCGCCGGACGAGACCAACAGCCAGGGCAGTTTTTATGCGGCTGCCGTGGCCAACTTCGGTCGCTCGAAGACTCTGCGCAAATTGGGGGGCAATAGCGTTTCGGGCGTCGACACCTACGCCATTGCGCTGAATTCGCCGCTGATGAAAATTACCATTCCGTGGTCCGGCGTGAGCATCGTGCCTTTTGCGCGCAGCATTTCTGACAACATCCGCAGCAATGCGGGCACGATCAGCAATGCCAAGCAAGATTTCCAGCCCACCAACCAACTGGTGGGTGGCTATGTGCAGTCAATGGCCGTAGACACCACGGCCAAAACTTATTCTCTGACATTCATCGTCAATTGGGAAGATTCATCTTGGGGGAATGACTTTGAGATGGATGTGATGACCAAGTACGAAATTACCGCCACTGCCACGACCACTACGGTCAAGGTCACTCCCCTGGCCAATGTGGTGGGTGGTGTGGCACAAAACATGGGCTTTACTATTTCGGGCACCACAAAAGACGGTGTCTATCTGGTTGCGCAAAGTGACTGCTATGGAGACGGAAACGGCAATGGAAATGGGTATTGCAATGGAAATGGCAACGGCAATAACAACAACAATTACATCAGCTATTTTCTTAATGTGCCCGCAGGTTTGTGGGCGGGCGCTTGCGATGTCACACCGCCCCCCGCCGCATGCCGGGGGCAAATGCCTTACCCGGGCGATTCCAACAACGGCCAAGCCACCAGTAGCAGGTTGATTGCGTTTGACAACAGCAGCAACGCAAGCGCCGCCTACCTGAGCGATCCGCTGTATTACGCTGCCAAATGGGGCGGCTACAAGAATGACGATTCACCCCCTACCGCCGCAACCGCCGCCACCTGGGTGGTAGATACCTACGCCCGGGTCACCAGCGCAGCCAAGTTGCGCACCGCCTTTGCGACGGCGTTTCAAAACGTGTTGGATCGATCCGGCACCGTGGGCGCGGTATCCACCAGCAGCCAGCAAGTGCAGAACGACACCCAGGTGTACCGCGCCACGTTCAACGCCAAGAACGGTAGCGGTGAGCTATTGGCCACTCCCTTGGACACCAGCGCGCGGGTTATCAAGGCGGAAAACCTTACGTCCACCTGGAAGGCCTCAGATTATTTGCTGCACACCGCGACCCGGGCCACCGAACGAAATATCTGGTTCAAAAATCCGTCGACAGCGGCCGGTGTAGACCCTTTGCTGCCATTTACTTATGGCAATCTGCCAAGCAGTTACACCAGCAGCTACCTGACCAGCGAGGACATGGTGAAGTTTTTGCGCGGCGACCCCAGCGGCGAAATGAGCAGCGGCACTGGAAGCTACCGTAACCGCACCAGCGTTTTGGGCAGCATTGTGAACTCCGAGCCCTATTATTCAGAAGACACCAAAATGGTCTACGTGGGCGCCAACGACGGCATGCTGCATGCCTTTGACAGCGCCACTGGCGTGGAGCGCTTTGCCTACATTCCTACGGCGCTCATCCCCAATCTTTCTGCCTTGAGTTCGGCCAATTGGTCGCACCGCTATTACGTCGACGGCAATATTGCGATGTCGGACAACAAGGCCAAAACCAGTGGTAACAACTACCTGGTGGCCATGCTGGGGCGTGGTGGCAAAGGCTTGTTTGGCTTGCGGGTGGCGCTCAACAGCAGCAGTGTGTTTGCGCCCACCAGTGCCTGGGAAAATTTTGGTTCTGGTGACAATGACATGGGCTACCTCACCGGCCAACCGCTGATCGAATACCTGGCCGACGGTACGCCGGTGGTGGTGTTTGGCAATGGCTACAACAGTACCAACCAGCAAGCGGTGCTGTATGTGGTGAAACTGTCCGACGGCTCGTTGCTGCAAAAATTTACCACCAGCACCGGCAGCGCAGCCTCTCCCAACGGGCTGGCCACGCCAAGCCTGCGGCGCGATTCTGGCAAATTGCAGTACGCCTATGCGGGAGACTACCTGGGCAATGTGTGGCGGTTTGACCTGCGCAGCCTGACGGGCAGCAGCTCCGGAACCACCGCGGGGGTCAAAATGTTTACGGCGACCACTGCCGCGGGCGCGGTGCAGCACATTACCGCGCCCCTTACGGTGAGCTACAGCTACAACCCTCCCGAAAATTTGGCGGCGATCCTGGAGAAATGGTACGTGCTCTTTGGCACCGGCAGCACCCTTACCGCGTCCGACGCCTTGGACAGCAGTGCCCAAACTTTGTATGGATTGATCGAACAAGGCACTTATCCTCCGACTATCGTTCGGTCCGACCTGATGGAGCGCACCATTGATACGATTACCAATGCTGGGACCGGGGTCAAGACGGCTGCAACTGGAACGATCGAAGGCCTGACAGTGCGCAGTTTCGGCAAACCCACCAGCGGCGATATGGCGGGGAAAAAGGGCTGGCGCATGGACTGGCTCACCAACGGCACCTCACCGTCAGAGCGCGTGGTGACCGCGGTGCTGGTGCGCGACGGCTGGATACCTACTGCCTTGGTGAGCAGCATGGTTCCCCAGTCCAGCGGTTGCAACACATCCGGCGCAGGTTATTTGAACGCGGTCGATGCCTACCGCGGCGGCGGATTGGACACCTCTTTTTTTGATATGAACAACGACAAAAGTTTTAACGAGACGTTCACCTACGGTGGAGCTACGAAAGTGCCTGATTCGATTGACTTTAATTTGGGCAGCTTTGGTGCACCAAGCGTTGTCGGCGACTACGTCTTGGTTAACGCGCAGAAGGGCATAGGCAACGAGCCAGTTCCGCCCAACACGGTGCGCTCCGGGCGCATCTCCTGGCGTGAGATTGTTGCGCCATGATGCCGCGCACCTCCTTCGCTAGTGGGCGCACCCTGCGCGGCTTTACCCTGATTGAGCTGATGATTGTGGTGGTGGTGGTTGGCGTGCTGGCGCGCATCGCTGTGGCCGGCTACCAAAGCAGCGTGGCCAAATCGCGCCGCAACGTGGCGCAGGGCTGCCTGATGGAGCAGGCCCAGTTTATGGAGCGCTACTACACCACCAATATGAGTTATTCCGGCGCTACATTGCCCACGTCTGCTGTGCAGCAATGCCAGGCAGATTTGAGCGGTAAGTACAGCTTCACCCTGCCAACGGTCACGGCATCGACATTCACGCTTCAAGCGGACGCGGCCGGAACCCAGGCTACGGCAGATGCAAGTTGTGCCACCATGACCGTCAACCAGTTGGGCGTCCGTACCGGCACCAGCACCGGCTGCTGGTAAGCGCAGGCCATGCGCCGTCGGGCGCTCAGTCGAACAGCTGGGCGAAGTGCTGCTTGGGAAAGCTGCGGCCCGCGGTGTAACGCACCCAGTTGCGCGTGTCGACGCTGCTCTCCGGCAAGGCCACGGCACCCAGCACTGCAGCAGGAACCAAGGCAGTGGCCTCATTGGCGATCGTCATGCGGGGGTAATGCACCCATCGCAGGGCGTCGGTGCCCAGCCCCGTGGCCCCGAATGCACGTTGCACGGCAGCGCCCAGGTAGCGAATCCAGCCTTTGCGCTCGTCGGCGCTGCCGTCAAAATTGAGCGTGGCATTCACCGGGCCGCCCGCGTAGCGCACCCAGTTTTCGCGTTTTTCGGTCAGCCGCAGGCTTGAGGGCAGCAGTGCAGCCTTGGCCAATGTTTCTTGCGCCGCTACGGCCGCCAATACGGCAGGTCGCGCGGCCTCGTTTTTGGCCAGCACCAGTTGCACCAATTGGTTGTGGTTGGGTACTTTGAGTGTGGCTGTGCTCAAGGTGCGGCTGCTGGCGCCGTCGGTGAAGGATTGCGGATTGAGGCTGACAAAAGCCTGTGCCAAGATTTCGGCGCTCAAAGGACTGTTGGGCAGGGTTTTGCTGACGATGCGTCCCAGCGCCTCACCGGTGGCAGGCGTGTAGGTGTGGCTGGAGCTCAGACCTGAAAATGGGCTGGGTGGCGGGCTTGCCGTGCCGGCACTGGCCCAGCCGGATGCGACCAAGAGGGCCAGGCCGAGCGCCGCGGTGCGCGCCAGGGGGTGGGGTCGCGCAGCGCGCGTGCTCAAAACGGGCATGAATGTCTCCAGGGCAAAAGTTGGGGCCGCCGCCGTCCCGCTGCGTGTCAACAATCTGACGAAAGGCGTCGCTTGCGGGGTGGCTGCAGGCTTGACAGCAATTGCCATGCCACCATGAAAGCGGCACAGGGGCAGCAGCGTGCGCGCCCGTATCCGGGTTTACCCCGGGGGACAAGACTCCAGGAATGCGCATAATCGTTCTGATATACAAATCGTAGTTCTAAATAATAGAAATTTATGGACACCACATTGGCCAAAGGCTTGGGGGTACTGGATTGGCTAGCGCGCCAAAGCGATGGCGCGCGCCTGGGAGAAGTGGCGCAGGCCTTGGGGCTGGGCCGCAGCAACGCGCACCGCACCTTGCAAACCTTGGTGCAGTGTGGCTGGGCGCTACAAAGCTTGGATGACAGCCGTTACTTTGCCAGCCTGAAGCTGTTTGAGCTGGGCGGTTTGGTCGATGGTGCCGTCGACCTCAAAGACCGCCTGCACCCTTTTTTGGCTGGCCTGGCGCAGGCCACGGGCGAGACGATTCACCTGGCGGTCTTGCAAGGCGCGGACATCGTCTACCTGGACAAATTTGACAGCCCCTTGCCGGTGGCGGCGTATTCGCGCGTAGGCGGGCGGGCGCCGGCGCACTGCGCGGCCTCCGGAAAAGCCATGCTGGCGGCCATGGCGCTCGATGGCCCAGCCTTGCGCGCGCAGCTGGGCCTGGCGGGAGACAGTCTGCCAACGCACACCCCCTATACCCTCACTACCCTGCAAGACCTGCAGGCAGACTTAGCTGCAACGCGTACGCGCGGCTGGGCCTACAACGCGCAGGAATGGCGCCTGGGCGTGTGCGGCCTGGGTGCTGCGGTATTGAACGCCCGCGCGCAAGTGGTGGCAGCCATTGGCATGAGCGTTCCCGCCCTGCGGTGTAACCCGACGCAGGCCCACGCCCTGGCGCAGCAGCTTCGGGCCTGCGCTGTGCAGGCCAGTGGCAGCCTGGGCCTGTCTGCGTCAGCCGCCCAGGCCTGCAACGCAGGCCGCGCGGGTGCAAGCCAAACAATAAGCGAAGGCACCACGCCACAGACAACGCAGGACGGCTGCGCCGTTCGTACAAGCGCAGCGTTCGCCCCCAAGCCAGCGAGTGCATCGTCGCCCGCCTCAACAACCACAAGGAGACAGCTATGAACCCAACTTCCACCCGCCGCCACACCGTGCGCCTGGCGCTTAGCGCCGTTGCGGCCATGGCACTGCTCGCCCCGATGGCTGTATCTGCGCAAACCAACTACCCGGACAAGCCGGTGCGCTTTGTCGTGCCCTACCCGCCAGGCGGAGGCACTGACGTGGTGGCGCGCATTGTGCAAGCGCGCTTGCAAGCCGCGCTGGGCCAAAACGTGGTGATCGACAACAAAGGTGGCGCAGGCGGCTCGCTGGGCACCGAGGTGGTGGCCAAGTCCGCGCCCGACGGTTACACCGTGCTGTTCACCCTGAGTTCGCACACCATCAATCCGGCCATCTTTCCCAAGCTCTCCTTTGATACCCTGAAAGACTTTGAGCCCGTGGGCATGGTGGCCTCGCTGCCGCAGTTGCTGGCGGCCAACCCTGCGGTGCCAGTGCGCAATGTGGCTGAACTGGTGGCCCAGGCCAAGGCCGCGCCAGACAAATTTTCTTTTGCCTCGGTGGGCAACGGCTCGCCTGGTCATTTGGCGGGCGAGCTGATGAAGCTGCGTACCGGCACGCAGATGACGCACATCCCCTACCGCGGCGGCGGCCCGGCAGTGACCGACGTCATGGGCGGCCAGGTGCCTTTGCTGTGGGTGTCCATCCCGGCGGCGGCACAGTTTGTGAAAGCGGGCAAGCTCAAGGCGCTGGCGGTATCCACGGTCAAGCGCAGCGCGGCATTTCCCGACGTGCCCACCATGCAGGAGGCGGGGGTGAGCGACTTTGAGGTGGATTCCTGGTACGCCATGCTGGTACCGGCCAAAACGCCCAAGGCCATCATTGACAAGCTGAACAAGGCGCTCAACACCGCCTTGGCCGAGCCCGCCGTGCGCGCCCAGTTGCTGGAGCAGGGCGCCGAAGCCGTGGGCGGCACGCCCGAGGCGCTGGGCAAGGTAATTGCCGCTGAATTGCCCAAGTGGGCCAAACTGGCCAAAGACGCCAATATCCGGGCTGATTGACATGCACGCAAGTTCTACCGCAAATCCCAAGCCCGCCGACCTGGAGGCCCAGGCCGTGGTGCAGGCCCTGGTCGCGCGCGCCCATGCCGCACAGCACATTGCCAACGGATACGACCAAGCGCGTGTGGATGAGCTGGTGGCCGCCGCCGGCTGGGCCATCATCGAGCCCGCGCGCAACCAGGCGCTGGCCGAGCTGGCCGTGGCCGACACCGGCATTGGCAACGTGCCCGATAAGGTGCGCAAAAACTACCGCAAAACTTTTGGCCTGCTGCGCGACCTGCAGGGCGCCAAGTCGGTGGGCGTGATCCGTGAGGACGACGCCAACGGCATTACCGAAATCGCCCGCCCGGTGGGTGTGGTCTGCGCCATCACGCCGTCCACCAACCCGGCGGCCACCCCGGCCAACAAAATCATCAACGCCCTTAAGGGCCGCAACGCGGTAATCGTCGCGCCCTCGCCCAAGGGCTGGGCTACCAGCGCGCGCCTCTTGGAATACATCCACGCCGAGTTGGACCGCATCGGCGCGCCGCGCGACCTGGTGCAAATGCTGCCTTCGCCCATTAGCAAGGCAGCTACCTATGCGCTCATGGCCGCCTGCGACCTGGTGGTGGCCACCGGTTCGCAGGCCAATGTGCGCGCGGCCTATGCCAGCGGCACCCCGGCCTTTGGCGTGGGCGCGGGCAATGTGGCGGGCATCGTGGACGAGACCGCCGACCTGGCCCTGGCCGCCGAACGCATCTTGCGCTCCAAAACCTTTGACAACGCCACCAGCTGCTCGTCCGAGAACAGCCTGGTGCTGCTGGACGCGGTGCGCGCGAGTGCGATTGCCGCCTTGCAGGCCCAAGGCGCAGTGCTACTGAACGCCGCGCAAAAGAAGGCTTTGCAGGCGGTGATGTGGCCCGACGGCAAGCTCTCGCCCGCCGTCATCGGCCAAAGCGCCACCGTGGTGGCGCAGCGCGCCGGGCTGCTGGATGTGGCAGCGCTTAAGCCCCGCATCTTGCTGGTGGAGGAAGACGGCGTGGGCGACGACCATCCGTTCTCGGGCGAAAAGCTTTGCCCCGTGCTTACGCTGTATGGCGCCCCTGACTTTGACGCCGCTATTGCGCTGGTGGAGCGCATTTACACCTTTCAGGGCGCGGGCCACTCGGTCGGTTTGCACAGCGCCTTGCCTGCGCGCGCGCTGCGTTTGGGGCAAGAGCTGCCAGTCAGCCGCGTCATCGTCGACCAGGCGCACTGCATAGCGACGGGCGGCAGCTTTGACAACGGCCTGCCGTTTTCGCTGTCCATGGGCTGCGGCACCTGGGGCAAAAACAACTTCTCGGACAACATGAACTACCGGCACTACCTCAACATCACCCGCATCTCGCGCCCTATTCCTGAGCGCATGCCTTCTGAAGAGGCGATTTTTGGCAGCTACTTTGCCAAGTTTGGCCGCGCATGAGTTCGTCTGATACCCCGCGCACCGTGCGCGCCTTGCTAGACGCCCAGGCTGCGCTGCGGCCCGAGGCGGTCTATGCGCTGGCCGTGCCCGCTGACGCTGCCGAGGGCGCACATGCCCAGCTTTCCTTTGACGACCTGGCGCGCAGCTGCCGCCAGGTGGCCACGCTTTTGCTGGCCCAGGGCTTGCAGAGTGGCGACACCGTCTCCTTGGTCATGCCCAACGGCCTGAACACCTTGCGCCTGCTGCTGGGCGCCTTGCACGGCGGCTGGTGCGTCAACCCGGTCAACCTGCTCAGCAGCGCTACGCAAATGGCCTATGTGCTGGAACACAGCGACTGCAAGTTGGTGATCGCCAGCCCCGACTGGGCCGAGCGCGTGCGCGCCGTGCTGGCCACGCTGCAGCGCCCGATTGCGCTCTTGGTGTGCAGCCCGGACCATGACCCGGCACAAGACATTCTGCCCAGCGCGCAGACGAACACCCCCGCGCCCAGCCCTGACGCCCTGGCGCTGCTGATGTACACCTCCGGCACCACCGGCGTGCCCAAGGGCGTGATGCTGACGCAGGCCAACCTGGCCGCCAACGCGCGCGCTATCAGCGCCGAGCATGCGCTCACCCCCCAAGACCGGGTGCTGGCGGTGCTGCCGCTGTACCACATCAACGCCTTCGCCGTGACCATGCTCGCGCCCCTGGCGCACGGCGGCAGCCTGGCCATGCCGCCCAAGTTCTCCGCAGGCGCCTTTTGGCAGCAGGCCACCGGCAGCGGCTGCACCTGGATTAACGTGGTGCCGACCATGATTTCCTATTTGCTGGAAGGCGCCGCGCCGCTCTATAGCGTGGCGGGCATCCGCTTTTGCCGCAGCGCATCGGCCGCGCTGCCACCGGCGCATTTGCGCGCGTTTGAGTCCAAATTTGGCATTGGCATCATCGAGACCATGGGCCTGACCGAAACCGTGGCGCCGGCTTTTTCCAACCCGCTGGAGCCGGGATTGCGCAAGTTGGGCGCCGTGGGCCGCGCCTCGGGCTGCGAGGCCTGCGTCATCGACGCCGCGCTGCAAGCGGTGCCGGACGGCACCACGGGCGAGATCGCCATCCGGGGCCCGCAGGTGATGCGCGGCTACTACAAGAACGAGGAGGCCACGCGTGCCAGCTTCACCCCCGACGGCTGGCTGCGCACCGGCGACCTGGGCCACCGCGACGCCGACGGCTTCTTCTTTGTGACCGG
>CANFWT010000085.1 GCA_947450895.1 Comamonadaceae bacterium | reverse complement strand
GCGGCGCTTTTCCACCTCACCCAGGCGGTGGTTCAGCGCATCGACCAACTGGCCCCGGCGCTTGGGGTTGTCCAGCAAGTCGTCTTGCAAATAGGGGTTGCGCTGCACCACCCAGATGTCGCCCAGCACCTCGTACAGCATGCGCGCCGAGCGACCGGTGCGGCGCTCTTCGCGCAGGGCGTTGAGCGTTTCCCAGACCTGCTGGCCCAAGAGTCGAATCACGATCTCGCGGTCGGAGAACGAGGTGTAGTTGTACGGAATTTCGCGGATGCGCTCTTGGCCCGAGTGGGTGGGTGGCGCAGCGGGCAAGAGATGGGAGGAAAAAGTGGGGGCGTTCATCAGGCGTTTGGGTAGCGGCGCGTCCGTGGAGTGGGCGCCACAGGGGCGGCCCATGATGGTACCGCAGTGCAGCATTCTCGGGCAGCGCGTAAGGCGAAGGCCGCGCGCGTTGCGCCGCTCAGGCTTGCGGTTAAATTCAGCCACATGACTGCTGCACCACCAAAGGCTGACGCCTTTGCCCACCCCTCCCCTTGGCCCTACCCCCTCTGGATAGCCCACCGGGGGGCGGGCACCTTGGCTCCTGAAAATACCCTCGCGGCCTTCCGCTGGGGGGCGTCGCAGGGCTACCGGATGTTTGAATGCGACGTCAAACTCAGCAGCGACGGCGTGCCCTTTTTACTGCATGACGACACGCTGGCGCGCACCTGCGACCTGTCTACCCTCCGAGCCGGCGCCAATCCGGTGGCGGGGCGCCACGCCTGGCAGGCGCTGTCGCAGCTCGATGCCGGGGCCTGGCACAGCGCCGCGTACGCGGGCGAGCCACTGCCCACGCTCAATGGAATTGCCCGTTTTTGCATCGCCAACGGTTATTTCCTCAATATAGAGATCAAACCGACCGTGGGCACAGCGCGCCATACCGGCGAGGTGGTAGCGCAGCATGCAGCGCGGCTGTGGCAGGGTGTGGCGGTGCCACCTTTGTTGACCTCGTTTGACATCGCGGCTCTGGAAGGAGCGATGGACGCACAGCCCGAACTGCCGCGCGGACTGCTGATTCATGCGCTCGACGGCAACACTTGGGCGCAGTGGATTGACCACGCCAGCCGGCTGCAATGCCAAGCCATTGTTTGCAACCATGAACTTTGGACTACTGAGTCCGTAGCGTTGGCCAAAGTGGCCGGTTTTCGCTTGATGAGCTACACCGTGAATGACCCCCAAGAGGCGCAGCGCATGCTGGATTTGGGCACCGACGGCTTGATTACGGACCGGGTGGACTGCTTCAATCCTGCAGTCGCAAGCAGCACACCGTAGTGTGGCCCGACCCGTGGGGCCGGCGGGCAGGGTCAGGGAAATTGTCAAGCACGACAAACCCCGCCCGGCGCATCATGCCCGCAGAGGCCAAGTTTTCTTCATGGCGGTCGATAAAAACCGCCTGCACACCCATGGTAGAAAGCTCCACCAGCGCTTCGCGCAGCAGCCGGGTGCCCAATCCCTGGCCCACGCAATCGCGCCGCACCACCGCTTCGCAAACGTAGCCCTGGGGCGTACCGCGCGACTTCGGCTGCAAGTAGCGGTCAAAGTTGGTGCTCAGGCCAAAAGTCACTGCACCCAGAAGGTGACCGCCTTGCAGCGCGAGTACGCCGTGGGCGCGGCCATGGGCAAGATCGTTCAAGTGCTTGCGGATACCGTCTTCGGGCAGGTAGTTCCAAATATTGGCGCCGTGCTCAAAGATCAGCGCCTGTAATGCGGGCAGGTCTTGGGCGCTCGCCGCGACGATCGTCAGGCCACCGGCCTCTGGCGCGCTCATCGGCGGCTCGGCTGCATCAGCAAGCGTTGACTGGCAGCAGAAACCAGCACCAGCGCCAAGTAGCTGGCCATCTTGCCGTCGTTGCCAAAAAACCAGAGCCCGGCAGCCATTGCGCACAGACCTGCGACCGAATTGACTACCGCACGCACAGCAAAAGTCGTATCTCGGGCCCCCTTGCCAAGCAGCTTTGGCGCCGCCCATGCCAAGAAAACACCTACAAACACGGCAGGCGCCGCAAAATTCAGGAGGTGGTTCAGCAGGTCTAGTGGGCCCATGGAAACTTTCGAAGTGCCAACAATTTTATAATCCGGCTGATATATGGCAGTCTGGGCTCTCGGAATCAACCACACCACCGCGCCGCTGGACTTGCGCGGCAGGTTTGCGTTCGCCGTGGACATGATCGAACCGCACCTCCAGGGTCTGCGCGGCTCCATGCCCGAGGCGCCCGAGGCAGCCATCGTTTCCACCTGCAACCGCACCGAAATTTACTGCGCGGGGGACGCCTCTCACCTCGAACACACCTTGGCCTGGCTAGCGCAGTCCGGCGGGGTGTCGGTGCAGTCGCTGCGCTCGCACACCTACAGCCTGACCGACGACAAAGCTGCGCGCCACGCTTTTAGGGTGGCCAGCGGGCTGGACTCCATGGTGCTGGGCGAGCCACAGATTTTGGGACAGCTCAAAGACGCGGTGCGTGCCGCCGACGCCGCAGGTGCCTTGGGCAGCACGCTGTCGCAGCTGTTCCAGCGCTCGTTCGCAGTCGCCAAAGAGGTGCGCAGCTCCACCGAAATTGGCGCCCACTCCATCAGCATGGCCGCCGCCGCAGTGCGCCTGGCGGGGCAATTGTTTGAAGACCTGGGCCAGGTCAAAGTGCTGTTTGTGGGCGCGGGCGAGATGATTGACCTGTGCGCCACCCACTTCGCGGCCAAAACGCCGAAGTCGCTGACGATTGCGAACCGCACGCTCGAGCGTGGCGAAAAGCTCGCCGGTCGCTTCGGCGCTGACGTGATGCATTTGGCTGACCTGCCCGAACGCCTGCACGAGTTTGACGCTGTGATCAGCTGCACCGCCAGCACCCTGCCCATCATTGGTCTGGGCGCGGTGGAGCGGGCGTTGAAAAAACGCAAACGTCGGCCCATGTTCATGGTCGACCTGGCGGTGCCCCGCGACATTGAACCCGAGGTTAAACGCCTGGGAGACGTGTATTTGTATACGGTGGACGACTTGGCGGGCGTGGTGCAAACCGCGCAGGCCAGCCGCCAAGCCGCCGTGGCACAGGCCGAGGCCATCGTGGACGCCGGAGTACAGAGCTTTATGCACTGGGTGGACCAGCGCAACAGCGTACCCTTGATCCAGCAGCTTAAGGCACAGGCCGACGCCTGGCGCGCTGCAGAACTTGCGCGTGCGCGCAAGGCGCTGGCCAAGGGCGAAGACGTGGACGCAGTACTGGAAGCCCTCTCCAAAGGGCTGACGCAAAAAATGCTGCACGGCGCCTTTGCCGAGTTGCATGGCGCCGACGCCAGTTCCCGCCAGCGCGCCAGCCACGCGATCGAGCACTTTTTCCTGCGCAAAGAGCGTTAGCGGCGCTCACCCGCCTGGCGGTCTTGACCGCCCTGCCCTCGTACGCGCCAGGCAACGACCTCGCGATTGCGCCCGATCCACCTTTTTGCAGCACCACCATGAAACCATTCCTACGCCAACAACTGGCCCGCTACGCTGACCGCCTGGGTGAGTTGGAGTTTTTGCTCTCGCGCGAAGACATCATGAAAGACATGCCGCAGTTTTTGGTGCTGTCGCGCGAACACACCGAGGTGGCGGCCGTGGCCAGCCGTTGGGCGCGTTACCAAGCGCGCGAGGCCGACTTGGGCGCAGGCACCGACATGCTCAAAACCGCCGATGGCGACGCCGAGATGATGGAAATGGCGCAAGAAGAAATCGACAGCGCGAGCGCCGAACTCGCGCAGCTGGAGGCGGAGCTGCAACGCATGCTGCTGCCCAAAGACCCCGACGACGCGCGCAACGCTTTTATCGAAATCCGCGCGGGCACGGGCGGCGATGAATCCACCCTGTTTGCGGGCGATCTGGCGCGCATGTACACCCGCTACTGCGACGCCCAGGGCTGGAAGACCGAGATCATGAGCGAATCGGGCAGTGAACTGGGCGGCTACAAAGAGGTGGTGCTGCGGGTGGAAGGCCACAACGTGTATGGAGCGCTCAAGTTTGAGTCGGGCGGCCACCGCGTGCAGCGCGTGCCGGTGACCGAGACCCAGGGCCGCATCCACACCAGCGCCTGCACCGTGGCGGTGCTGGCCGAGCCCGACGAGCAAGAGGCCATCAAGATCAACCCGGCCGACTTGCGCATCGACACCTACCGCGCCAGCGGCGCCGGGGGCCAGCACATCAACAAAACCGACTCGGCGGTGCGCATTACCCACTTACCCACCGGCATCGTGGCCGAATGCCAAGACGGGCGCAGCCAGCACAGCAACAAAGCCCAGGCCCTGAAAGTGCTGACCGCCCGCATCCACGAAAAAGACCGCTCCGAGCGTGCCGCCAAAGACGCCGCCGAGCGCAAAGGCCTGATCGGCACCGGCGACCGCAGCGACCGTATCCGCACCTACAACTTTCCGCAAGGCCGCTTGACCGACCACCGCATCAACCTCACCTTGTACAAGCTGCTGTCCATCATGGAAGGCGACCTGGGCGACGTGGTCGAGGCCCTGCAAGCCTATGAGGCGGCGCAGCAAATGGCGGCGCTGGAAGTGGGCCTGTCTTGACCCAGACTGCCACCGAGAACGCGACGCTGGCCACTGCCCTGCGCCACGCTGCGGGCTTGGGCTTGGAGCGGCTGGACGCCCAAATGCTGCTGCTGCACGCCTTGGGCCGCGCCCCGCACGACCGCGCCTGGCTGCTGGCGCACGACGGCGATGCGCTGGACACCGCCGCACACACCCGCTTTGACGCCGCGCTGCAGCGCCGCTTGCGCGGCGAACCGCTGGCCTATATCACCGGGCACCAGGAGTTTTATGGGCTGGATCTGCACGTGGACGCCCGCGTGCTATGCCCGCGCGCCGACACCGAAACCCTGGTGGACTGGGCGCTGGAGGTTCTGCGCCCAGCAGCCCGCGTGCTGGACCTGGGCACCGGCAGCGGCGCCATTGCGCTGGCCATCAAACACCAAAGGCCCGACGTGCAGATGCACGCGCGCGACTTCAGCGCCGACGCGCTGGCCGTGGCGCAGGCGAATGCGCAGCGCCTGGGGCTGGACGTGGCGTTTTCGCAAGGCTCATGGCTTGACGGCCTGACCGGTGACTTTGACGCCATCGTCTCCAATCCGCCCTACATCGCCGCCGCCGACCCGCACCTGGCGGCGCTGACCCATGAACCGCTGCAAGCGCTGGCCAGCGGCGCCGACGGCTTGGACGACCTGCGCGCCATCATCCAACAAGCCCCCGCCTGCCTGGCGCCGGGCGGCTGGCTGCTGCTAGAGCACGGCTACGACCAAGCCCAGGCCGTGTGTGATTTGTTGCGAGGCGCCGGGTTTGCGGACGTGCAATCGCGCCCCGACTTGGCAGGCATTGCGCGCTGTAGCGGCGGGCGACGAGGCTGACCTTACGGTTCCAGCGGGTCAGCAGACGTGGCGCAGCGGACCACTGCAATCTTGCCCCGATGCGCCTGAGACGAACGCGAATAGCACTCGTCAGCGATTGCGCATCCAGTCCGCCGTCTGAAAGAACGATTCGCCCAAACGCGCCCGCAGCGCCGCGTCCACCTGCAGTTCGCCCATCGCCTGGTCCATGCAGGCCAGCCACTGGTCGCGCTCCAAAATACCGATAGAAAACGGCAGGTGCCGCAACCGCAGCCGCGGGTGGCCAAAGCGCTCGATGTAGTACTGCGGGCCGCCCATCCAGCCGCTCAAAAACCAAAACAGCTTTTGCCGCGCCTGGGTGAGCAACGCGCCGTGCGCCGCACGCAAGGCGGCGTAGCCAGGTTCGAGCTCCATCAGGTCGTAAAAGCGTTCTACCAAGGCGTGCAGCACCGCCTCGCCGCCCAGCAGGGCGATCAGGTTGCTGGGGGCTTCGTCATCGTCCTGGGGCACTGCGCCGGTGTTTTCGGTATTTGTCATAGCCGGTGATTGTCAGGCAGCCGCGCGGCGCAGCGTCTCCACCACCGGGCGGCGCAGCACGTCGCGCAGGCCCCACCAGCCCGCCGCCAGCGCCAGCACCGCGCCGGCCAAGGCGCCCAGCAGCGGCACCCAGAGCGATACTGTCCACGAAAACTCAAACACGTAGCGCGCCAGCGCCCAGCCCACGGCGCTGGCCACCACGGACGCCAAAAAGCCTGCCAGCAAACCCACGCCCGCCAGCTCAACGCGCTGCACCTGGCGCAGCAGGCGGTTTTGTGCGCCCACGGCGCGCATGATGGCAAATTCGCGCGCGCGCTCTTCGCGCGTGGCGCTCACCGCCGCAAACAGCACCACCAGCCCGGCGGCCAGGGTAAAGCCAAACAAAAACTCCACCGCGCGCACCACCTGGTCCAGGATGCGCTGGATCTGGTTGATGGTGGCGCTCATGTCCACGTTGGTGACATTGGGAAACTGGCGCACCAGCGCGTTGTCAAAACCCGGGGTGGCCGGGGCCTTGAAGGCGCCCAGGTAGGTGGCGGGTACGCCGTCCAGGCGGCTGACCGGGTACATGGCAAAGAAATTGGCGCGCATGGACGCCCAGTCCACCTTGCGCAGCGAGGTAATTTTGGAATCCACCGGAACCCCGGCCACTTCGAACCGCAGCGTGTCGCCCAGCTTGAGGTTCAAGGTGGTGGCAATGCCTTCTTCCAGGCTGATGGCGCCGGTCTCCTCGGGCGTCCAGACGCCGCCCACCACCTGGTTATTGGGCGGCTGGGTGGCGCTGTGGCTGAGGTTGAACTCACGGTCCACCAGGCGCTTGGCGCGTTCATCGGCGTAGTCGTCCGACGACACCGGGCGGCCATTGACCGCCACCAGGCGGCCCCGGATCATGGGGTACCAATCGAGCTTGTCCACGCCCGCAACGTGCAGCGCATCGACAAAGCCGCTGGCCTGCTCGGGCATCACGTTGATGACAAAGCGGTTGGGCGCGTCGGCCGGGGTGGCCTTGCGCCAGCTGCTGATCAGGTCGGTGCGCAGCAACACCAAAAGCACCAGCGCCAGCAGGCCCACAGCCAAGGCGCTCACCTGCACCACGGTGTAGGCCGGGCGTGCTGCGATTTGCCGCGTGGCCAGCACCAGCGCGCGCGGCGCGGTGGCCTCGTTCACGCTGGCGCGCAGCAGGCGAATGGCCAGCCAGCTCAAAGCGGCAAACAGTGCCACGGCAGCCGCAAAACCGCCCACGGCGATCAGTCCCAAACTGAGGTCGCTGCTGACCGCCAACAGCAGCGCGGCAAAACCCAGCACGCCCACGGCCAGCACGCCGATGGAGGCCGGGCGCAAATTGCCCACGTCGCGGCGTATCACGCGCAGCGGCGGCACCTGGGCGAGCTGCAGCACCGGCGGCAGGCCAAAGGCTGCCAGCAGCGTAAGCCCCATGCCCAGCCCCAGGCCCACCGGCGCCAAGGTGGCGGCAGGCAAGCTGGCGTCCACCAAACCGGCCAGCAGCAGCACAAACAGGTAGTGCACCGCGTAGCCCAGCGCCACGCCCAGGCCGCTGGCAAACAGGCCCACCAGCGCAAATTCCCAGGCGTAGGAGGCGGCAATGGCACGCTGGCTCAGGCCCAATACGCGCAGCATGGCGCAGTCGTCCAGGTGTTTGGCGGCAAACGCGCGCGCCGCCAGGGCCACGGCCACGGCGCTCAGCAGCGCGGCCAACAGCGCCACCAGGCTTAAGAATTTCTCGGCGCGCTCCAGGGTTTGGCTTAGCTCCGGGCGGCCAGACTGGGTGGACTCTATGCGCACACCGCGAATCGGCGCGGGCTGTGCGCCGCCATCCTCGCCCGCTACCGGCGCCGCACCCTTGGTTTGTGCATTGGCCCAGGCCACAAAACGCGCCACCGCAGCGTCGTTCCCGGCCACGGCCAACCGGTAGTTCACGCGGCTGGCGGGTTGCACCAGGCCGGTGGCGCCCACGTCGGCGGCATTGACCATGACGCGCGGGGCAAAGTTCATAAAGCCTGCGCCCCGGTCGGGCTCGCTGGCAATCAGAGCGGCCACCGTGAAATGCTGGTTGCCTAGCAAGATCACATCCCCCGGCGTGATCGCCAAGGCGTCGAGCACCTGCGCGTCCACCCACGCAGCGCCGCGTTGGGGAATGCCACCGGCCAGCCGTTCGGGCCCGCCCAGGCTGTCGCTCAGACGCAGCGTGCCGCGCAGCGGATAGCCGCCCTCCACCGCCTTGAGCGCCACCAGCTTGCTGGCGCCGCCTTGGGAATCGGTCGCACGCGCCATGGTTTGGAAGGACAGGGTTTGCGCATGCCCCAGCCCCAGGCGTTGGGCTTCTTGGGCAAACACAGGCGGTGCGGGCCGGTCGGTGGCCACCACGGCGTCACCGCCGAGCAACTGGCGCGCGTCGCGCTGCAAGCCGCCTTGCAAGCGGTCGGCAAAAAACCCCACGGCCGTGAGCGAGGCCACGGCCAAGGTGACCGCCACCACCAAGAGCCGCAGCTCGCCCGAGCGCACATCGCGCCACAAAGTGCGCCAGCCCAGGCGCCAAAAAGATTGCTTCATGGGGCGGACCTTAGCGCAAAAGCATTAGCCCCTGCGCCGCGGTCTAATTGGCGCCTTGATGCGCTGCTACGTGGCGCGAAAAATTGTCGAGGATGGACTGCCAACCCTGGCGCTGCGCCTCTTCGGGGTGCTGGGACTCGGCGTCGAAGCTCACGTTCACCGTCACGCCCGCCGGACCTTGCGAAAACTCCACCACTGCCTTGCGCTCGCCAAAGCGGTACGCCAGCCGATGGGGCGCCTCAACCCGGTTGTACTGGCCCGCAAAGTCAAAGCCAAAGGAGCCATCCTTGGCCTCCATCCGCGAGCTGAACTGACCACCCACCCGAAGGTCAACGCTGGCCGCCGTGGTGTGCCAGTCGTCGGATGCCGCGTTCCATTGCTGGATGTCCTCGGGCGAGGTGTAGGCGCGCCATACGTCGGTGATGGGTGCTGGCACGAGGGTAGATACGGTGATTTGCATGGAGGCTCCCTTCAAACGGGCGTTTATACCGTGCTCTGGTTCACGCGCTTATTGGCGCCTGCGCACTATGGCAAACCGCCTCAATATTGTGCCCGTCTGGCCCGATGACAAAGGCGCCGAAATAGTGGGCGTGGTAATGCGCCCGAATGCCAGGCGCGCCATTGTCTTTGCCACCTGCGGCAAGCGCGGCCTGGTAAAAATCTTGCACCTGGCGCCTGCTTTCGGCCAAAAACGCGATGTGCATAGGCGCATGCGCGACCGCACCCTGTCCCAACCAAAACTCCGGCTTGCCCGCTCTGCCAAAACCAGCCCAGCCATGTGTTTCGCTCAGCAAAGCAATCTCCAGTGGTGCCAAAGCCGCTGTGAAAAACGCCTTGCTCGCTGCGTAATCCGAAACCGAAATGCCAATGTGGTCAAGAATCATGGGGCAAAGGTCCTTACCGTGAAAGAACGTTCATGAATGGGGCCGCTGCGCACCCTCATAAAAGTCAGCGGCGTGGGCCAAAAACCTGCGGCTTGCGCGCCCACGAATTTTAGGCGTGGTCCCAGTCCTCGCGCCGCAGCAACGAACCGGCGTAGGCACCTACGTGTTCGGGCTGGTGGAGCTGGTGGTGGTGCGTGAGCCGCAGAAACCAGCGGACCAAGACGCCCCGAGCAGTGTGCAGGTGTTCAAGTGTTTGCATGTGGAACCTCTTATTAAACGGTTTATATAGTTTATACCGTTTAACAGTTGTTGCAAGCACCTATTTATCGTTCACGCCGATGTTTACTTTGCCAGCCCCAGATGGACGCGAATGGCGTCCTCGACCGCTTGCATATCGGAATTGTTGAGCTGACCGAGCGGACTCTTCAGGCGGGCTTTGTCGGCGGCCATGATCTGGTCGGCCATCGCCTTGCTAAAGCCAAACAGTGCAAACGCACCTACGTCACCCGGCCCACCTCCGCCACGTCCAACACCAGACGCTGCTGCGCGCTAAAGCACAAAAAGCGCTTGTTGGTCGCCCGCCCGATGGCACATAGATTGAGCCGCTGCGCCACGGCGTGGCCCATTTGGGTGATGCCGCTGCGGGATATAACGATAGGCACGCCCATTTGCGCGGATTTGATGACCATCTCACTCGTCAGGCGGCCGGTGGTGTAGAACACCTTGTCGTCGGCGCGCAGGCCGGTGCGCTGGTGGCCGCGCTGTTGAGCGCTATCTACGGGGCTGTCGCTGGCCTGCAGCGCCATCCAGCCGGCAATGGCGTCGATGGCGTTGTGGCGGCCCACGTCTTCGACAAACATCAGCAGCGTGTCGCCCTTGAACAGCGCGCAACCGTGCACCGAGCCCGCCGCCTTGTACACACTCTCGTGCAGGCGAATGGCGTTGACGATGCCGTACAAGGCGCTTTGCGTGAGCGTGGCCGGTGGCAGCGCGATGGTGTCCACATCGGCCATCAGGTCGCCAAACACGCTGCCCTGGCCGCAGCCGGTGGTGACCACGCGCTTGGCGGTCTTCTCGGCCAAGTTGGCAATGCCGTGGTGGGTTTTGACAGCAGCGGCGCCCACTTCCCAGTCCACGGTGATCGATTCGACCTCGCTGGCCGAACGGATCAGGCGCTGGTTGAGCAGATAGCCCAGCACCAGCCACTCGGGCTGCGCGCCCAGGGTCATGAGCGTGACGAGTTCGCGCTTGTCCACATAGACGGTGAGCGCCCGCTCGGCGGGAATCTCCAGATTGCGCGTTTCGCCAAACTCGTTGACGACCGCAATCGCCTGGGTCAGCGGCGCCTGCGCCTGGGTCAGACGCGGCAGACCCGGCGCTGGAGCTTGGGGAACGTCGGGCAAGGGCTTCAGGCCCCTGCCGTCGCCGGTGCGTTGGTGCCGTAGCCTTCCACCGCAGACGGCTCGCCACCGGCATGGACCGCCACGGCGCAGTACTTGAACTCTGGGATTTTTCCCACCGGATCCAGGGCCGCGTTGGTCATCAGGTTGGCCGCTGCCTCGTAATAGGCAAAGGGCACAAACACCGCGCCGGCCGGCGTACCGTCGTCGCGGCGCACATGAATCGCCACCTGCCCACGGCGCGAGGCAATGGT
>CANFWT010000084.1 GCA_947450895.1 Comamonadaceae bacterium | reverse complement strand
AGGCATTCGTCCGACCACGCGGGCTGCGCGCCTGAGCCGTGCGAGGGTGGAACGACTGCATGGGGCCATCCGTTCGGTGCTGGCGCGAGCCGTGGAACAGGGCGGCAGCACCTTGCGAGACTTCTCCAACGCACAGGGCGAGTCGGGCCACTTCCAGTTGGAGGCGGCGGTCTATGGCCGTGCCGGATTGCCGTGCCGGGTGTGCGGCAGCTTGGTACGCACCATCCGCCAGGGCCAGCGCTCTACATTTTTTTGCCCGGTGTGCCAAAAACCATGAGCGCTGCGGCCATCCGGGTAGCCACTGCGCCAGGGGCGCTTGCTGGGCAGGTGGTGGCCTGGCAAGCGGTGCATGGGCGCAACAGCCTGCCCTGGCAAAACACCCAGGACCCCTATTTGGTCTGGCTGTCCGAGATCATGCTGCAGCAAACCCAGGTGGCCACGGTGCGCAGCTACTTTGCGCGCTTTGTTGCGCAGCTGCCCACGGTGCAAGCGCTGGCCGAGGCCAGCCTGGACGAGGTGCTGGGTTTGTGGAGCGGCCTGGGCTACTACAGCCGCGCGCGCAATTTGCACCGCTGCGCCCAGGATGTGGTGCGCCTGCACGGCGGCGTCTTTCCGCGTACCGCTGAGGTTTTGGTCACCTTGCCTGGCATCGGTCGCTCTACGGCGGCCGCGATATCGTCCTTGTGCTTTGGTGAACGGGTGGCTATTCTGGACGCCAACGTCAAGCGCGTGGTCACACGTGTGCTGGGTTTTGACGGAGATTTGGCGCAAGCGTCGCAGGAACGCCAGCTTTGGGCCGCCGCCACGGATTTGCTGCCGCTGCCCGCGACAGCGGCGCAATCGATGGCCCGCTACACCCAGGGCATGATGGATTTGGGCGCCACCGTGTGCCTGCCAAAAAAACCGCTGTGCCTGGGGTGCCCGGTGCAAACCGTCTGCGTGGCATGCGCTGATGGCGACCCGCAGCGCTACCCGGTGCGCAGCCGCAAGCTCAAACGCTCAAGTCAGTCCATTTGGCTGCTGTGGGTGCAGACACCTGATGGCGCGGTGTGGCTCGCCACCCGGCCCACGCCGGGCGTATGGGCTGGCTTGCATTGCTTTCCACTTTTTGACGACGAAGCGGCCTTGCGTGCGGCAGTACCGGCGCAATGGCAAGCTAGTCTGCAGCCGCACCCTGTTTTCACGCATGTGCTGACGCACAAGGACCTGCACCTGCATCCCTGGCGTCTGGCGGTGGATGCGGCGGCGCCATTTGCTGTTCTCGAAGGCCGCTGGGTGCAGGCCGCGCAGTGGCCCGCTCTGGGCTTGCCCGCGCCGATTCGCAAATTGCTGGCGCTGGGCTGAGCGCCGGCAGGCTCGCCGATCACCGCGCTTTAGTGCGTGGCGTTATTGGGCCAGGCGTCGAGTTCGCGGTGGCGTTTGAGGGTGACCCAATGCCCGGTGAAATGCTGCGCAAGCTGCTCCACCAAAAACACCGAGCGGTGCTGGCCCCCGGTGCAGCCGATGGCCACCGTAACGTAGCTGCGGTGGTCGCGCACCATCGCTGCGAGCCAGTGGTCCAAAAACTGTGCGATGTGGGCTTGCATTTGCCCGGCTTCTGGCTGTGCGCGCAAAAACTCTGCGACCGGTGCATCGCGGCCCGTAAGGGCTTTGAGGTCGCTCTCGTAATGTGGATTGGGCAGCATGCGTACGTCAAACACAAAGTCCGCATCAGAGGGCACGCCGCGTTTGAACGCGAAGGACTGAAACACCAGGGTCAGCTGCGCTGGTGCCGAACCTATCAATGCTTTCACATAGCTTTGCAGTTGAGCCGCGCGGATCATGCTGGAGTCGATCACATGCGAATCGGCGCGGATGACTTCGAGCATGCTGCGTTCGAGCTCAATTGCTTCGACCAGTGCACGGCGCTGGTCCATCACGCCCTGGGCTATGTCTAACTGGGACAGAGGGTGTTTGCGCCGGGTTTCAGAATAACGGCGCACCAGGGTGCCGGTACTGGCGTCTAGGAATAATGCCTTTACCGCGAGCCCTCGGCTGCGCAGGCGGGCCAGCTGCTGGGGCACCAGTGGCAGTGAGCTGGCGCTGCGCACATCCATGGCAATGGCTACGCGCGTAGCGGCGTGCTGTTGCTCCAGCGCCACGAAGTCCATCAGCAGCTCGGGCGGCAGGTTGTCCACGCAGTAATAACCGGCGTCTTCCAGGGCGTTCAACGCCACCGACTTGCCCGAGCCAGACATGCCGGTGATCAGCACCAATTCCATGGCCTGGGTGCTCATGCCATGCCCCGCTGCAGCATTTCGCTGGCGTGGGCCAAGGTGGCTGCTGAACCCGCGTCGCCGCCGAGCATGCGCGCGATTTCGCGGGTGCGGTCTTGGTCTTGTACGGCGGCCACGCTGCTTACGGTGCTGCCGTCTTGCAGCTGTTTGGACACCACCCAGTGCTGGTCGGCGCAGGCAGCGACCTGGGGCAAATGCGTGACCGCCAGCACCTGCCGGTCACGGCCGAGTTGCTGCATCAACTGGCCTACGGTGTGCGCCACGGCGCCGCCCACACCAGCGTCCACCTCGTCAAAAATCAGGGTCTGCGCGGTGCCCAACTGGCTGGTGGTCACGGCAATAGCCAGCGCCATGCGCGAGAGCTCGCCGCCCGAAGCTACTTTGGCCACCGGGCGCGGCGTGCTGCCCGCGTGGCCCGCCACCAGGAACACCACCTCTTCCAAACCGCTTTGCTGCGGCTGCGCCAAAGCATCAAGCTGAACCACGAACTGGCCGCCTTGCATGCCCAGGCCTTGCATGGCGCTGGTGATGGCTTGCGCCAGCAGTGGCGCAGCAGTTTGGCGGGCCTTCGATACCTTTTTTGCCTCGGCCAGGTAGGCGGCGTGCGCTGCGGCTGCGGCTGCCTGCAGGCGGTCCAGGTCGGCGGCGGCGTCAAGCTGTGTCAGTTCGGCCTTCCAGCCTTTCAGGGCCTCTGCCAATTCGGCGGGGGCACGCTTGTAGCGCCTCGCCAATGAAACCCATAGCGCCAATCTGGCGTCAAGATCGGCCAAGCGCTGGGGATCGGGCTCGCTGCGCCGCTGGTAAGCACGCAGGGTGTGGGCCACATCTTCAACCTGCGCAATGGCCGAAGCCAGAATATCGGCGGGGCTTTGAAACTCCGGGTCCAGGTGCAGTTGCTTGTGCAGTTGTTGCAGCGCGGCATGCAAGGCCTGTAGCGCGTTGTCGTCGCCGTCAATCAGCCGCTCCAGCGCCGATTGCGCGGCGTCTTGCAGGGTTTGCCCGTGTGCCAGGCGGCTGTGGTCGGCGTTTAACGCGGTCCACTCGTAGGCGCCAGGGTTGAGTTTGTCGACCTCGCCGATCTGCCAGGCCAGGCGTTCGCGGTCACGTTGCAGCGCCTCTTGCGCCTCTGCGGCCCTGGCCAGCGCCGCTTGCGCCTGTCGCCATTGCAGCCACAGACCCGCCAACGCGCCGGTGGCCACGCGGCCATAGCCATCAAGCAGGCCGCGCACCGCGTCCCCACGGGTCAGGCTTTGCCAGGCGTGCTGGCCGTGGATGTCGAGCAGTTGCTCGCCCAGGTGGCGCAGCTGCTGCGCGGTGGCCGGGATGCCATTGACCCAGGCGCGGCTTTTACCAGCCAGGTCCACGCTGCGGCGCAAAAGCAAGGAGTCATCGCATTCAAAACCGGCCTCGGCCAAATAAGGCGCCAGGCTTTGCGGGCAATCAAACTCGGCGCTCACCTCGGTGCGCGGCGCGCCTTCGCGAATCAGGCCCACATCGGCGCGTGCGCCGGTCACCAGTTGCAGCGCGTCAATCAGGATGGATTTACCGGCACCGGTCTCGCCGGTAAGCACGGTAAAGCCGTCGTTTAGTTCCAGGTCGAGCGCGCTGACGATGACAAAGTCGCGCAGCACAATGCGTTTCAAGCCCACGGTTTACGCCACTCCCTCGTTCCAATGCAGCTTCTGGCGCAAGGTGTCGAAATACGTCCAGCCCTTGGGGTGCAAAAACCGCACCTGGTGCTCCGAGCGGCGCACCACAATGCGGTCGCCATGCATCAGCGTGGCCAGCGACTGCATGTCAAAGCTGGCGCTGGCGTCACGACCCGAGACGATTTCAATGGCAATTTCGCTGGCGTGCGACAGCACCAGGGGGCGGTTGGACAAGGTGTGCGGCGCAATCGGCACCAGCACCCAACCCGGCGTAGACGGGTGCAGCAGCGGCCCGCCGGCCGACAGCGCGTAGGCGGTGGAGCCGGTGGGCGTGGCCACAATCAGGCCGTCAGCACGCTGGCTGGCCACAAATCGACCGTCTACCTCCACCCGCAACTCCACCATGCCCGAGGTGGCGCCACGGTTGACCACCACATCGTTCATGGCCAGGGCAGAGAACACGCTGTGTCCATCGCGCTCCACATGCGCGCGCATCAGGCTGCGATCGTCCACCTCGTACTGACCCACCAGCATGGGCGCCAGGGTGGCGGCATAGTGGTCCAACGGAATATCGGTGATAAAGCCCAGGCGCCCTTGGTTAACACCGATCAGCGGCACCTTGAATTCAGCCAGCCGCCGCCCAATGCCCAGCATGGTGCCATCGCCACCTACCACCAGACACAGGTCACACTGACGGCCGATCTCTTGGACTTCGAGCGCCGCGTAGCTGGTCAGTCCGAGTTTGGCGGCGGTGTCGGCCTCTATCGTGACATCGCAGCCCTGGTCCATCAAAAAATGGGCGATGGCGTCGAGTGCCGCGCGCGAGGCCGCCACGGCTGCGGCCGAATGGCTGGTCTGGTATTTGCCAATCAGGGCAACGTGGCGAAACTGGAGAGGCGGGCGCGGCAGCATGATGCAAATTACATCACTAAAATGTGATGATGCTCGATGATCGCTCCAAGTTGTTGCTCAAGGCGCTGGTGGAACGCTACATTGCGGATGGCCAGCCGGTGGGCAGCCGCACCCTGTCCAAAGCCTCAGGCCTAGAGCTGTCGCCCGCCACCATACGCAACGTCATGTCGGACTTGGAGGAATTGGGCCTGATCGTCAGCCCCCACACCTCAGCGGGGCGGGTGCCCACGGCGCGTGGCTACCGCCTGTTTGTCGACACCATGCTCACCGTGCAGCCCCAGCAGTTTGGCGCCCACAGCCTCGCTCCCGATCAGCCGCAAAAAGTAATCACGAACGCGGCCAATCTGTTGTCTAGTCTGTCGCAGTTTGTCGGTGTGGTCATTGCACCACGCCGCACATCCGCGTTTCGCCACATGGAGTTTTTGCGCCTGTCGGAGCGCCGGGTGCTGGTCATCATCGTGTCACCCGACGGCGACGTGCAAAACCGGGTGATTTACACCGAGGTCGACCACTCTCAGGCGCAACTTTTAGAGGCGGCCAATTTTCTGAACAGCCACTACGTAGGCCTGGACATTGAGCAAGTGCGCGAGCGCCTGCACGGCGAGGTGGAAAGCCTGCGGTCTGAAATCGCCAGCCTGATGGCCGCCGCAGTAACCATGAATTCCGAGGCCGCCGCCGAGGCGCAAGACGAAGTGGTAATTGCGGGTGAGCGCAACTTGCTCAAACTGAGCGACTTCTCCAGCGACATGGGCAATCTGCGCCGCGCTTTTGAGCTGTTTGAGCAAAAGGCGCAAATCATGCGTCTGCTGGACATTGCCGGGCAGGCCGAGGGCGTGCGCATCTTCATTGGCGGCGAGAGCCAGGTCGTGCCGTTTGAAGAGCTGTCCATCGTCAGCGCGCCCTACGAGGTGGACGGCAAACTGGTCGGCACGCTGGGGGTGATTGGCCCCACCCGCATGGCCTATGACCGCATGATCCAGATCGTGGACATCACCTCCAAGCTGGTGAGCAACGCTTTAAGCCACCACAAATAGGCCCCCGCGTCGCCTCGGGTTGGCGATTACGTATACTCCGGGGCTTCCGAGGAGCGTTGCAGTTCAAACCGTTTGAACGAGGCTCGGACCGCGTGGCGGGGCAAAAACACCCGTTACCGCACCAACTGCGCTCACCCACGTGTCTGTGGGCTGAGCCTCATCCCCTTGAAGTTCCAGCCCCTATGCGTGGCGGTTTTCCTCATTTATTTTTTATTTTTGGAGTGAGCGATGAACGCAGTTTTGAAACCAATCAAGAACCAAGACTTTATGGTGGCCGACCTGAGTCTGGCGCCCTGGGGCCGCAAGGAACTCAATATTGCCCAGACCGAAATGCCCGGTTTGATGGCCATCCGTGAAGAATTCGCCAAGGCGCAGCCGCTCAAAGGCGCGCGCATCACCGGCTCGCTGCACATGACGATCCAGACCGGCGTGCTGGTCGAAACCCTGCAGGCGCTGGGCGCGGAGGTGCGCTGGGCTTCGTGCAACATCTTCTCCACCCAAGACCACGCCGCTGCCGCCCTGGTGGCCGCAGGCACTCCGGTGTTTGCCTACAAGGGCGAGACGCTGGACGACTACTGGGATTACACCCACCGCATTTTTGAATTTGGTGGGCGTAAGGGCAGCGCTGCCGAAGGCCCGAACATGATTTTGGACGACGGCGGCGACGCCACGCTCCTGATGCACCTGGGTGCCAAGGCCGAAAAAGACCTCAACGTCCTGGCCAAGCCTGGCAGCGAAGAAGAGATTTGCCTGTTCAACTCCATCAAGGCCAAACTCAAGGTGGACCCCACCTGGTACAGCCGCCGCCTGAAAAACATCATTGGCGTGACCGAAGAGACCACCACCGGCGTGCTGCGCTTGAACGAAATGGCCGCGCGCGGCGAACTCGCTTTCCGCGCCATCAACGTCAACGACTCGGTGACCAAGAGCAAGTTTGACAACCTGTACGGCTGCCGCGAGTCGCTGGTAGACGCCATCAAGCGCGCTACCGACGTGATGATTGCTGGCAAAGTGGCCTTGGTGGCCGGTTACGGCGACGTGGGCAAGGGTTCGGCCCAGGCGCTGCGCGCGCTCTCAGCCCAGGTGTGGGTGACCGAGGTGGATCCCATCAACGCCCTGCAAGCGGCCATGGAAGGCTACAAAGTCGTCACCATGGAATACGCTGCTGACAAGGCCGACATCTTCGTGTCGGCCACCGGCAACAAAAACGTCATCACCTACAAGCACATGGCGGCCATGAAAGACCAGGCCATCGTTTGCAACATCGGCCACTTTGACAACGAGATCGACGTTGCGTCCCTGTCCAAATGCAAGTGGGAAGAGATCAAGCCCCAGGTGGACCACGTGATTTTCCCGGCCACCAAAGGCAAGGGCGGCACGCCCGAGAAACGCATCATCCTCTTGGCCAAAGGCCGTCTGGTGAACCTCGGTTGTGGCACCGGCCACCCCAGCTTTGTTATGTCGTCAAGCTTTGCCAACCAGACGATTGCGCAAATCGAGCTGTTTACCAAGCCCAAAGAGTACAAGGCCGGTCACGTCTACGTGCTGCCCAAGCACCTGGACGAAAAAGTGGCGCGCCTGCACCTGAAAAAAGTCGGCGCCATGCTCACCGAACTCACGGACGAGCAAGCGGCCTACATCGGTGTGAGCAAAGCCGGTCCCTACAAAGCGAATACCTACCGGTATTGATGTCCCACTGAATGCGCATTGACCAACTGCTGGTACATCTCCAGCTTGCCAGCACCCGTTCCCAGGCCCAGCGCCTGATTGCCGACGGCGTGGAATGGCAACAAGGCGACACCTGGAAACGGGTGGGGAAAAACGGTGACGATGTTCCCGAAGACGCTGCGGTGCGGCTGCTCAATGACGCCGAGGCACGCTATGTGTCGCGCGGCGGCTTGAAGCTCGAAGCTGCACTCAAGCACTTGGGGCTGGACGTGACCGGTTTTGCGTGCCTGGATGTGGGCCAGTCCACGGGCGGTTTTACCGACTGCCTGTTGCAGCATGGTGCGGTGTCGGTGGTGGGCGTGGATGTGGGCAGCGCCCAATTGCATCCGCAACTGCGCACCGACCCCCGCGTGCTGTGCGTGGAAGGCGTCAATGCCCGTGCTTTGGTAGCGGACGACTTGGTCGCCGCATACCAAGACAGCGTGGGTGCGGATGGCATGTTTGACGATGACGAGGCCTTGGACGACGAAGACGGCTTGGATGCGGAGGAAGAACCGTCCTCCGCTGCCAACCCATCGGCGCACGGCTTTGTGCCCGCGTTTGATCTGGTGGTGGCGGACCTGTCCTTCATCTCCCAAACGCTGGTCTTGCCCGCCGTGGTGCCGCTGCTCAAAGCCGGCGGCACCTTGCTGACCCTGGTCAAGCCGCAGTTTGAACTGCAGCCTGGCCAAGTGGGCAAAGGCGGCATTGTCAAAGACCCATCCATGTACCTGCTAGTGGAGCAGCGCGTGCGGGACGCATGCGCTGACCTGGGCCTCACGGTCACCGCGTGGTTCGATTCGCCCATCACCGGGGGCGACGGCAACCGCGAATTCTTTATTTGCGCCCATCAACCGGGCGAAACCGCACTTTCCGAATGAGAGCGCCATGTTTTCTACTCCCCGAATTCCAGTCAGTCTGGAATTCTTCCCTCCCAAGACACCGGAAGGGGCTGACAAGCTGCGCCTAGTGCGCCAGCAGCTCTACTGCCTGCAACCGACGTTTTGCTCCGTCACCTTTGGTGCCGGTGGTTCCACGCAAGAAGGCACTTTCCAGACCGTGGGTGAAATTCTGCGCGAGGGCTTGCCAGCGGCCTCGCACTTCACCTGCATCAACGCTACCCGTGAGACGGTGCGCGCGCAGCTCGCCACCCTGAAGGCCATGGGCGTCAGACGCCTGGTGGCCTTGCGCGGCGATTTGCCCGAGGGCTACGCCGGTGGCGACTTTTCCTTTGCCTCGGACCTGGTAGCCTTTATCCGTCAGGAGACGGGCGACTACTTTCATATTGAGGTGGCCTGCTACCCAGAAACCCATCCGCAAGCGCAGTCGCCCCAGGCTGACGTGGCCGCGCTACTTGCCAAGCAGCGCGCGGGCGCCAATTCTGCGATCACGCAGTACTTTTACAACTCCGATGCCTATTTCCGGCTTCTGGAAGACGCGCAGGCCCTGGGCCTGCAAATTCCGGTGATTCCAGGCATTTTGCCGATCACCAATGCGGCGCAGCTCTTGCGCTTTTCCGAAGCCTGCGGTGCTGAAATTCCACGCTGGGTTCGGCTGCGCTTGCTGGGTTACGGCGACGATATCGAGTCCATCAAGGCTTTTGGTCTGGAGGTCGTGACGGACCTGTGCGAGCAATTGCGCGCCGGCGGAGCGCCGGCCTTGCATTTCTACACGCTCAACCAGAGCGCACCCACACTGGCGATTTGCGCGGATATGGGCTTGGCGGCGCGCCCCCAGTCCGTGCTCTCATTGGCGGCCTGATCGCGCAAACTACGGTCTGCGGCTGACGTGCTGACGTGCTGGCGCCGCTTGCCAGTGCGATTCACGTCTACAGAGGTGTGCAGGCGAAAAAAAAGCCGGGCATCACCCGGCTGGATTGGCGCATGCCGTTTGTGCGAGGCTTACTTGGCAGGCACCAGTTGCGCGCGTACCTCGCCGCCTGGGGCCTCTTTGGTGTGCAGATTGATGTAGTACTTGCCGTCCAACAGTTGCTGCGTCTGCTCTGCGGTCAATACCGCCTTGCCAATGAACGGGCTGTCCAGCGCGCCTTTAAAGCCGACTACGACGCCCGCGTTGCTGCCCACGGCCGCCGGGCCATGGATGTGCGCTGCGGTTGGGGCGGCGGACAGGCCGGAGTAGCTCACCGTCCAGGTGAGCTCGTTGTTGCTGGTGTCCAGGGTTGCTTTGGCCACGCCTTTGGCGGCCGACGCGTTGGGAGGTACTTCGTGCGTGCCGCTGAGGTCGCCACTGAGTTCGACCATCGCCGCACTTGCGCAGGCAGCGCCCCAGCCAATGGCTGCGGCAATCAGGGTTTTTGTGAGGGTGTTTCGCATGGGGGTCATCCTTTGGGGTTTGAAGGGTCGCAAACAGTCTAGGCGTTTAGTACCACCACGGCAAGCGACAAGGTCTTGTTGCTGACCGGCACGCTACCGCACGAGGGCCAGCCTTAGCCGCCCGACTCCAGCGTGTGCGCGGCGTGCTGGTCTTGGCCGAGTATGGTGGCGAGCTGGGGCAAGGCGTCCTTGAGGGCCGCTTTGAGTGTGAAGGGCGGGTTGATCAGAAACACGCCGCTGGCGGGCAGGCCGGGGCGAATGGTTTCGCCCTCGTCGTCGTGCAGCAACTTGCTGGACTTGACGGTCAGGGTGGCTTCCAGCCAGCTTCTCCCTGCGCGCACCGCCAGGGTTTTGAGCTTGCGCGGCAGGTCGTGCGCCTCGGGGCGGGGGATCAGCGGGTACCACACGGCGTAGGTGCCGGTGGCAAAACGCACCAGCGCGTCGGCCACCATGGCCTGCACGCGGGCGTAATCGTGCTTGATCTCAAAGCTGGGGTCGCAAAACAAGAGTGCGCGGCGTGAGGGGGGCGGCAGGAACTTTTTCACGCCCTCAAAGCCGTCTTCCAGCGCGATGGCGACCTGACGCCCGGCTTCTAGCTGGGCGATATTGGCCGACAAGGTTTTGGCATCGGTGGGGTGCAGCTCAAACAGTTTGAGCTTGTCGCGCCCACGCAGCTGCTGCTGAATGATGAAGGGCGAACCCGGATAGACCTTCCACTGGCCGGCCGAATTAAAGCTGGCCACCATATCAACGTAGTCTTGTACCGCAGGAGCCAGTGGCGCGGCTGGTTTGGCGGCTACCAACTTCAAAAAACCTTGGGCGGCCTCGGCACTGGTTTGTGCGTAGTCGCCATCCAGGCGGTACAAACCCGCGCCCGCATGGGTGTCAAACACGGTAAAGGGCGTCTCTTTTTGCGCCATGTGCTTGAGCACGGCGAGTAAGACGGTGTGTTTGAGCACGTCGGCGTGGTTGCCGGCGTGGAATGCGTGTCGGTAGCTGAACATAGCTGTCGATGGTAACCGGCTGGGCCCAATCTCACGGCCTGGGCACCCTGGCCCTCTCCTTGCAGCGGCAGCGCCCGCCCTGTCTCGGCGGTGTCAGGCCCCATTGCCAAGCCCGATGGCCGCGCTAAGCTGCGCTTGCGCGACCCATCCTACCCCTGCATGTTTACGAGACCTCATGATGTCCAATCAACCGGATTCCGCTGCCCCTGAATTCCTCAACGCCATCGACAGCGATCCCCAGCGCCTAGGCTGGATGGTGGGCGCGCCGCCGCCGCCCGACAAGCGGGTGCGCTTTGCCGATGGCAGCATGATGCGTTTTCCGCAAAACCGTTGGGCCAACAGCCATTACCGCAACCTGGTGCCAACCAAAGTGGTGTCGCGCGGCCAAGGGCCGGTGGCGCCTTTGCCACGCGCCGAGCGATATGACCTGGATGCCGTGCGCTTCGT
>CANFWT010000083.1 GCA_947450895.1 Comamonadaceae bacterium | reverse complement strand
TGATCGTGATCGACTTTATCGACATGGAAGAAAGCCGCAACCGCCGCGAGGTGGAAAGCCGCCTGCGCGACGCCTTGCGCCAAGACCGTGCCCGCGTGCAATTTGGCACCATCAGCAAATTCGGCCTGATGGAAATGAGCCGCCAGCGCCTGCGCCCGGCCCTGTCCGAAGGTGCATCCATCCCCTGCCCGCGTTGCGGCGGTTCCGGCCACATCCGGGACACCGAATCCAGCGCCCTGCAGATTCTGCGCATCATCCAGGAAGAGTCGCTCAAGGACAACACCGCCTCGGTGCTGTGCCAGGTGCCGGTGGACGTGGCGTCGTTCCTGCTGAACGAAAAGCGGACTGAGATCGCCAAGATTGAGCTCAAGCAGCGCATCAACGTGCTCATGGTGCCCAACAAGACGCTAGAGACGCCCAACTACAAGTTGGAGCGCCTCAAGCACGACGATCCGCGCCTGGACCATATTGAGGCCAGCTACAAAATGGCCGACGACATGGAAGAGGCCACCGGCGTGACCCGCCGCTCGCAAGAGCCGACCAACAAGCAAACGCCCATCATCAAAGGCGTGCTGCCCGACGCACCAGCCCCCCAGGCGCCGGTCAAGGTCGAGGCGCCCAAGGCAGCGCCCGTTGCTGTTCAGGCTCCCGCTCCGGTGGCAGCGCCTGTGGCTGCACCCACTGGGCTTTTTGGCTGGATCAAAGGATTGTTTGGCGCACCCAGTGCACCAGCCAAACCGGTCCCAGCTGCCCCGGTGAAAACCGAAGAACGCCGTGATGGCCGTCCTCCACGCGAAGGCGGACGTGAAGGTGGACGCGACGGCAACCGTGGCGGCCGTGGTGGACGTGGCGGCGAAGGCCGCGGTCCGCGCAGCGAGACCCGTGCCGATGGCAGCCGTGGCGAGCCCCGTGCCGATGGTCGCGGCGAAGGTCGTGGCGAACCACGGGGTGAATCCCGCGGCGAATCGCGGGGTGACGCCCGCGCCGAATCGCGCGGTGGCCGTGGTGGACGTGGCGGCGAACGTGCCGAGCGCGGCGGTGAACGCAGCCCCCAACGCGATCGCTTCGAGGCAGAAAACAAAGGCACCACCCCTGAGATGGACGCCGTCGGCGTAGCCGGCGACGCCGAGGCCCCACGCCAAGAACGCGCCCCGCGCGGTGAACGTGGTGGCCGTGGTCGCAATGGCGAACGCAGCAACGAGCGCAGCGACTCCGGCGAACGCCAGGAACGCAGCATGGAACCAGCGGCAGATGCTGGCAACGGCGAAGCCGCAGTCAGTGAGCGCGAACCCCGCGAAGGCCGCTCACGCGGTGGCCGTGGTCGCCGCAATGACCGTGGCCCACGCACCGAAGACGCAAGCGTTGACGCCAATGGCGCAGTGGCCAACGAGGCCTCTGCCAACCCCGAAGGCGCGCCGGAAGGCAGCACCAGCGAAGGCCAAGAAGGCCGCGAACCCAACCAGCGCCGCTCACGTGACCGCTATGGCCGCGACCGTGGCGAACGCGGTGGCCGTGGCGAGCGCGGCGAGCGCAATGACGCGGCACCCCAGACCGCTGCAACGCAGAGCGAGGAGCGCCAAGAGGTCGAGCACGTGGTACGTGCCTCGTACTTCACCCAGCCTGCGGCCGCTGCGGCAGCCAATCCACCTGCCACCAGCGTGCCTGCGCCCGAAACGCATGTGGCGACCAGTGTGGCGCCAGTAGAAGCTGCCAGCGCGGAGCCCGTAAGCCCGGTTGCTCCGTCCGCGCCCCTGGCCGCAAGTGCGCCTGAGACTCCGGTGCAAGCCACGCAGAATGCGCCGGTGCCCGCCAGCACGGTGTCTGCGCAGGCCGTGGCCAGCATGCCGACGGTTTCGGACTACGCCTTGCCCATGGAGAGCCTGCAAGCGGTCGCGCAGACCTCAGGACTGCAATGGGTCAACTCCGATCCAGCGCGTATTGCGGCGGTCCAGGCGGCTATCGCAGCCGAGGCGCCGGTAGTCCATACCCCACGCGAGCGTCCCGCTCCTGTGGCCATCGACGCCGGGCCCTTGGTTTTGGTGGAAACCAAACGCGACCTGCGCACCCTGGATCTGCCTTCGGGCCACTAAGGTACCGTCCAAGGTTTGCCTCGGGCAGCACTGGCGCACAGCCGGTGAAAGCAAAAAGGGCACTTCGGTGCCCTTTTTGCTTGCTCGCGCACATAGGAAAACGTTTGCGCCGACCCGCTTTGTCAACAGATACAAGGTAGCTAAAGGCCAGCGCATCGCCACGCTGAATTCCAGTTTTCGAGTGCGCGGCTTGGCAGGCCGCCAGCGTTAAGTCGGCATGCGCACAATGGCCGCCACTGGCCCACCCCCGGCGGGGCCCTGGTGCTCCGCGCCGCCGGACACATACAAGCTGGTGTTGCCCACTACCGAGGCCAGCACCGCACCCACGGCGGCGCGCGCGTGGCGAGTGGCGTTGATGTCGGAATCGTTGAGCATGGTGTGGCGTGCGCCGCGCACTGCGCCGCTGGGGCTGGCCTCGGCCTTGGCCAGCAGGTTGACCAGGCGTGCGTTTGCATCCTGGCCCGAGAGCGCAAACGCGCTGTGCAACATCTGCACCACGGCCTGCGCGTCAATGGCGTCGGCCATGACCGTGTGCGCAATTGCCAAGTCCGAGGCCGCACCCGCGCGTTCGCCCAGCACGATGAGCACATTGCCTTCGAGCTCAATGCCGGCCGAGGCCGAGGCGCGGCTGGAGTAGAGCGCAAAGTCGTGCAGCACCGCGGCGTCGCTGAGCGCCTGCGCCCTCACCTCGCCCAGGGCCAGCGCCACGCCCAGCGCCGAGGCGCCACGCGAATAAGCCATGGAGTGGTAGGTGTCTTGGGTGACGGGCTGCACGCCACGGCGCAGCGCGTCTTGTACTTTGGCTGACGTGAGCAAGGGGCATTTGATTTGCACAAAGTGCACGTCGGCCGGGTCATCCAGGCCCGCGTCCGCCATGGCCGCTTGCACGGCGAGTGCCGTGGCCTCGATCTGGGCCATGCGCCCGATTTCTTCGGGCGCAAACGCGCGGGTGTGGGCGATGCCCAAGACCAGGCGCTTGGCAGCCCCGGCCACGGGCGCGTCCTCCACCCAGCGGCGGCTAAACACAGTGAAGTGTGGCGACAGCACGCCCTCGGTACCGCCGGACATGACCAGCGCCACCCGGTGGTGCACCGCCTCGGGCGCGCAGCCCAGGTAGGGGCTGAGGAAGTGGCACCAGGCAGTGCTGGCAAAGTCGCGGGTGAAGTCATTCACGCAGCCATTGCCCTCGGTCTTGCCCATGACGGCCACGATGTCTTGCGGGCGCAGCGCGCCACTCTCCACCAAGGCGCGCACGCCGCTGAGGTCACCCGGGCCGGTGCAAGGCACGCGGTGGACATCGACACATTGAACACGGCTCATGGCGGACTCACTTTCATAACAAACTGACGTGGGCGGCGACCACGCGCCAGCCTTGGGGGGTGCGCAGCCAGGTCTGGCTTTGGCGCCCTGTGCGGGCGCTGCCTTCGCGCTGGAACTCGATGTTGGCGGTGGCGCAGTCGCGCCCGTAGGTGGTGATCACGGTGCGCAGCACCTGGCGCGCCAGGCCCTGGGGCGAGCGTCCGGCGCGAAAGGCTTGAATCGCCTCATAGCCGTACAGGTTTTCGCCCGCGCCGTAGCGCAGGGTGTGCGGGCTGTCCCAAAACAGCTCGTCCAGCACCGCTACGTCGTTGCCGACCAGCGCCGCCTCGTAGCGCGCAAACACGGCCTGCACTTCGGCCAGGACTTCGGGCAAGTTGATGTCCATGTTTACCACTCCACGGCACGGGTATGGGCCAGGCCCGAACGTTCCAGCACGCGCGCGGCCCGAAAAGCCAGGTCTTCGCGCCAGGGCGCGGCGATCACCTGCACGCCCAGCGGCAGGCCAGCGCTGGCCTCGGGCCACACCGGCGCGGCCACCACCGGGCAGCCCATGAAGGACACCGGCTGCGTTAGCAAGCCCAGCGAAGGGCGGCATGGCAGGGTGACACCCCGTATATCCAGCGTCTCGGTGCCAATGGGCGGCGCGCTGACTGGGGTAGACGGTGCCAGCAAGATGTCCCAGTCGGCAAACAAGGCGTTGATGGCGTCGCGGTAAACGCGGCGAAAGCGCTGCGCCTGGGCGTACCAGGCCGCAGGCTGCACCGCCCCGGCGATGAGGCGGTGCACGGTCAGGGGCTCGTAATCGCGCGCCCGGGTGCGCAGGCGGTCCAGGTGCAGGCTGCCGCCTTCGCTGGCGGTGATCAAAAAAGCCGCCGCCCGGCCTTGGGCCGCCAGCGGCCACTCCACCACCGCGCTGGCACCCAGCACGCGGGCGGCCTGCTGGGCCGCCGCGTAGGCAGGGGCGTTGGCGTTGTCTTCAAAGTAGCCGCCCAGCAGGCCGATGCGCAAGCCCTTAACGCCCAGGTCAAGGTCTTGCACCAGCGCTTGCACCGCAGTGGCGTGGCAGCCGGGGTCCAGAGCGTCCGGGCCTTGCAAGGCGTCATAGGCCAGGGCCAGGCCGTGCAGCGAATCGGCAAACGGCCCGAGGTGGTCAATACTGTGCACAAAAGGAAAGCTGCCCCGGCGCGACAGACGGCCAAAGGTCGGCTTGCAGCCCCACACGCCGCACAAGGCAGCGGGCAGGCGGATGGAGCCATTGGTGTCCGAGCCAAGGCTCAGCGGCACCATGCCCGCTGCCACCGCAGCGGCGCTGCCGCCGGACGAGCCCCCGGCGATGCGCGAAGGGTCGTGCGGATTGCGCGTGGGGCCGTAGTGGCTGTTTTCGGTGGTGAAGCCGTAGGCAAACTCGTCCATGTTGAGCGCGCCCACCAACACCGCGCCACCCGCCTGCATTTGGTGCACCAAAACTGCATCCTGGCTTGCCGGCGCATTGTTTTTGAGCACCACCGAGCCCGCCAAGGTGACCTCGCCTTGCACATCAAAGAGGTTTTTGACTGCGTAGGGCACGCCCGCCAATGGCGGCAAGGGCAGCCCCTGGGCGCGCAGGCGGTCCACCGCCTGGGCCTCGCGGTAAGCGCGCTCCGGCCAGACGGCGGTAAAGGCGTTGACGCGGTCGTTTGTGGCAGCAATGCGCGCCAGCGTGGCGTCAAGCACCTCGACGGCGCTGACCTGGCCGCTGGCAATGGCCTGTGCCACTGCACCAGCACAAGCCGAAGGGTGAGCGGACATCAAAGGCCCCCTGGCGCGGGCTGCACCAAAGGCGCCGGGCGGTAAATTTCGGCCGGTTCGTCAGCAGCGTCCAAGGCCACCGTGCCCAGCACCTGGGCAATCTGCGCATTGCGCGCCAGGTGCGTGGCCACGGCAGCGTGGTCTGCTGCGCCTAGGTTTAGGCCCAGCAGGGTGCAGGCACTGCGCGCGTAGCGGGTGAATTCATCGTCGGTCATAGGGCGGGAATTGCGGGTGGTAGGCAGCGTCATGCAAAGAGTGCGCCACGCCCTGGCCCTAGTCGCGGCGCTGCGTCAGCGCGTCCAGGGCCCGTTGCGCATCGCGCTTGAACTCCAAGTCCGTGGTGATTGCCACCGATTGCCGCAGCAAGTGCTGGGCCTTGCCCCACAGACCCAGGCGCGCACACATGACGCCCGCCAGGTACTGCAGCAAGGCGTCGCGCGGATCGGCCATTTGGGCGGCCTCTATGCGCGCCAGCCAAGCGGCCTCGGGGCTGCCGCTTTGCTGCCCCAAGCCAGACTCCAGCGCACGCACCAGCTGCAAACGCTGCTCCGGTGTGATCTCCTTGGCCTTGTTCACCATGAGCTCCCACACTGGCAACAGCCACTGGCGCGACTGCGCCGCGTCACCCCCCAAAGCCAGCCAGTGGCGCGCCGCGCCCAAGGCCACGTCGGGCATGGCACGCTCCGCAGGGTCCAGCGTGTTCCAGGCTTGGGTGATTTGCGCAGGCACTTTGCTTGCCAAAATCAACTCCAGCGCCAGTGCACGCACCAAACTCAGTCCGTTGGACTTGCCAACCGCGCGGTGCTTGACTAACAGGCGCAGCGTCTCCAGCGCCAGTGCCGTCTTGCCTTGCATGCGCGCCACCCGAAATCGCAAACGCAAGGCCAGCGTGCGCCGTGCCGCGCCCTGAGGAAGGCGATCGAGCCACTGCATTGCCGAGCCCGCGTCGTGGTCATCGAGTGCCCAACGCGCCGCGCGCAGAAAGAATCCCTCCTGGGCGGCAGCTCCGTCGGGACTGCCCAAAACCTCGCTGCCCTGCTGGAAATGGGCGTCGCGCACCGGCCGGTCTTGCAGGGCGTGGGCACTTTCGGCGGCGACCAGGTGCAGCATCGCTTGCAACCGCGCGTTGCTGCGCGCCGCATCGTCCCCGGCGTCCGGCGCAAGCTGCAGAGACAGTGCGTGCTCAGCGGCCTTGCGCGAACGCACAAAACGTCCGGCCACCAAATGCACCAGGGCGTCGACCAGGGACGCGTGCACCAAACGCTCGCGATGCTGCACACGCCAGCGGCGCGCCTGGGCCGGGATGCTGGCAAACGCGGCAAACCCGCGCAACGCCAAATGCAAAAGCACAAAACCAGCACCTAAAACCAAAAGCACCAGGTTCAGCGACAAATCAATGCGGTAAGGAGGCCAAAACAGGGTGACGGTGCCCGGGTTACCGGCGGCAAACAGGGCGCTGGCCGCCGCCACGCCAAACAGCGCCATAAGCCACAAAACCGCACGCATGGCCTAGCGCCCCGCCGCCGCCGTGGACAAGGCGGCCAGCGTCTCATCCACACGGGGCACTTCCAGCAAACGCATCTTGCCCATCAACTGCGCCAGCAAGGCCGCGGCAGTTTGGGTCTTGCGCGAGGCTGGCGCAAAGTAGCGGCCCAGCAGCGTGGAGGCGTTGGCCAAGTCCGCACGCGCAGGCTCGATTTGGCGCGACATCAAACCCAAGCGGGCGTTGAGGATGCGCAATTTGAAGTTCTCGCGCAAGAAAAACGACTGCTCGGGCGACAACAACGCCGCCTCCGGTTCGGTGATCTTGCTCACCCGCACCAATTCTTTCGCCTGGGCCTGCAACTCCGCCGCAATACGCAGCCACCAGGCCGACACCGCTTCTTGGGGTTTGCGCGCCAAGGTGTCTGCGGGACGGGTGAGTCCGACGGCGTTGGCCAAGGGCAACTCGTCGGCTAAAAGTGTCAGCTCATCGAGTTGCAGCAGCAAGGTGGGGGTGTCTGAAAGAGGCGTGGCCTGAATGCGCGCAACGTCGCGCGCCACAGCACGCTGCAGCGGGGCCAAGCGGGGCTGTGCCGCGCGGGCCAGGCGGGTATCGGCCGTCTTCAGGGCAGAAAGCAAAGGCTCAACGCTTCCGGTGAGCTGGGCCTGCTGCTGGGCCAGCCGGATGGCGGAGTCAATGTCGGCCACCAGGTTATCGTCCCGGGAGCGAGACAGGCTTTGGATCAGCTCTTCCACTTGGCTGCGCTGTAGCGCCACTTCGCTTAACCGGGCATCGGTCAGGGCCAGCTTGGCCGCCGTTTGCAGGGCTACATCCTGCGCCTGGCGGGCACTGCCCTTGGCGTCGCTGGCCTGGCTCAGAGCGTCGCCACTTTGGCGCGCCAATTGTTCTTGCATGGACAGCACTTTTTGCCACAAGAGCCCGCTCGCCACCAAAGCGGCCACGGCGACTGCCGCACAGCTCAGCAGCGGCCACGACGCGCCTCCTCCACGACCTGCGGAAACAGGAGCCACGGGCGGGGCTGGGGGCGCTTGGTCTTCAGCAGCATTCATGCGTTGGATTCTATCGACGCCACCACGTCGTCTAGCACCGGGCGCGACTCCATTACCTGGCCAAAACCGACCTGGCGCACGGCATCTGCGATGCGCGCATGCGTGGCCACCGCTCGCGCATGTGCCCAGTTTTGCCCAGGCAGCGAAGCACGCAAATAGCCCACCGCCTCGGAGCTGCTAAACACCCAGACCGAACCATCCTGGGCCGCTTCGGCAATGAAAGCGGCCTGCGCCGCACTCCAGACCGGGGCCTGGCGGACGTAGGCCACGACAAAATCCACCGCACCACCAGCGTTCATTACCTGCTGGGCCAGCCAATCGCGTCCGACACCCTGGGCGCTGCCCTCCTCAGCCTGGGCGCTTCCGCGCACGATCAGCAGCCGCATGCCGGCCACCACCGTGCCGCGCACCTGCTGCCAAAGCGCCTCCGAATCAAACTGGGCGCCCTCCAGCGCCGGCGCATCGATCGCGCTGGCCGCCACGCCACACGCCAGCAAAGCGGCGCGGCTGCCCGGACCGGTTACCCAGGCCCGCAATGGCGCATCCAGCGCCCCAAAGAAGGCAGTGGCTTGCGCAGGCTTCTGGGCAAAAAAATGCCGCACCGCGTTACCGCTGACAAACATCACCGCGTCGTACTGCGCCAGCCCGCGCCAAGCCAGGCGCAGCGTCTGGGCGTCGGCCGGTGCAATGGAAATCAAAGGCAGGGCAATGGCATCCACAGACCGCGCCCGCAGGTCTGCCACCCAGACATCGGCCTCCTGGGCCGGGCGAGTGACGATGGCGCGGGGCGTCCGTGGCATTCGGAGAGGGGCGAGAGCGCCTTAGCGTGTGCGCGGTGGGCCGACACCCGCAGGGTCTGGGCCGGGTGCGCCAGGCGGCTTACAGGCCGGCCGCACCTTGGGCCGCCACGGCGGCCTGCAAGGCCTGGGCCACCTGTTCACCCAGGCGCACCGCCGCCGCGGCGTCTGCAACAGGCGCCTGGCCATTGACTTGCACCAGGGCTGCAGCGCCTTCGGGGTCGCCCCAGGCGGCCTCCAGATGCAGCACATCGCCGCTAAAGGTCGCGTGCGCCGCCAGCGGCATGGAGCAGCTCCCCCCCATGACGCGGCTTACCGCGCGCTCGGCAGAAACCGCCAGCAGCGTGGGCAAATGCACCAAACTGGCCAGCGCCTGCGCCACGTCCGCGCGGCCTTCGGGAATTTCAATGCCCAGCGCGCCCTGACCGGCCGCAGGCAGCATTTGGCCCGTCTCAAACACCTGGGCGATGCGCGCGCCCAGTTCCAGGCGCTTGAGGCCTGCAGCGGCGAGCACGATGCCGTCGTACAAACCGTCGTCGAGCTTTTTCAGGCGGGTATCGAGGTTGCCGCGCAGGGGTTCAATCTTCAGGTCGGGGCGCAAGGCGCGCAGCAAGGCCACGCGGCGCAGGCTGGATGTACCCACCACCGCCCCCTGGGGCAGGTCTTCAAATCGCGGGTAGCGGCTGGACACCCAGGCGTCGCGCGGGTCTTCGCGCTCCATCACGCAAGCCAGGGCAAAGCCTTCGGGCAACTCCATAGGCACGTCTTTGAGCGAATGCACGGCCAGATCGGCGCGCCCTTCTTCCAGTGCCGTTTCCAGCTCTTTGACAAACAGCCCTTTGCCGCCGACTTTGCTCAAAGAGCGGTCCAGAATCTGGTCGCCCTTGGTGGTCATGCCCAGCAGCGTGACGCTGTGGCCTTGCGCCGTTAAAAGGGATTGCACATGGCGGGCTTGCCACAGGGCAAGTCGGCTTTCGCGGGTGGCTATGGTGAAGTGTTGCAAAGTTGTTCGCCGCTGGTAATTCGTAGGGGGGCCAAAGGCCGTATGGAATGCTAGCATGGCCTGTGCCATCCTCAGCACCGGACTTTCCCTCTGCAGCCAGAACAAAAATGGCCCCCCAACGTACCGCGTTGCACCGGCTTCGCGCCCTCTTTTGTAGACCCGATTGACCTATGAAAAGCACTGCCCCCACCGCCGCGCCCAAACCTCCAAAGAACAACGACCGCCCCCTGGTGGAAGACATTCGCCTGCTAGGCCGCATCTTGGGCGACGTGATTCGGGAGCACGACGGCGAGGATGCATTTGCGCTGGTAGAACAAATTCGCAGCCTGTCAGTGGCGTTTCGGCGCGACGCGGACCACGAAGCGGACCGGGCCCTTAAAAAACTGCTCAAAGGCCTGAGCGCGGACCAGACCGTGAGCGTGATTCGCGCCTTTAGCTATTTCAGCCACCTGGCCAACCTGGCCGAAGACCGCCACCACATCCGCCGGCGCGCGGTGCACGAGCGCGCCGGCGAGGCGCAAGAAGGCAGCGTGGACGTAGCTGTGTCGCGCCTGCGCTGGGCGGGCATTACGCAGCGCGCTATATCCCAGTCGCTGGCGCACAGCTTTGTGTCGCCCGTGCTCACCGCCCACCCCACCGAGGTGCAGCGCAAAAGCATTCTGGACGCCGAGCGCGCCATTGCCCAACTGCTCACCGCCCGCGACGAAGCGCTGGAGCGGGAAAAAGCCCAACCCCGCAACGCGCTGAGCCAGCGCGAGCTCGCCGCCATCGACGCCCACATCCGCGCCCGCGTCTCCCAGCTGTGGCAAACCCGCTTGCTGCGATACAACAAACTCACCGTGGCCGACGAGGTGGAAAACGCGCTGAGCTACTACGAATCCACCTTTTTGCGCGAAATCCCCAAAATTTACGCCGACCTGGAACACTTGCTGGGCGAGCACCCGGTGCATTCCTTTTTGCGCATGGGCCAGTGGATTGGCGGCGACCGCGACGGCAACCCCAACGTCAGCGCCCAAACCCTGGAATACGCCCTGCGCCGCCAAAGCGAGGTGGCGCTGCGCTACTACCTGACCGAAGTGCACCTGCTGGGCGGCGAACTCTCCATCTCGGCCATGCTCACCCAGTGCAGCGACGAGATGCAGGCGCTGGCCGCCCGCAGCCCGGACCACAACCCCCACCGCCAGGACGAGCTTTACCGCCGCGCGCTGGTGGGCATGTATGCCCGCCTGGCCGCCACCTTGCACCAGCTCACCGGCACCGACGCCGCGCGCCACGCGGTGCCACCACAAAACCCCTATGTGCGCGCCGAGGAACTGGTGGCGGACTTGCGCACCATTGAGGCCTCGCTCAACAGCAACCACGGCCAGGCCCTGACCACCGAGCGCCTGCATCCGCTGATTCGGGCCGTGGAGGTGTTTGGCTTTCACCTGGCCACCGTGGACCTGCGCCAGAGCTCGGACAAGCACGAGGCCGTGGTGGCCGAGCTGCTGCGCACCGCGCGGCTGGAAGCCGACTACAGCGCGCTGGACGAGGCGCACAAACGCAGTCTGTTGATGGGCTTGCTGTGCGACGCCCGTTCGCTGAAAGTGGCCGGCGCCACGTACTCCCCCCATGCGGTGTCGGAAATGGCCATTTTTGACATGGCCAAGGTCATGCGCGAGCGCTTTGGCCGCGAGGCCATACGCCACTACATCATCAGCCACACCGAGTCGGTAAGCGACTTGCTCGAAGTGCTGGTGCTGCAAAAAGAAGCGGCACTGATGCGCGGCACGCTGGACGGGGACGCGGTGTGCGACCTGATCGTGGTGCCGCTGTTTGAAACCATTGAAGACCTGCGCAACGCCGCGCCCATCATGCGCGAGTTTTACGCCCTGCCCGGCGTGGCCGCGCTGGTGCAGCGCAGCGGCGCCGA
>CANFWT010000082.1 GCA_947450895.1 Comamonadaceae bacterium | reverse complement strand
GCGCGCTGTACAGCCCCATCATGGCCAGCACGCTGGCGTTCTCATTGGTGTTTTGCACCGAGATTGAGCGACCCGCACTCAGGAGCGCCGCACCGCGGTGCTGCAGCAGCGCATTCATGGGCACCACAAAAAAGCCGCCTACCAGACCCAATACAAAGGTCAGCACTGCCGCCACGTGCCATTGGTTCACCAGAGCCATCAAGGGCATCAGCAGCCCCAGCAAGATGCCAAGGCCCAACACCTTGGGCGTGTCCGCCAGCGTCACCAAGCGCGCCGCCAGCGCCGCCCCAGCGATCACCCCCAGGGCGGTGGCGGCCTGCAGATAGGCCGCGTGCTCCAGCGACAAGTGCAATGCCTGCTGGGCCCAGGCCAGCACCAGCAGTTGCAGCGTCGCCCCTACGCCCCAGAACAAGGTGGTGACTGACAGGCTGATCGAGCCCAGAGGGTCGCGCCACAGGGCGCGCTGGTCATTGAGAAAGCGGGCACACACGGCGGACACATGCCAGGGCGATTGCGCGTAGCGCACGCCACTGTCTGGGATCAAGCGGTTCAAGGCAGAAGCCAAGGCGTACAGCGCTAGCAATGCGGCCAGCGAAACCGCGAGCGTTCCCAAAGACCGCAGTCCTGCGCCCAGCCCTAGGCACAAAGCGGAATTCAGCCAGGTGGGGCCGACCAAAAAGCCGCCCAGCACCATGCCAAACAGTGCGGCGCATACGGTGCTCACTTCAATCCAGCCGTTGGCGCGCACCAGCCGGTGTGCGGGCTCCATCTCGGTAATCAAGCCGTATTTCGCAGGCGCATAGATTGCCGCACCCAGGCCGGCGAAGCCAAAAGCGACGATCGGATTGAGACCCAGCAACATGGCCAAGCACGCCAGGCATTTGATGCCGTTGGCCCACATCATCACTTTCTGTTTGGGCCAGCTATCTGCCCATGCGCCAACCCAAGGCCCAAGCAGCACATAGGACAGGGTGAACATCAGCTTGAGCAGCGGTACCCAGAAAGCCTGCTGTTGCTGCTCGATCAGCAAAGACATGGCCACCAGCAACAAGGCGTTGTCGGCGAGTGCCGACACAAACTGTGCGGCCAGCAAAATATAGAAGCCGGGCGCCAAGAAGACGGACCGAACGGGCTTAGGCGACTTCGGCGGCAGCAGCGGCCACAGGGGTGGCCGCCCGGTCGGGAGCTTGCGCAGCGGGCTGAACAATGGGCAGGTAGTCCAGCACCTGGTCCCAATAGATCAACTCCAGCGTGCCATCCTGGTGCTCCACCAGAGCGGAACGGCTTTCCACCCAATCGCCATCGTTGCAGTACAAGATGCCGTTGATCACGCGAATCTCAGCGCGGTGGATATGCCCGCAGACCACGCCCTGGTAGCCGCGCTTGTGCGCTTCATGGGCTACGGCGTTTTCGAAGTCCGCCACAAAGTTCAGCGCCTTTTTAACCTTGCTTTTCAGGAAGGCCGACAGGGACCAGTAGGGCAAGCCCATGCGGGCGCGCACGCGGTTGAAATGGCGGTTCAGGCGCAAGGCCATCTCATACAGGTTATCCCCCAAATAGGCCAACCACTTGGCGTACTTCACCACGGCGTCAAAGTAGTCCCCATGGATGAGCCAGAGCTTGCGACCGTCTTTAAGCGTGTGCACCGCTTCTTGTGTGACCTCGATGCCGCCAAAGTGGTGCTCAACAAAACCGCGCGCGAACTCGTCATGGTTGCCTGGAATGTAGACCACATGGCAGCCCTTGCGGGCCCGGCGCAGCAGCTTTTGCACCACATCGTTGTGGGCTTGCGGCCAGTACCACTTGCGGCGAAGCTGCCAGCCATCAATGATGTCACCCACCAAATACAAATAGTCGCTGGTGTGGGACTTGAGGAACTCAATCAAGGCCTCGGCCTGGCAGCCAGGTGTGCCCAGGTGCAGGTCAGAAATAAAAACGGCGCGGTAATGCATCCCATCCCCAGTGCGGCAAAGTAGTGGGGCACCGTCGCGAATTGCGCGAGCCTCCGCAGAGCTGAGACGGAGAATATTCAGCTTCTATGACCAAATGATGAACTGGCCGCCTGCGCACCAGCAGCAGGGGCTGTAAGGGCTTAGCTCAGACCTGCGGGAGCAGTTGCAAACCGGTGCGCTGTTGAATCAGTGCACACATCTCCCGCGCTGACCCATCCAAGCTGCCCGCGTTGACGAGGTGCATATCACCCTCCAGCGGGGCCAGTCTCAGGGCACTTGCCCTCACCATGCGCGCTTGCAGTTGCCCCTCGTCTTCGCGTGCGCGGCTGGTCAAGCGTGCGCGCAGTGCCGCGTGCGGCGCACTCACATGCAACACCGCCAGGCCAGGCAGCAGTGTGCGTGCCTGCGCAGCGTACGCACGTGAGCCATTGACGATCGCCCACCCGCGGGCTTGAACAAGCTGCGCATGGCGCACCCCATAGCGCAATCCGTGCGCATCCCATTGCAGGGCAAACGCGCCCGCGGCGTGCAATTGCGCAAACTCATCAAAGCCCACGGCCTCGTGCTGCTCGTTGGAATTTTCGTGACTGCGGGTAATCGTACGCTGCGCAAAGTGAAGCGCCGGGCGGGGTGCCATGTGCTGCACGTGTTGGTACAGCCAGTTGAGCAAGCTGTCCTTGCCCACACCCGAGGGGCCGACCACATAAATGACACCGCAGCTGCTCATGACTCGAACGCAAAGCGCTCTTGCCAATGGAAGTCGCCGCCCGCTTTGGATTCGACAAACCACGATATTGCGTCAATTTGCAAGCCGCGCGCACGCACTGGCGCAAACCACTGCCGCGCGTGCGCCGCCAAGGCCGTGCGATGGGAATCCAACAAGCCGTCCAGCGAGCCGGTGAGTGTCATATGGAACTGGAAATCTTCCATCACATACGGATAGCCCCACTGCAACAACAGGTGCTCCTGGCGCAGGCTGAGCCCCCCTTGGCGCCTGCGCGCTTGCTCGCTAGGAGGCAACGGCGCAGCGCAGGCGTGCAATTGGCGCACGCAAGCATCGGCCAAAGCGTGCAGAGCGGGGCTGCGGCGCAAAGGCACCAGGGCCAAAAAGTCCCCAATTTGCGCCACCTCCACCTCCAGCGTGATGGGGTGGGTCACTGCCGCGGCGACTTGCATGAAGGCCGCTTGCAATTGCGCGGGGCCGGCATTGCCTGCCAGCGCAAACGGAGCCTTCAACGTAGCGTGCCAGCCATAGCGCCTAGGGGCCTGCGTCAGGCGAGCCAGTGTGGGCGGCTCCATGTCGACCATCGTTGGCTGGGGCAAGGGCAGGCCGCTGCGCGCGCAACGCCCCAGCCACTGCGAGCCCAAATCCCAAGCCAGCGAGCCTGGCTCCGGCGCAAAGTAGGCGGCATGGCGGTGGGCGCTGGGGTGCGGGTTCATAGCGAAGCAGATCTGGTCGGTGGTCACAAAAAGGAAATACGCGGGCCATAAAGTGCGGCGCTTAGAACATAAGCGCTTCATGTTGCAACCGCATTACACCCCCACTGCACCCACGGCCGACGCGGACCAGGCCGCACGCCAAACCTGGATGGCTTTGCTGGCGCGGGCGCCCGAGGACTATTTGGAAGCACAGGTCGGCGCCATGGCTGAAGGCGAATTGCAGTGGCTTCGCCCAGTGGAGACCGGCCTGCTCATGGCCCAGGGCCGGACCGCAGGAACAGGCCAGCGCTTCAACTTGGGCGAAATCAGCGTTACCCGGTGTGTGCTGCGGCCCGACCCGGCGCGCACGCAGTGCCACCAAGTCGGAGTTGCTTATGTGTTGGGCGCCTCACACCGCCACGCCACACTTGCCGCCGTGGCCGATGCACTACTGCAAGAACCGGCGCTGCACGCCCATTGGCATGCCTGCCTGCTACGTCCCTTGAGCGAACAACTCTCGGCCCAGGCCCAGCATCGCAAGGCCCAAGCCCAGGCCACCCGGGTCGAGTTTTTCACCGTGGCGCGGGAAGCCGGCTCCGACATGCCCCAGGACGAGGAAACACCATGAGCACCGCCGCATCGGCCCAGGCTTTCGGGCTCAAGCAAATCGGCGCAGGATTTGCACAGCCGGCCCTCCAAAGCCAGGCCGTGTTTCGCAGCGCACTGCAAGGCTTTTCCAGCCCCGGGTCCATCCAGACCCTGCGGGCCGATGACAGCCTGCGCGGTATGCAGGCGCCCCAGGGTGCGGACGCCGCCGCAGCGGCCTTGCTGCTGGCATTGCTGGACCAGGAGTGCAAACTCTGGATCTCGCCTGGGTTGGCGCGGGGTGGTGCCCTGGCCTGGCTGCGTTTTCACACCGGATGCAGCGCTGCCGTCCACGCGGAACAGGCCGATTTTTTATGGCTTGATTCGCCGCAGGAACTCGCGTCGCTGGGGCGGCTTGGCCACGGCAGTGCCGAATATCCCGAACAGGGCGCCACCTGCGTGGTGCAAGTACTGGGGCTGCGCCCGCAGGCGGGTTGGCGCTTGCGTGGTCCCGGCATCGACGGCAGCACCAGTTTACAAATCAGTGGCATAGGCGACGCATTTGTGGCGCAGTGGCAGTCCCAACAAGCCCACTTTCCTTGCGGCGTGGACGTCTTGTTCACCCACGGCAGCGCGTTTGCAGGCCTGCCCCGCTCCACCCAGATTGAGGCTTAAGCACCATGTACGTTGCCGTCAAAGGGGGGGAATCTGCCATTCTGGCCAGCTACGACCTGCTGGCCCAGCAGCGCCGGGGCGACCCCGCGGTGGCAGAGCTCAGCGTGGCACAAATCCAGCAGCAGTTGCGCCTGGCCGTGGACCGGGTAATGACCGAGGGATCGGTCTACGACCCGCAACTCGCCGCCCTGGCCATCAAACAAAGCGCGGGCGACTTGGTGGAAGCCATCTTTTTGCTGCGCGCCTACCGCGCCACCTTGCCGCGCCTGGGCTACAGCGTGGCCCTGGACACGGGCAAGATGCAAATTGCGCGGCGCATTTCTGCCGCATTCAAAGACCTGCCGGGCGGCCAGGTGCTGGGGCCGACCTACGACTACACCCAGCGCCTGCTGGACTTTAGTCTGCTGGCAACCGGCCAAACTCTGGCACCGGCCAAGACGCTAGAGCCCAACAACGAAGCATCACCGCGCGTGGTCGACCTGCTCAACCACGAAAACCTGCTGGAAACCCAGCCAGTGCCCGAGGGCGACCCCGACCCCTTTGACCTGACGCGTGCGCCCCTGCGCTTCCCGGCAGACCGCAGCGCGCGCCTGCAAAACCTGGCGCGTGCCGACGAAGGCTTTTTGCTGGCCATGGCCTATTCCACGCAGCGCGGCTATTCCGAGACCCACCCTTTTGTGGGCGAGATTCGCTTTGGCACCGTCGAACTGTGCCTGGTGCCCGAAGAGCTGGGCTTCGAGATATCGATTGGCGACTTGCCGGTGACCGAGTGCCAGATGATCAACCAGTTCCAGGGCAGCCTGACGCAACCGCCGCAGTTCACCCGTGGCTACGGCCTGGCCTTTGGCCACAGCGAGCGCAAAGCCATGGCCATGGCGCTGGTGGACCGCGCTTTGCGCGCCGACGAACTGGGCGAAGCCGTCACAGCGCCTGCGCAAATGCAAGAGTTTGTGATGTCGCACAGCGACAGCCTGGAGAGCTCGGGCTTTGTGCAGCACCTGAAGCTGCCGCACTACGTGGACTTCCAGTCCGAGCTGGAGCTGGTGCGCAAATTGCGCCAGTCCTTTGCCGCCCCAGGAGACGCGCATGGACCAGCCTGAAGCAAGCCACGCGGCGCCAGTGCGCGACCCGCACATCAACTTCGCCTACCTCGACGAGCGCACCAAGCGCATGATCCGCCGCGCCATCCTCAAGGCGGTGGCCATTCCCGGCTACCAGGTGCCATTTGGCTCGCGCGAAATGCCGCTGCCTTATGGCTGGGGCACGGGCGGCATCCAGGTCACAGCCTCCATCATCGGACCAGACGACGTGCTCAAGGTGATTGACCAGGGCTCGGACGACACGGTGAATGCGGTCAACATCCGGCGCTTTTTCCAGCGCACCACCGGCGTGGAGGTGACCACCGACACCACGGCGGCCAGCATCATCCAAACGCGCCACCGCATTCCAGAGACGCCCTTGCAGGCCGGGCAAATCCTGGTCTACCAGGTGCCGGTGCCCGAGCCCATGCAACACCTGGAGCCGCGCGAGGTAGAGACGCGCAAGCTGCACGCCTTGCAGGAATATGGCCTCATGCACGTCAACCTGTTTGAGGACCTGGCGCACTACGGCCACATTGCCACCACTTACGACTACCCCGTGCTGGTGAACGGCCGCTACATCATGTCGCCCTCGCCCATCCCCAAGTTCGACAACCCAAAGATGCACCAGAACCCCGCCCTGCAACTGTTTGGCGCCGGGCGGGAGAAGCGCATTTATGCGGTGCCGCCCTTTACCGATGTGAAGAGCCTGGGCTTTGAAGACCACCCGTTTGAAGTGCAGCGCTGGGACCACCCATGTGAAATTTGCGGCGCGCGCGACAGCTTTTTGGACGAGGTGCTGACCGACGACCAGGGCTCGCGCATGTTTGTTTGCTCGGACTCAGACTACTGCGCCAAGCAGCAAGCCCTGCACACACCGGCGGTCACCCCGCCCCCGGAGGCTGCGTGATCCACGATGCCACACAGCCCCTGCTGCGCGTGCAAAACCTGCACTGCGCCTATGGCGCGCGCGCCGTGGTGCGCGACATTTCGCTGGACCTGTGGCCCGGCGAAGTGCTGGCCATCGTGGGCGAATCGGGTTCTGGCAAAACCACTTTGCTCAATGCCCTGGCCGCACGCCACACGCCCACCAGCGGCACGGTGGCCTTTGCGATGCGAGACAGCGGGCTGCAAGACATTTACGCCCTGTCCGAAGCCCAAGCCCGCCTGCTGGCGCGCACCGACTGGGGCTTTGTGCACCAGCACGCCGCCGACGGCCTGCGCATGAATGTGTCGGCCGGTGCCAATGTGGCCGAGCGTCTGATGGCTCTGGGCGAGCGCCACTACGGCAACTTGCGCGCCCAGGCCAGCGACTGGTTGGCGCGGGTGGAGATAGACCCCAGCCGCATCGATGACCGGCCCGACACCTTCTCCGGCGGCATGCGCCAGCGCCTGCAAATTGCCCGCAACCTGATCACCCAACCGCGCCTGGTGTTCATGGACGAACCCACATCCGGGCTGGACGTGTCGGTGCAAGCGCGCCTTTTGGACATGCTGCGCATGCTGACCCGGCAGATGAACCTGGCGGCAGTCATCGTCACCCACGACCTGGCCGTAGCACGCCTCCTGGCCCAGCGCATGCTGGTGATGCAAGGCGGCGTGGCGGTGGAAACGGGCTTGACCGACCAGGTGCTCGACGACCCGCAGCACGCTTACACCCAGCTCTTGGTTTCTTCGGTACTGCCACCATGACACCTCTCCAAACTTCGGCGCCCACCCCCTTGCTCGACATGCAATCCGTGGGCAAGCAGTTTGTGCTGCACCTGCAAAACAGCACCGCGCTGCCGGTGCTCAGCGGCTTTGACCTGAGGCTGCTGCCCGGCGAGTGCGTGCGCCTGAGCGGCCCCTCAGGCATGGGCAAGAGCACGGTGCTCAAGCTCGCCTTTGGCAACTACCGCGCCACCAGTGGGCGCATCTGGGTACGCAGCACCGACGGCCAGCAGATCGACATCACCCAGGCCGACGCCCGCACCGTGCTGCACCTGCGCACCCACGCCATGGGCTATGTCAGCCAGTTCTTGCGCGTGATTCCGCGTGTGGCGGCCATCGACATCGTGGCCGCGCCCTTGCTCGAAGGCGCGGAGGGCGGCTTCACCCCGGCGCAGGCGCGCGAGCAGGCGGCGCTGTGGTTGACCCGCCTGCGCATTGCGCCCTCGCTCTGGCAGTTGCCACCGGCCACCTTCTCGGGCGGCGAGCAGCAGCGCATCAACATCGCACGCAGCTTTATCAAGCCCCGGCCCCTGTTGCTGCTGGACGAGCCCACCGCGTCGCTGGACCCGGAGAACACCCAAACCGTGATCGATTTAATTTCTGAGGCGCGCGCGCAAGGCATAGGCATCCTCGGCATCTTCCACGACGCGGTGGTGGCCCAGGCCGTGGCCAGCCGCACCGTGGCCATGCACTCTTTTCAAGCGACACCATGAACAACCCCAGCGCTGCCCCCATCACCTTCACCAACGCACGCCTGGTGCTCGCCGACGAGGTGGTGCGCGGCAGCGTGCAGTGCCAAAGCGGCCTGATTACCGCCATGGACCTGGGCGACAGCGGGGTCGCTGGCGCCATCGACCTGCAAGGCGACTACCTGATCCCCGGCATGGTGGAAGTGCACACCGACAACTTTGAGCGCCACCTCATGCCCCGCCCCAAGGTGCGCTGGGACGATGCACCGGCGCTCTTGGCGCACGACGCCGAAATTGCCGCCGCTGGCATCACCACGGTGCTAGACGCGCTGGGCGTAGGCGAGTCTGACCCTGAGAGCGTGCGCGGCAGCGAGTGGGACACGGTGCTTGATTGCCTGGCCGACTTTTCGCAGCGTGGCGTGCTGCGCGCCGAGCATTTGCTGCACGTGCGCTGCGAGTTGCCTGCGCCCAACACGCTGGAACTGTTCACGCCTTTTATCGGCAACCCCATGGTGCGCATGGTGTCTTTGATGGACCACACGCCCGGCCAGCGCCAGTGGGAGAACATCGAACACGCCTGGATATATTTCACTGGCAAAAAAGGCTGGAGCCAGGCCAAATTTGAAGAGCGCGTGGCGCAGTCCAAAGAACACCAGGCGCGCTACGCGCAGCCGCACCGAGCCTACTTCACCGCCTATTGCAAGCAGCACGGCATTGCATTGGCCAGCCACGACGACACCACGGTGGCGCACGTGGAAGAAGCGTTTGCCGAGGGCGCCACGGTGAGCGAATTCCCCACCACCATCGCCGCCGCACAAGCAGCGCACGCGCGCAATATGGCCACCATCATGGGCGGGCCCAATGTGGTGCGCGGCGGCTCGCACTCGGGCAATGTGTCGGCCATTGAACTCGCGCGCATGGGCTTGGTCGACATCTTGTCCTCGGACTACGTGCCGGGCAGTCTGCTGTCGGCCACCGTGCGCCTGACCGAAGTGGCCGGTTTAACCCTTCCTCAAGCCGTCGCCTTGGTCAGCCAGAAGCCGGCACGCTCCATCGGACTGCATGACAGAGGCGCCATTGCGCTCGGCCTGCGTGCCGACTTGGTACAGGTGCGCATGACAGCACTGGCTGACGGGCGTCAGCAACCCGTGGTGCGCGCCGTGTGGCGCGGCGGGGTGCGGGTTGTCTAAATTTCGTCACCACGCTGACACACACGGCTTCTAAGCTAAAAGCCATGCAGCAACTGACACTGAACCGCCTTACCAAACGCTTTGGCAACACCACCGCGGTGGACGGCGTCTCGCTCACGGTGCAAGCCGGTAGTTTTGTGGGCGTAATCGGGCGCTCGGGCGCGGGCAAATCCACCTTGCTGCGTATGATCAACCGCCTCAACGAGCCCAGCGAGGGCAGCGTCAGCTACAACGGAACTTTGGTGACCGACCTGCATGGCCCGGCGTTGCGCCTGTGGCGGCGCAACTGCGCCATGGTATTTCAGCAGTTCAATTTGGTCGGCCGTCTGGACGTGCTGACCAATGTGCTGATGGGCCGCCTTACCAGCGTACCCACCTGGCGCGCGCTGCTGACGATGTGGAGCGACGCGGACAAACTCGCGGCCCTCGAAGCACTTGACCGCTTTGGCATGGCCGACTTTGCAGCCCAGCGCTGCGACCAGCTCTCTGGCGGGCAGCAACAGCGCGTGGCCATTTGCCGCGCCCTGGTGCAGCAGCCCCAAATCATTTTGGCTGACGAGCCGATTGCCTCGCTGGACCCGCGCAACACCCAATTGGTGATGGACGCGCTGCGCAGCATCAACCGCGAATTAGGAATTACCGTGCTGTGCAATCTGCACGCGCTCGACGTGGCGCGCAGCTACTGCGACCGTTTGGTGGGCATGTCTGCCGGGCGCGTCGTGTTTGACGGCGCACCGGACACCTTGACCGAAGACTTGGTGCAAACGCTGTACGGCATGGAGGCCGCCGAGGTGCAAACCAGCCCATCGGCGCAGCAGCCCTCCACCGCCGTAGTGCTGCCCTTTAGTCGCCAAGTTCATAGCGCATAAGGCGCACTGCGTCAGCCTCGTTTTCGCCTTCCTCTTTCCCTTTCACCCTCACAAGGAAACACCATGTTGAATCGCCGCGTTCTCCTCGCCCTTGCCGCCTCCAGCGCCCTGATGGCCTCGGCCCAGGCCCAAGACTGGAAAGCCAAATACCCCGAGCTGGTGTTTGCCAGCATCCCCGACGAAAACGCCGCCGCTGTCACCGAGCGCTACAGTGACTTTGTGGCGTACTTGTCGCGCGAAATCGGTGTGCCCGTCAAACTGCGCATTGCGGGCGACTACGCCGCGGTCATCGAAGGCCAGCGCGCCGAGCAAATCCATTTCGCCTACTACGGCCCGGCTTCTTATGCGCGAGCCCGCATGATTGGTGTCAAAACCACGCCCTTCGCCATCGAAGTGAACAAGGGCGGCGTCAAAGGCTATTACTCGGTGTTGTTTGTCAAAGCCAACTCGCCCTACCAAAAGATTGAAGACCTCAAAGGCAAGAACCTGGCCTTGGTCGACCCGAATTCGACGTCGGGCAACAACGTGCCGCGCTATGCCATGGACAAGATGGGCATCAAGCCCGAGGAATTCTTTGGCAAGGTGGTCTACAGCGGCAGCCACACCAACGCGCTGATGGCGCTCAACCAGGGCACGGTTGACGTCGCCGCCAACCTGTGGAACAACGACAACGACTCCGAGCTGGTGCGTATGGCCGACAAAGGCATGGTCAAGAAAGAGGACTTCCGCATCATTTACAAGTCTGACCAAATCGTGAACTCGCCGGTGGCTTATCTGGACAGCCTGCCCGCTGATCTGAAAAAGAAAATCGAGCAGGCCTTCTTTGACGCACCCAAGAAGGACAAGGCCGCTTTCGAGAAATTGTCGGGGGGTAAAAATGACCCCTTCCAGCCTGTGACGCACGAAGCTTATTTGCCCATCATCGAACTCAACAAGTTCGTCGACGTGCTGCGCAAAAAGTAAACCGGTGTGAATTTCCCAAGCCGGCAAGGCCAGGCCTACATCCGCGCAGTGGCGGCCAAGCGGCGCCAGCTTTTGCTGGGGCTTTTGGCGCTGGGCATAGGCGTGCTGTCGGCGGGATGGCTGGCCGAGGTGTCGTTTGCCAAGTTCTTTGGCAACCTCGGCAACTTCAGCAGCTACCTGGGCCGCATCAGCCACCTGGAGAGTGGCCAATGGGTCGTGAGTGACCCGGTGGAGTGGTTCTGGGGCTGGAAAAAATGGCTGGCCCTGATGGGCGAGACGTTTCTCATGGCCTACGTCGGCACAGTGCTCGGGGCTGCGGGCGCGCTCGTCTTGTGCTTCGTTGCCAGCAAGAACATGACGCAGAGCGCCGGGCTGGTATGGGCCACCCGACGCTTGCTGGAATTTGCGCGCACGGTTCCGGAGATGGTCT
>CANFWT010000081.1 GCA_947450895.1 Comamonadaceae bacterium | reverse complement strand
TGCGCGCCATCTTCGGCGAAAAAGCCAGCGACGTGAAAGACACCTCGCTGCGCGTGGACCAGGGCAGCTCCGGCACCGTCATCGATGTGCAGGTGTTCACCCGCGAAGGCATTACCCGCGACAAGCGCGCGCAGCAGATCATTGACGACGAGTTGAAGCGTTTCCGCCTCGACCTGAACGACCAGATCCGCATCGTGGAAGCCGACGCGTTCGATCGTATCGCCAAGCTGCTCGACGGTAAGACGGCCAACGGCGGCCCGCAAAAGCTGGCCAAGGGCACCAAGATCGACCGTGCTTACCTCGATTCGGTGGAGAAATTCCACTGGTTTGACATCCGTCCGGCTGACGACGCAGTAGCGTCCCAATTGGAGAGCATCAAGGCCTCGCTGGAGCAAACCCGCCACAGCTTTGACTTGTCGTTTGAAGAAAAGCGCAAAAAGCTCACCCAGGGCGACGAGTTGCCTGCTGGCGTGCTCAAAATGGTCAAGGTCTACATTGCGGTCAAACGCCGCTTGCAGCCCGGTGACAAGATGGCCGGTCGCCACGGTAACAAGGGTGTGGTCTCCAAGATCGTGCCGGTGGAAGACATGCCTTACATGGCGGACGGCACACCGTGCGACATCGTGCTTAACCCCCTGGGCGTGCCCTCGCGGATGAACGTGGGCCAGGTGCTCGAAGTGCATTTGGGCTGGGCCGCCAAGGGCCTGGGCCAGCGCATTGGCGACATGCTACAGGCTGAGGCCAAGATGGCCGAAATGCGCCAGTTCATGGAATCGATCTACAACGGCTCTGGCCGCAAGGAAGACCTCGCCGCGCTCAGCGATGAGCAGATCCTGGAGATGGCTGCCAACCTGCAAGGTGGTGCCACCTTTGCCACGCCCGTGTTTGACGGTGCCTCCGAAGAAGAGATTCGCGGCATGCTGAAATTGGCTTACCCAGACGACGTGGCCAAGGCCAAGGGTCTCACGGCGACCCGCACCCAGGCCAACCTGTTTGACGGGCGCACCGGCGAGGCGTTCGAACGCCCCACCACTGTGGGCTACATGCACGTATTGAAGCTCCACCATTTGGTCGACGACAAGATGCACGCCCGTTCCACCGGTCCTTACAGCCTGGTGACGCAACAGCCTTTGGGCGGTAAAGCCCAGTTCGGTGGCCAGCGTTTCGGCGAGATGGAAGTGTGGGCGCTGGAGGCGTATGGCGCGTCCTATGTCTTGCAAGAGATGCTGACGGTCAAGTCCGATGACGTGCAGGGCCGTACCAAGGTGTACGAGAGCATCGTCAAGGGTGAGCATTCCATCGAGGCCGGGATGCCGGAGTCGTTCAACGTGCTGGTCAAGGAAATCCGTTCCCTGGGCCTGGATATTGAGCTCGAGCGCTCCTGAGGTTTTGCGGGGCAGACTGCAGCGCGGCCTGCCCTCAACTGATTAATAAGGAATTTCCATGAAATCATTACTCGACCTGTTTAAGCAGTTCACGCCGGATGAGCACTTCGATGCCATCAAAATCGGCATGGCCTCGCCCGAGAAAATCCGCTCTTGGTCCTTTGGCGAAGTCAAAAAACCCGAGACCATCAACTACCGCACTTTCAAGCCTGAGCGTGACGGCCTGTTTTGCGCCAAGATTTTTGGTCCCATCAAAGACTACGAATGCCTGTGCGGCAAGTACAAGCGCCTCAAGCACCGTGGCGTGATCTGCGAGAAGTGCGGCGTTGAAGTCACCCAGACCAAGGTACGCCGCGAGCGCATGGGCCACATTGACCTGGCCGCGCCTTGCGCCCACATCTGGTTCCTGAAATCCTTGCCCAGCCGCTTGGGCCTGGTGCTGGACATGACGCTGCGTGACATCGAGCGCGTGCTCTACTTTGAAGCTTATGTGGTGACCGACCCCGGCATGACGCCGCTGAAGAAGTTCAGCATCATGACCGAAGACGATTTCGACGCCAAGTTCAAGGAATACGGCGACGAATTCCAGGCCAAGATGGGCGCCGAAGGCATCAAGGACTTGCTGCAAAGCATAGACATTGAAGGCTCCATCGAGAAGCTGCGCAACGACCTGACCGGTTCCGAGCTCAAGATCAAGAAGAACTCCAAGCGCCTCAAGGTGCTTGAAGCCTTCAAAAAGTCAGGCATCAAGCCCGAGTGGATGGTGCTCGAAGTGCTGCCGGTGCTGCCGCCCGATCTGCGTCCGCTGGTGCCCCTGGACGGTGGCCGTTTTGCCACTTCCGACCTGAACGATCTGTACCGCCGCGTCATCAACCGCAACAGCCGCCTGCGCCGTTTGCTCGAACTCAAAGCGCCCGAGATCATCGCGCGCAATGAGAAACGCATGCTGCAAGAGTCGGTGGACTCACTTCTAGACAACGGCCGCCGTGGCAAAGCCATGACGGGCGCCAACAAACGTGCGCTCAAGTCGCTGGCCGACATGATCAAAGGCAAGTCGGGTCGTTTCCGCCAGAACTTGCTAGGCAAGCGCGTGGACTACTCGGGTCGCTCGGTGATTACCGTGGGCCCGACCCTCAAGCTGCACCAGTGCGGTTTGCCCAAGCTGATGGCGCTGGAGTTGTTCAAGCCCTTCATCTTTGCGCGCCTGGAAGCCATGGGTATCGCCACGACCATCAAGGCGGCCAAGAAGGAAGTCGAATCCGGCACGCCGGTGGTCTGGGACATCCTGGAAGAGGTCATCAAAGAGCACCCCATCATGCTCAACCGTGCGCCTACGCTGCACCGTTTGGGCATCCAGGCCTTTGAGCCCATCCTGATCGAAGGCAAGGCCATTCAATTGCACCCGCTCGTCTGCTCGGCCTTTAACGCCGACTTTGACGGTGACCAAATGGCGGTCCACGTACCCTTGTCGGTGGAAGCGCAAATGGAAGCCCGCACGCTGATGCTGGCCTCCAACAACGTGCTGTTCCCGGCCAACGGCGAGCCGTCCATCGTTCCGTCGCAAGACGTGGTGCTGGGCTTGTACTACACCACCCGCGAGCGCATCAACGGCAAGGGTGAAGGCCTGATCTTCGCCGACACCGGTGAAGTGCAGCGCGCCTTTGACGCGGGCGAGGTTGAACTCAACTCGCGCATCAATGTGCGTTTGACCGAGTACACCAAAGACAAAGAGACGGGCGAATTCGTGCCCTCGACCAAGCTGTGGGAAACCACGGCCGGCCGTGCACTGTTGTCGGAAATTTTGCCTAAGGGCCTGCCTTTTGCTAACCTGAACAAGGCGCTGAAGAAGAAAGAAATCTCCAAGCTCATCAACGTGTCCTTCCGCAAGTGCGGTTTGAAAGAGACCGTGGTGTTTGCCGACAAGTTGTTGCAAGCCGGTTTCCGTCTGGCCACCAAGGCCGGTATCTCCATCTGTATCGACGATATGCTGGTGCCGTTCGAGAAGCACGAGATCATCAGCCGCGCCCAAACCGAAGTCAAAGAGATCGAGAAGCAGTACGTTTCCGGTCTGGTGACGTCTGGCGAGCGCTACAACAAGGTGGTTGACATCTGGGGCAAGTCGGGCGACGAAGTGTCCAAGGTGATGATGGCCAAGCTGTCCAAAGAGATGGTGATTGACCGCCACGGTAAGGAAGTGGCGCAAGAGTCCTTCAATTCCATTTACATGATGGCCGACTCCGGTGCACGCGGATCTGCCGCCCAGATCCGCCAGGTGGCGGGTATGCGCGGTTTGATGGCCAAGCCGGACGGCTCCATCATCGAGACGCCTATTACCGCCAACTTCCGCGAAGGCCTCAACGTGTTGGAGTACTTCATCTCCACCCACGGCGCGCGCAAAGGCCTGGCCGATACGGCGCTCAAAACCGCCAACTCGGGCTATCTGACGCGCCGTTTGGTGGACGTGACGCAAGACCTGGTGGTCACCGAGCAAGACTGCGGCACGCACAACGGCTACCTGATGCGCGCCATTGTTGAAGGCGGTGAGGTGATCGAGTCCTTGCGGGACCGTGTCTTGGGCCGCACCGTGGCCGAGGATGTTTTGCATCCCGAAACGCGCGCTGTGGTAGCCCAAGCGGGCACCATGCTGGACGAAGACAAGATCGAAGAGCTCGAAATCCACGGCGTGGACGAAGTCAAGGTGCGTACCGCCCTGACCTGCGAAACCCGCTTTGGTATTTGCGCCAAATGCTATGGCCGCGATTTGGGCCGTGGCGGTCTGATCAACCACGGTGAAGCCGTCGGTGTGATCGCTGCCCAGTCGATTGGCGAACCCGGCACGCAGCTGACCATGCGCACCTTCCACATCGGTGGCGCGGCGTCGCGTGCAGCCATTGCGTCGAGCGTGGAAGCCAAGTCCAGCGGCAACATTGGCTTCAACGCCACCATGCGCTATGTGACCAACAGCAAGTCTGAACTGGTGGTGATTTCTCGCTCTGGCGAGATCGTCATTCAGGACGAACACGGCCGCGAGCGTGAGCGCCACAAAGTGCCTTACGGCGCGGTGCTTAGCGTCAAGGCCGACCAGGCTGTCAAAGCAGGTGCGATTTTGGCCAATTGGGACCCCTTGACCCGCCCCATCATTACCGAGTTCGCTGGTAAGGCGCACTTCGAGAACGTGGAAGAGGGCCTGACCGTGGCTCGCCAAGTGGACGAGGTCACCGGCCTGTCCACCCTGGTGGTGATCGATCCCAAGCGCCGCGGTGCCGCCAAGATCGTGCGCCCCCAAGTCAAGCTGATCGACGCAGCGGGCAAGGAAGTCAAGATTCCTGGTACCGACCACGCCGTGACGATTGGCTTCCCGGTAGGCGCCTTGGTGCAAGTGCGTGACGGCCAGGACGTGGGCCCTGGCGAAGTGCTGGCCCGTATCCCCATCGAAGGCCAGAAGACCCGCGACATTACCGGCGGTTTGCCGCGTGTGGCCGAGTTGTTCGAAGCCCGCTCGCCCAAAGACAAGGGCGTGTTGGCCGAAGCCACCGGCACCATTTCTTTCGGCAAGGAAACCAAGGGCAAAGTGCGCTTGCAGATTACCGACCCCGAAGGCAAGGTCTGGGAAGAGCTGGTGCCCAAGGAAAAGAACATCCTGGTGCACGAAGGCCAGGTCGTCAACAAGGGCGAGAGCGTGGTGGACGGCCCGGCCGACCCCCAAGACATCTTGCGCCTGCTGGGTTCGGAAGAGCTGGCCCGCTACATCGTTGACGAAGTGCAGGACGTTTACCGTTTGCAGGGCGTGAAGATCAACGACAAGCACATTGAAGTGATCGTGCGCCAGATGCTGCGTCGCGTGGTGGTGGAAGCCGCTGGTGACTCGGGCTACATCAATGGCGAGCAGGTCGAGCGCTCCGAGATGCTCAACACCAACGACCGTCTGCGCGCCGAGGACAAGATCCCCGCCACGTTCACCAACTTGCTGCTGGGTATCACCAAAGCTTCCTTGTCCACCGACAGCTTCATCAGCGCGGCTTCCTTCCAGGAAACCACCCGCGTGCTGACCGAAGCCGCCATCATGGGCAAGCGCGACGAGCTGCGTGGCTTGAAAGAAAACGTCATCGTCGGTCGCCTGATTCCTGCGGGCACTGGCATGGCTTACCACGAAGCCCGTGCGGTGCGCGAGCAGATGGACGAGTCTGAGCGCCGTGCGATTGCCGAAGCCGACGCAGCTGAGTTGGCAGCGGATAGCGATGCCAGCGAAGTGTCAGCGGACGAGGGCGCTTCGGCCGAGTAAGCCCAAGCTGCGCCTTACCGCCGTACCCCGGACTTGCCCTTGGTAAGCCCGGGGTATTTTCTTGGTGTGTCTGTGCGTCCGCGCCTGGGGTTTGTCGGCTGCGCAGGGCAGGTTTTTTATTCCACTATGATGAAAAGATGACCCAGGCCTTCCAAGATTCCACGCCGCTGTGGCGCCAGCTTCAGGCTACTGCAGGTGTGATTGCCGCAGTGCGCAAGGGCAGTTCAGGTACCGCTGCGGTCGAGGCGGTGGGAGCCGCACTGCGTCCGGGCGTGCAGGCGCTTGCTTTCTATGTGTGGCGCAATCTGGGCCGCGCCCAGGCCTTGCGCAGCCAGCTGGTCAGCCGTTTGCCATCCCCCGGCACCGACGCGCTCTTGTGCGTGGCACTGGCTCTTGCATGGAACGAGGACGAGGCCCCTTACGACCCATTTACCCTCGTCAACCAGGCAGTTGAGGCCCTCAAGCGCAACCCCGCTACAGCGGCGCACGCCAATTTCGTTAACGCCTGCTTGCGCCGCTTTTTGCGTGAGCGTGCCGCGCTGGTCGCCGCGACCGACAGCAACCCCGAGGCGCGCTGGAACCACCCGCGCTGGTGGGTAGAACGTTTGCAACGCGAGCAGCCCGAGCACTGGCAGGCCATTTTGGCGCATGCCAACACCCATGCGCCCATGACGCTGCGTGTCAACGCGCGCAAGTCCGGGGTGGCGGACTATGTGGTGCAGTTGCGGTCGGCGGGTATCGCCGCGCGCGCGGGCCTTGGCGCAGTGGTCGTTTTGGATCAGCCTATTGCAGTGGGTCAACTGCCCGGCTTTGCGCAGGGCTGGGTGTCGGTGCAGGATACGGCGGCGCAAATGGCCGCACCGCTCTTGCTCCAAGGCCTGGGTGCACGCCCGCGTGTCCTGGACGCCTGTGCCGCACCGGGCGGTAAGACTGCGCATTTGCTTGAAGTGTCGGATGCCGAAGTCATTGCCGTGGAGCGTGATGCGCAGCGCATGGTACGCGTCGGCCAGACCTTGGACCGTTTGGGCCTAAAGGCCCATTTGCGTACAGCCGATGCTGCCAGAACGCAAGACTGGTGGGACGGCGTGCTATTCGATGGCATTTTGCTGGATGCGCCATGCACCGCCTCGGGTATCGTGCGTCGCCACCCGGATGTGCGCTGGTTGCGCCGCGAGTCCGACATCGCACAATTGGCGCGCTTGCAGGCGCAGCTGCTCGACGCCTTATGGCCCTTGCTGCGCCCGGGTGGCCGCATGGTGTACTGCACCTGCTCCGTTTTCATGGCGGAAGGCCAGGATCAGTTGCAGGCTTTTTTGGCGCGCCAGCCCCTGGCGCAAGTGCTGCCTGCGCCTGGACACCTGGTGCCGAGCGCTGCATTGAGTCCGTCCCAGGTGGGCGACAATCCTATCCATGACCACGATGGTTTTTACTATGCACTGCTGGAAAAGCGAAGCGCTTAGGCGCTTGCGGTGCTGCGTGGGGCTGGTGCTGCTGTGGTTGGCCGCGCCGTTGGCGCAGGCGCAAAACGCAGCTGATTTGCTGCAACTGCGCGCGGACCGGGTGGCAAACGAGGTGGTGCTCAGTGCAAGCGTTGGCTTTGAGTTGCCCGCAGTGGTAGAGGATGCGCTGATGAAGGGTATCCCCTTGTTTTTTATGCTGGAGGCGGACTTGCTCCAGGAGCGTTGGTATTGGGCCGACAAGCGCGTGACTGGCGTGCAGCGCCAACTGCGCTTGGCGTACCAACCGTTGACCCGACGCTGGCGCGTGAATGCCACTGGGGTCGCGGGTGGCGACAGCGCCCAGGGCTTGGCGCTGAGCCAAAATTTCGAGACCCTCGCCGAGGCCATGGCCACTGTCAAACAGATTGCACGTTGGAGAGTGGGTGAACTCGCCGAATCCGAGCCCACGTCCAAATACCGGGTCGAATTCCGCTTCCGCCTGGATTTGGGCCAGCTTCCGCGTCCGTTCCAGATTGGCACGATCGGCCAGTCCGAGTGGGACATCCAAACCAGCGGGCGTGCGCCCGTGCGTGCCGAGGCATCCAAATGAGCGCGGTGGGGGCGACGGCGCCTCCTGCGGTAGTGCAGCTGGCGCAGTCGCGCAGTCTGCGCCGGGCCATCGCCGTTGGCGCGGCGCTGATGGTGGTGATCGGCCTGGTACTGCTGTACTTGCTGACCCAGGCCACCAATAACCGCGAGATGTACGAGCAGAACTACGCGCGCCTGTTCACCATCAACGTCGTGGTTGCCAGCTCCTTGTTGCTGGCCATCGGGTGGGTGGGCGTGCGTTTGGGCCAGCGTGTGCGCCAGGGCCGTTTTGGCAGTCGCTTGCTCGTCAAAATAGCCACTATCTTTGCGCTGGTGGGTGTGGCGCCGGGCCTGCTCATTTATATCGTGTCCTACCAGTTCGTTTCGCGCTCCATTGAGACCTGGTTCGACGTCAAGGTGGAGGGTGCTTTGGAGGCCGGTCTGAATTTGGGCCGTGTCACCCTGGACTCCCTGTCCAACGATCTGGCCAGCAAGACACGCATCGCCGCCGGTCAACTGACGGACACGACCGAAGCGGTGCCCGACTTGGTACTGGCGCGCGTGATGGAGCAGCTCGGTGCGACCGAGGCCACGGTTTGGACTTCGGGCGGCAAGTTGCTGGCAAGCGTCGGCCCCATCGGTTTTCAGCTCAGCCCGGACAAGCCCAGTGGCAGCCAATTTCGCACTGCGCGCTCCGAGCGTTCCTTGGCGTGGGTGGAGGGGCTGGACGAGGGCGGCCCCGGTAAATTGGCCAGCCCGCGCATCAAGGCGCTGGTGCCGATTGCCAATTCCAGTGTCGGCCTGGCCGCCGAGCAGCGGTTTTTGCTGGTGCAGCATGCGCTGCCGGCAAACTTGGTAGCCAACGCCATGGCGGTGCAAGTGGCCAACCGCGAATACCAAGAGCGCGCGCTGGCGCGCGAAGGCCTCAAGCGCATGTACATCGGAACACTGACCCTGAGCTTGTTCTTGGCCGTCTTCGGTGCGATTTTGCTGGCAGTGATCTTGGGCAATCAGATCGTTCGGCCCTTGCTGGTGCTGACCGAGGGCGTCAGCCAGGTCGCTGCGGGTGATTTGACGCCGAAGTACGCGACGCCAGGCAACGACGAACTCGGGGGGCTGACGCGGGCGTTTGCCTCCATGACCCAGCAGCTCTCGGACGCTCGCCATTCGGTGCAGCGCAGCATGTCCCAGGTCGACTCCGCCCGTGCGCATTTGCAAACCATTTTGGACAACCTGACCTCTGGGGTATTGGTGCTCAACGCTGACGGCAGCCTGCGCTCCGCCAATCCGGGTGCAGCGCGCATATTGCAGTTGCCTGCGGAGCGTTTTCAAGGCGCCAGCCTGGGCCAGTTGCCTGGAATGGAGTCTTTTGCTGCTGGCGTACAACAACAGTTTGCTGAATTTTTGAGTCGGCGGTTGGAGCAACCCAATGACCACTGGCAGCAGTCGTTTGAGCTTGGCGTGGGCCACGAAAGCATGGCCAGTGGTGGCGACCGTGCGCGCACGCTGGTGGCACGTGGCGCCATCTTGCCCGATCGCACGCGTTTGCTGGTGTTTGACGACATTTCCGACATCGTCTCGGCCCAGCGCGCACAGGCCTGGGGGGAAGTAGCGCGGCGTTTGGCGCACGAAATCAAGAACCCGCTGACCCCCATCCAACTCTCGGCCGAGCGCCTGGAGATGAAGCTCACCGGCAAGTTACAAGCACCCGAGCAGCTGGTTTTGACCAAGTCGGTCAAAACCATCGTGGAGCAGGTGGACGCCATGAAGCGCCTTGTCAACGATTTCCGCGACTACGCCCGCCTTCCTGCCGCGGTGCTGGAGCCCGTCGACCTCAACCTTCTTGTGGCCGATGTGATGCACCTCTACGAGTCCACGCCGGTGCCCATTTGCTTAGAGCTTGACGCGCAGATTCCGCAGGTTGTGGGTGATGCCGAACAGTTGCGTCAGGTCCTGCACAACCTGCTGCAAAACGCCCAGGATGCCACTGAGCAGGGTTTGACAGCATCGCCCGCGGCCCATGCCGGGGCGGTGGATGCCGGTATCGTGCTGCGCACCCAGTTGTTGCCCAATTCAGGGCGGGTGCGCCTTTCGGTGTTGGACCATGGCGGAGGCTTTCCGGAGCATATTCTCAAGCGTGCGTTTGAGCCCTACGTCACCACCAAGCAGCGCGGTACCGGCCTGGGCCTGGCGGTGGTGAAAAAAATCGCTGACGACCACGCTTCCCGCATCGAGATCAGCAACCGGGTGAAAGATGGCGTCGTCTTTGGCGCCCAGGTGTCTATATCATTGGCCGCAGCAGACACCCCCAGCAATGGGCATAAGGCCGCAACGGACCGCGCATAAATCATGGCAAACATTTTGGTGGTGGACGACGAGCACGGTATCCGTGACTTGCTGTGGGAAATTCTTAATGACGAAGGCCACACGGTGGAGCTGGCGGAAAACGCCGCCCAAGCCCGCGCTGCCCGCTTGCGCGAGCGCCCTGACCTGGTCTTGCTTGATATCTGGATGCCCGACACCGACGGCGTGACGCTGCTCAAGGAATGGGCCAGCAGTGGCGCCCTGACCATGCCAGTGATCATGATGAGCGGCCACGCCACCATTGAGACCGCTGTCGAGGCCACCAAGATTGGTGCTCTGGCGTTTTTAGAAAAACCGGTTACTCTGCAAAAACTACTGAAAGCGGTCGAGCAGGCGCTCATGCGTAGCACCCGCACGTCGGCAACGCTGGCATTGGGCGTCCAGCCCGCGTCTGTGGGAAGCAGCGCTGTATTTTTGGACGCTCAAGCCCCCGCGCCAGCCCAGGGGCTCAGCGACATGCAATCCTTTGACCTGGACCTGCCCTTGCGCGAAGCGCGCGATGCCTTTGAGCGCGGTTACTTTGAATACCACCTCACCAAAGAGGCGGGCTCCATGACCCGCGTCTCGGAGAAGACCGGCTTGGAGCGCACCCACCTCTATCGCAAGCTTAAACAGCTCGGCGTTGACGCATTGCGCAGCAAACGCGGTGCCTAAGTACCCGCCCCAAACGCAAGGGTCGTCCCCTTAGTCAAGGTTCAAGAGCCGGTCCCCATCGAGCCGCGCGGCACCGGCACTGACCAACTGCGCAATCCAGTCCTTCACTACCGCCTGCAGCGGCTCACCGTCAAAAAAGGTCTGCCCCATGTGCGCCACATACGGTGTGGCCATGGCCCACCGTGTCAACGCGTCCACGGTAGTGTGTTGCAGTTCCAGCAGCTTGAATTTGAGCAATACCTTGGCTGCGTAATTGCGGTGGCGTTGCGGGTTGCGCTGAAAATAGTCCAGCCGCGTGCGCGCAGTCTGCAGCGCGCGCTCCAATGCGCAAAACGGACTGCCATGTCCAGGAATGACGGTCCGGGGCTGCAGCGAGGCAATCAGGTCCAGTGTGGCGCCCACGCTCTCGAAAGCGTCCTCGCCCTCAAGTTCTGGAAAGACCACGCCAAACCCGTTCTCCCACAGGGCATCGGCCGACACCAGCAAACGCGCTGCGGGCTCGAACAACACCACTGAATGGGGGTCATGGCCTGGCGCGGCGTGCACTTGCCATGTCTGACCGCCCAGGCGCACTTCGTTGCCAGGCACCAGCACGGCATCAAAGCCAAAAGGGGGACAGCTTTGGCCCGTGCTCTCAAAGGTCAACTCTGCGGTGGACCAGGCGGTGACCGCTGCGGCCAATCCGGGTGGAATGTGCGTTTGCAACTGCGCATAGGCCGCTTGCAGCGCCGCGTTGCCACCGCAATGGTCGCTGTGGAGGTGGGTATTGAGCAGTTGGTCGAGCGGCTGGCCCGCCAACGCGCCTTGCACCAGCGCCACGGTTTGCGCACTGTGGCTGCAGTAGCCGCTGTCAATCAGCGCTGCATGGCCGT
>CANFWT010000080.1 GCA_947450895.1 Comamonadaceae bacterium | reverse complement strand
CCGTTGTAGCAAATCGCGCCGTCCACATACTGCGGGATACCGCAGTTGCCCTTGGCCACCAGCACCACGTCGGGGCCCATGGCCTGGGCCAGGTTGTGGATGCAGGCCACCACCTCGGATGCGCCCACGCCGCAGTTGGTGCCGCAGGCGGCCAGGCGGGGGCTGAGCGTCTTTTCGATGCCGGAAAAGTCGCTGGGCGAGATGCCCATCATGGTGCGGCCATTGGTGTCAAAGCTCAGGGTGCAGACGATGGGCAGGTTCGCCACTGCGGCACCGGCCACGGCGGCTTCCACCTCTTCGCGCGAGGACATGGTCTCAATCCACAGCACATCGGCGCCGCCTGCGGCCAGCGCCAGCGCCTGCTCGGCAAAGGCGGCCTTGGCCTGCGCAAAGGTCAGCGGGCCAATGGGTTCCATGATTTCGCCGGTGGGCCCCATGCTGCCGGCCACCGCCACGGTGCGTCCGCTGGCGTCTGCCACCTGGCGGGCGATCTGCGCGGCCCGGGTGTTAAGTTCGGCCATACGGCCCTGGGCGTTGTGCAGCTTGAGGCGGTAAACGGTGCCGCCAAAGCTGTTGGTCAGAATGATGTCTGCGCCTGCGTCCACAAAATCCTGGTGCAGCTTGGTGATGCGCTCGGGGTGCTCGGTATTCCACAGCTCTGGCGCGTCGCCCGACATCAGGCCCACGTCAAACAGATTGCTACCGGTGGCGCCGTCGGCCAGCAGCCAGGGGCGGGTTGCCAACAAATGGGTAAAGCGGTTGCTGGACGTGTCTTGCGGGCTGGAATTGGGGGGCGCAGAAACTAAGGTGGTCATGGCTCACTCATTGCAATAAAGGTGACCACGCAGCGGGGCTTGAAAAACTTGCATTCACCGCACCAGTTGCGTGGGTGAGCGCCGTTACATCCGACCGGCATTGCGCCAGTCGCTCCGAGCCTCGCTCATCAACATGAGCTGCAACGCTCCTCGGAAGCGGTTTATTTTAGCTTAGGGGCGGCGAAACACCGCCAATCGGCTCAACGCTGCAAAGTTTCCCAGTTGGGGTGAACGAAATAAGGCGCGTCCGAGGCGGGCAGCGGGGTGCGGCCACGAATCAGGTCTGCCAGCTTTTCCGCCATCATGATGGTGGGCACGTTGAGGTTGCCGCTCACGATCAAAGGCATGATGGAGGCGTCCACCACGCGCAGACCGCGTACCCCGTGTACCCTGCCTTGCGGGTCGGTCACGGCCATGGCGTCGGTGCCCATGCGGCAGGTGCCGCTCGGGTGGTAAGCGGTCTCGGCGCTGTTGCGGATGTGTTCGTCGATTTCAGCGTCGGTTTGGATTTGTGGCCCCGGCGACAGCTCTTCGCCCCGGAATTCGTCAAACGCATGCTGGGCAAAGATTTCGCGCGTCAGGCGCACCCCGGCGCGCATTTCGCGGCGGTCTTGCTCGGTGCCCATGTGGTTAAAAAGGATGCGCGGCGCTTGCAGTGGGTCGGCGCTTTGCAGCTTGACATGGCCACGGCTGGTCGGGCGCATGGGGCCCACATGGGCCTGAAAGCCGTGGCAGGTGGCGGGCGAGTTGCCGTCGTAGCGCACCGCCATGGGCAAGAAGTGGTACTGCAAATCGGGTTGTTTGACGCCCGCTTCGCTGCGGATAAAGCCGCCCGACTCAAAATGGTTGGTGGCCCCCAGGCCGCTGCCGAATAACATCCACTCCAGCCCGATTTTGAGTTTGGCCAGCGGATTCATAGCGGAATACAGGGTGATGGGCTGCGTACAGGCGACCTGCACATAAGTTTCCAAATGGTCTTGGAGGTTTTCACCGACGCCACGCAGGGGCGCGACAACGTCCAATCCCAGGGTCTGCAACTCAGCGGGGTTGCCAATGCCCGAAAGCTGCAAAAGCTGGGGCGAATTGATGGCGCCGCCGGACAAAATCACCTCGCGGCGCGCACGGAACTGCTTCGCCTGGCCGTCGTGCAAGAGTTCGACCCCCACGGCACGCGGGTTGCCCGCCGGGCCTTCGGTCACCACGCGGGTGACGAAGCTATTTTTTTGCAGGCTGAGGTTTTTGCGCTTGAGCGCCGGGCGCAGATAGGCCATGGCCGTGCTCCAACGCCGGCCTTTGTGCGTGGTCATGTCCATGGGGCCCAGGCCTTCTTGCTGGTAGCCGTTCATGTCCTGGGTGACGGGGTAGCCCGCTTGCTTGCCCGCGTCTACAAAGGCGTTGTACAAGGGATTGCGGCCCGCGCCGGTGCTCACATGCAGCGGGCCAGAGTCGCCGCGGTAGGCGTCGCCACCCTTGGCGCGGGTCTCGGACTTCTTGAAATACGGCAGGCAGTGCGCGTAAGACCACTCTTGCATGCCGTTTTGCAAGGCCCAGCCCTCATAGTCGAGCGCGTTGCCCCGGATGTAGACCATGCCGTTGATGGACGACGATCCCCCAATCACCTTGCCGCGTGGGCAGTGGATGCGCCGCTTGTTCATGAAGGGCTCTGGCTCGGACTCGTACATCCAGGTGTACTTTTTGTTGGCCATGGGGTAGGACAGGGCCGAGGGCATGTGGATGAAGATACTGTGGTCGTTGCCACCGGCCTCAATCAGCAGCACCTGCACCTCGGCGTCTTCGCTCAGGCGATTGGCCAGCACGCAACCGGCCGATCCGGCGCCCACGATGATGTAGTCGTATTCTGTTTGCATGGTTTTATTGTGGCTCTATCGAAAGTGTTTGGTCTGGTGTGCCGGCATGTCTGGATGGTTTTGTACGCCGAGGGAGCCGGGGTGGACGGCTCCGCTCGTGTCCTCCGCCCTTCGGGCTCCCCCTTTACCTCGCTGCGCCGTCCACCCCGACTCCCTCGGCATCCTGCGATATTGGCGCGCCATAGATGAGTTGCCGTGGGGCCTCGTAATTGAACTACCTTGGGGCACCGCGTCTGTAATACCTTGGCATGCCAACCGTACTTGCTGACGCAGGGTGGCATGGCGCTCAGCGCAGTGAGGTAAAGGGGGAGCCCGCAGGGCGGAGGACACGAACGGAGCTGAGTGGCATGCCACCCTGCGTCCGCCAGCGACTGAATTCCTAAGCATCCGAAAAACGTATTTGGGTAGCAATAAATGGGTGAACGCCATCACGCAATCAACGGTAACCGGTCCAGACCTCGCCCAACTCGACGTACACCGTCTTGAGCTGGGTGTAATGGTCAAAAGCGGCCATGCTGTTCTCGGAACCAATGCCCGACTCGCCCGCGCCGCCAAAGGGCATCTCGATAGGCGTGATGTTGTAGTTGTTGATCCAGCAAATGCCCGCCTTGAGCTTGGCCGCCACGCGGTGGCCTTTTTGCAAATTGGTGGTGAACACGCCAGCAGCCAGGCCAAAGCGCGACTGGTTGGCGCGGGCAATCGCCTCCTCTTCGGTGTCGAAGGTGAGCATGGACAGGACCGGGCCGAAAATCTCTTCGCGAACGATGCGCATGCTATCGGTGCAATTGGCAAAGATGGTGGGGGCGACAAAATTGCCGCTCTGGCCGGGCACCTCCACGCGCGCGCCGCCGCACACCAAGGTGGCGCCGTCATTCACGCCGCTGGCAATGTAGTCCAGCACCTTGGCGGTGTGGGCCTCGGAAATGAGCGCGCCCACTTCGGTGGCCGGGTCCATGGGGTCGCCCACTTGCAGCAAGGCCGTGCGCTCTTTCAGGCGCGCCAAAAATCGATCTGATATGCCGCGCTGCACGAACACCCGCGTGCAATTGGTGCAGACCTCGCCCTGGGTGTAGAAGTTGCCCATCATGGCCGCGGCAACGGCCTGCTCCAGGTCGGCGTCGTCAAACACCAGCAGGGGGGATTTGCCGCCCAACTCCATGGTCACGCGCTTCAAGGTTCCGGCGGCGGTTTGCATCACGTTTTTGCCAGTGGGCACCGAGCCGGTGACCGACACCTTGGCCACGCCGGGGTGCGCCGCCAGCAGCGCGCCAGTAGTTCCGCGCCCTTGCAGCACGTTGAACACGCCCGGCGGCACACCGGCCTCCAGGTAAATTTCGGCCAACTTCACCGCCGTGGCCGGGGTCAGCTCTGAAGGTTTGAAAATCATGGCATTGCCCGCAGCCAGGGCGGGCGCCGACTTCCAGCAGGCAATTTGCAGCGGGTAGTTCCAAGCGCCAATGCCCACGCACACGCCCAGCGGCTCCTTGCGGGTGTAGGCGAAAGCGTTTTTCAGGGGATATTGCTGGCCGGTCAGTGTGGCTGCGGCACCCGCGAAATATTCAATGCAGTCGGCGCCGCTGTGCACATCCACCACCAAGGCTTCTTGCAACGGCTTTCCGCAGTCTTGCACTTCTAAGGCGGCAAGTTCCGCGTTGCGGCTGCGCAGCAAGTCGGCGGCGCGGCGCAAAATGCGCCCGCGCTCGGTGCCGGTCAAGGCGGACCAGACTTCAAAGCCGCGCTGCGCGGCAGCCACGGCGGCGTCCACGTCGGCGGCATCGGCCTCGCGCAGTTGGGCAAAAACCAAACCGGTGGCCGGGTTCACCGAGGTGAACGCTGCGCCCTGCCCTTGCAAAGGCTTGCCGTCGACAAAACTGTGGATGCTTGTTTCACTCATATCTGCGCGCCATATCCATTACCGTTGCACCAAAAAAACAACCCCGACCCACAACATGTTGGGTCGGAGTTGCTGCAGGGGCCAAAACTGCTTTTGGCCCCGCCACTGCGTCGCCAGCGTGGCCCTTGCAGGCCAGAACTGGCAAAGCGAATGGCTTAGATCTTCAAGGCCGCCTTGACTGCGGGCAGACCGTCTTTGCCGTCAAAGGTTTTGACGCCGCTCAGCCACTTGTCCAGTACCGCTGGGTTGGCTTTGAGGAAATCGCTGGCGGCCTTGTTGGGCTTGGTTTTCTTCAGGATGGGGCCCATGACCTGGTTCTCCATGTCGGTGGAGAACTGCAGGTTTTTCAGGAAGGCGCCGACATTGGGGCAGCGCGCTTCGTAGGAGCTGGGCACGGCGGTGTACACCTTGGCCTCGCCCAGGTTGGGGCCAAACACGTCGTCACCACCGGCCAGGTAGCTCATCTTCATCTGGACGTTCATGGGGTGGGGTTCCCAGCCCAAGAAGACGATGGCGGCTTCTTTCTTGATGGCGCGCTGGGCTTCGACCAGCATGCCCGCCTCGCTGGACTCGACCATCTTGAAGCTCTTGAGGCCAAACTTGTTGTCCTTGATCATGCCGGCGATCAGCGCATTGCCGTCGTTGCCCGGCTCAATGCCGTAAATCTTGCCACCCAGCTCTTTTTCAAACTTGGCGATGTCGGCAAAAGTTTTCAGGCCTTTGTCATACAAATACGTGGGTACGGCCAGTGTGTACTTGGCGCCGACCAGGTTGGGCGTGGCGAGCACTTTGATGTCGCCCGCTTTCACAAAGGGTTCGATCTGGGGCGTCATGGACGGGTTCCAGTAGCCCAAGAAGACGTCGATCTGCTTTTTCTTCATCCCGGCAAACGCGATCTCAATCGATGCCATGGTGACGGTGGGCTTGTAGCCCAAGCCTTCGAGCACCACCGAGGCCATGCCGGTGGTGGCTGCTATATCGGTCCAACCCACGTCGGCAAAACGCACGGTTTTGCAACTGGCATCTTCGGCGAATGCGCCCTGTGCCCCCAGTGCCACCAAAGCAGCCACTGCAAAACTTTTCATCATTGTCATATTTACTCCTGGTAATTGAAGGAACCCATCACACCCCACCCCAGCCCCGAGGGCTGCATCTTTATACCTGAAACCGCACGCGCTCAAGGCCTAAGCGCAGTGCTAGGCTGCGTTTTCAGTCACCTGCAGGCGCGGCGCGCGAACGGGGCACGCGGCGGTTGCGCGCGCTTTGCTCGTTGTTGATGGCCATGCGCTCCGGCAGGTTCACGACTTTGCGCAGCTCGACAAACGGGTCACTCAGGTGCGGCAAGGCCATGGCTTCCACGAAGAACTCTTGGAACCGCGGCTCTACTGCGGTCTCGATTTTTTCCACCCTTCGCACCAAGGCCTCAATGTCACCACGCGCGCGCTGATCGAGCAGCGCAATGCGCGCGCCCGTGCCTGCGGCGTTGCCCGCCGAGCTGACTTCGCTGAGCACGCAGTCGGGAATCATGCCCAGCACCATGGCGTATTTCACGTCGATGTGGCTGCCAAAAGCGCCAGCCAAGCGAATACGGTCCACGGTTTGCACCCCCATGCGCTCCATCAGCAGGCGCACCCCGGCGTAGAGCGCAGCCTTGCCCAACTGGATGGCGCGCACGTCGTTTTGCATGATTTTGAGCGGGGGCGCGTCGGCCGTGGCGCGGTACAGCTCATACGAGAAGGTGCGCCCGTCAGGCTGGATGCGCGGGTTGCGCACGCTCAGGTCGCCGTTGATTACACCGTCATGGCGGATGACACCGGCCAGATACATCTCCGCCAGCGCCTCAATAATTCCCGAGCCGCAGACGCCGGTGACCCCAGTTTGGGCTACGGCGGCGTCAAAACCCGGGTCGTCAGACCACAGGTCTGAGCCGATCACCTTGAAGCGGGGCTCCAGGGTAGCTGGGTCAATGCGCACGCGCTCGATGGCGCCGGGCGCGGCGCGCTGGCCGCAGCTGATCTGCGCGCCCTCAAAGGCCGGGCCGGTGGGGCTGGAGCAGGCCAGCAAGCGCTGGTTGTTGCCCAGCACGATTTCGGCATTCGTTCCCACGTCCACCAGCAAGGTGATCTTGTCGCTCAGGTCTGGCCGCTCGGCCAAAATCACGCCCGCCGTGTCCGCACCCACGTGGCCGGCAATGCAAGGCAGCACGTAAATGCGCGCGTTGCGGTGGATGGCGAAGTCAATCTCCACCGCCCACAGCGTGATCGCACGGTCGGTGGCCAGCGCAAAGGGCGCGCCGCCCAGCTCCACCGGGTTAATGCCCAGCAGCAGGTGGTGCATGATGGGATTGCCCACAAAAGTGGCTTCCAGAATGTCCTGGGGCGAAATACCGGCCTGCGCGGCTACATCCACCGCCAGCGCGTTGAGCGCAGCGCGCACCGCAGCGGTCATTTCCACCTCGCCGCCGGGGTTCATCATGACGTAGGATACGCGGCTCATCAGGTCTTCGCCAAAGCGGATTTGCGGGTTCATCACCCCGGCAGACGCCACCACGTCGCCTGAGGCCAAATTGCACAGGTGCGCGGCGATGGTGGTCGAGCCCACATCCACCGCCAGGCCGTAGACATGCTCTTTGAAGCCGGGCCACACGGCGATGATTTGCTTGCCCGCGTGCACCGCCACCGTCACTTTCCAGTGGCCTGCGCGCAGCGCGGTTTGCAGCTGCTGCAGCACCAGCACGTCGCAAGACAGGTCGGTGAGTTGCCACTCAAAGTCCAGCGCGTCCTCTAGGCGGCGCAAATCGCCGGAGGGGTCGTGCATGTCGGGCTCTTGCACTTCCACGTAGTGCAGGCGCACCAAGGGGTCCAACTCAATGTCCAGCGCCTCGGCGGCTTTGCGCACCACCTGCTTGTGCACCTGGCTGCTGGACGGTACGTCAATCACCAGGTCGCCCAGCACCTGGGCCGAACACGACAGGCGCCGCCCCGGCTCCATCGGCTGGGTGGCGCAATATTCCTGCTCCACCGCCGACACCGGTGACAGGTTGTCCACGCTGGAGGTCACACCATGCTTGGAAAACTCGCCCTCGGCCACCAGCACCTGGCAGCGCCCGCAAATACCCCGGCCACCGCAGACCGAATCGATGTCCACGCCCAGCGAACGCGCCGCTTGCAACAAGGACGAACCCAGCGGAAAACGGCCACGCCGCCCCGAGGGGGTGAAAACTACCAAGGCGTCAGGTGCACTCAAAACAGGCTCTCAAAGAAATGTCGGTTGAAACAAGGGGGAAAGAAATCAGCTTGCGCGGCGGCGGCTGCCACCTTCGCGCCGGCCCCGGCCCATTTCGCCGTCGGCGCCCATTACTGGGTCTGCGCGGAACTTGCGAATCCAGCGCATGCAATCCGGGTCATGGCCCATCATCACGTCCGCACCCATGATGGCCTTGACCACCTCCTCGTGCATCGGGTTGGTGATGGCGCTGGTCATGCCTGAGGCAATCGCCATGGTCAAAAAGGCGGAATTGACGCCATTGCGCTCGGGCAGGCCAAAGCTCACGTTGGAGGCACCGCAGGTGGTGTTGACCTTGAGTTCGGTGCGCAGGCGGTGCACCAGGCGCATGACCTGCACGCCCGCTTGGTTGATGGCGCCGATGGGCATGACCAGCGGGTCCACCACGATGTCGCAGGCCGGAATGCCGTAGTCCGAGGCGCGCTCGACAATCTTTTTGGCAACGGCAAAGCGCACGTCCGGGTCTTGCGAAATGCCGGTCTCGTCATTGGAAATCGCCACTACAGCGGCGCCGTATTTCTTAACCAGCGGCAGCACGGTTTCCAGGCGGTCTTCTTCACCCGTCACGGAATTGACCAGCGCCTTGCCTTTGTACACGGCCAAACCGGCTTCGAGTGCGGCGACGATGGAGGAATCGATGGACAAGGGCACGTCGGTCACGCCTTGCACCAACTGAATGGCCTTGGCCAGCATGCCCGGCTCATCGGCCAGGGGAATACCCGCGTTCACATCCAACATATGGGCACCGGCTTCGACTTGCGCCAGCGCGTCAGCAATGACGCGGCTGTAGTCGCCGGCCATCATTTCGGCGGCCATGATCTTGCGGCCCGTGGGGTTGATGCGTTCGCCGATGATGACGAAGGGGCGGTCAAAGCCGATGATGACTTCTTTGCTAGCGGAGCTGATGATGGTGTCGGTCACGCTGAATCCTTAAGGTTTGAACGATAAAAATAGTAAAAAAACCGGGCACTTAGGCCGATTGGGGCGTAGCGACTTCGGTGGGAGCTGGGGTGTAATGGAGTTCGGCATCAGCGCCATCGCGCCCGGGGTACCAAGGCACCCGGCCTTGCAAGACGCCAGAATTTTCCACCATCTCTGGGACCGCATCCTCTTGGCGGTAAGCCATGATGTGCACGCCGGCCACGCCCTTGATGTCTTTGACCTCTTGCATGATTTCGGTGCAAATCTTGCGTCCCTCGGCCGCTGGCTTTTCCGCCCCGGCCATGCGCTTGATGATGGAATCAGGAATATGCACGCCGGGCACGTTGCTGCGCATCCACTCGGCCACCTTGGCCGAACGCATGGGGCCTACGCCCACCAGAATGAACACCTTGTCCAAGAGGCCCAAGTCTTCCACCTGCTGCATGTAGGTGCGTAGGCGGGGAATGTCGTAGCAGTACTGGGTCTGGATGAACTGGGCACCTGCGGCCACTTTTTTGGCCAGACGCTGGGCGCGCCAGTCAAAAGGCTGCACAAAGGGGTTGGCCGCTGCGCCAAAAAATACGCGCGGCGCAAAAGTGACCTTGCGCCCGCTCTGAAAACGGTGTTCGTCACGCATACCCTTGCCGATCTCCAGCAGCGACATGCAGTCCAGGTCAAACACCGGCTTGGCCTGCGGGTGGTCGCCGGTTTGCACACCGTCGCCGCTCAGGCACAACATATTGCACACGCCCATGGCGGCGCCGCCCAAGATGTCGCCCTGGATGGCGATGCGGTTTTTGTCCCGGCAAGAGATTTGCATCACCGGCGCGTAACCCACGCGGGTCAGCAAGGCGCATACCGCTAGGCTGGACATATGGCAGTTGGCGCCGCTGCCATCGGTGGCGTTGATGGCGTCCACATAGCCGTCAAACACGCGGGCGCGGCGGTACACGTCTTCGGGGTTGGCGGAGTCTGGGGGTTCGAGTTCGGCGGTAATGGCAAACGCGCCGCTGCGCAGCACGCGCTCCAGGCGCCCGGGCGAGGTGTGGCCGGGCAGGATGGGCAGCGGGTAGCCAGGAACCGGTTCGTCGGCGAATCTCATACCGTGCTCCTTATGCGTTTTTCTCGCGCGCTACTTTGAGCCAGGACGACTTGCCCTTGAGGCGCCCGTCCACCGCAAACTGCACCACCTTGATGGCCTCTTTGCCCGCCACCATGCGCTGGCTGCCGGCGTAAGCCTCTACCCAGACGCAGCGCATCTCGGGTTTTACTTCGCAGTGGCCGTCGGCGCGCACGCCGCCACAAGGGCCGTTGCGCAGGGTTTTGGGGCAGTTCATGGAACACGACATGCCCGTAGAGCTCAAAGCGCACTGGCCGCACATCTGGCAGTCAAACAGCACGCCTTTGACGGCTTTTTCCACCAGCGCCACCGGCTTTTCCAGCCGCTCGTAGCCCACAGCCTTCCACAGCGGGTGCAGGGCAACGAAGACCCGCTCAAAGCCCTGGTAAAACACTTCCAGGCCACGCGCATGGCGCACCGACCAGCGGCGTACGGCGTACATCAGACTTCTCCCTCGGGCAGCGGCACGTTGGCTTCTTCGGGTGAAATGACAGTGGGCGCAGCCAAAGTGGCGTCCACGCCGTGGGCGCGGATGATGCGCAGCAAATCGTCGTCGGAATACTGCGCTTCCAAGCGCTGGGCGCAGGCATTGGCCTCGGCCTGGATGTCATCGCCACATTCAACGGGGTCACTGCGCTTCCAATCGGCCAGGTAGTCGCCCGAACTGGCCTTGCCCGCGCGCATGGCGGCGCGGTCCACTGCCTCTTGAAACCGCTGCGAGAGCTGCACCTTGCCGGTCTCGCGCCCGCGCTTGACGACCACTTGCGCGGGGATGTCGCGCCACGAAATAACAATCAGTTTTGCCATTGGATCACTTTCTCATTGACTTGACTTAGGCTGCTGGCGAGCTCGCCATAGCCGGTTACGCGGTATTCAAATGCCAGCCCTAGGCGTTCAGCGGCCCGCTGGCCCATCAACTCACCTTCCGCGCTGGGCGCCTGCGCCAGGTACACCAGCTTTTTGTAGTTGCCAAAGTACACCGACAGCAGCTGCGGGTGCTGGTCAATGCCCAGGCCGTGGATGATGAGGCGCTCAAAATGACGCAACAAAAAGTCGGTCAGGTAAAAGGTGCCGATCTCTTGCTCTGCCAACGCTTCAAACACCTTGGCGCCGGCGTAAAACTCGTAACAATGCGCCCCGGCAATGCGCTCCACGCCCTCTTCTTCCAGCACCACGTCCAGCAGGCCGCCGGTGCCGCAGTCGGCGTAAGCCACAAACAGATGGGCGTAACGGCCCTTGAAGCGCTGAATCTTTTCGCGCACCGCCGCCGGGATTTTTTCAGGCCGGTTGTGCAGTTCGGCGGGCAGGCAGGTCACGTCCATGTGCGACCAGCCATTGGCCAAGCGCATCGCAACGATCTCTTTGGCCAAAGCGCCGCAGGCAATCACCAAGGTGTTTGCCGCTGCAGCCATGGCGTCAGGGAGCGACTGCGCCTTAGGCGGCAGCCGCAGCGCGGCGGGCGGCGATCAGGGTTTTGGCGGTTTCCACCGCAATACCCGCGTCGCGGCAGTAGGCGTCGGCGCCCACGGCTTTGCCAAACTCTTCATTCAGGGGCGCACCGCCCACCAGCACGATAAAGTCGTCGCGCAGGCCTTTTTCCTTCAGGGTGTCGATCACCACCTTCATGTAAGGCATGGTCGTGGTCAGCAAGGCCGACAGGCCCAAAATGTCGGGCTTGTGCTCTT
>CANFWT010000079.1 GCA_947450895.1 Comamonadaceae bacterium | reverse complement strand
GTGCCGCTGCTGCAACCCGCCATGGGCACGCTGGGGCTGATCACCTTTATCGCCTCGTGGAACAACTTTATCGGCCCGCTGATTGTGATGCGCTCGCCCGAGATGTACACCCTGCCCCTGGCGCTGCGCAGCATGCAAAGCCCGGTCAACACCGAGTGGGGCGCGGTGATGGCCGGATCGGCGATTGCCACCCTGCCCTTGTTGGTGCTTTTTGCTATTTCGTCACGCCGCCTGATTGACGGGCTGACCGCAGGCGCCGTCAAGTAGCCGCCGCTGCGCACCGCCTAGCTCCATACCCATTTTCAGACCTGGACCCCTTCTGCCGTTTATGCACACCCACCCTGCCACCCACCCGAGCGCGCAATTTCCCCCCGACTTTGTTTGGGGTGTCGCCACCAGCGCTTTTCAGATTGAAGGCGCCGCCGACATTGACGGCAAAGGACCCTCCATTTGGGACCGCTTTTGCCAACTGCCGGGCACCATCGCAGACAGCAGCGACGGCCGCGTCGCATGCGACCATTACCAGCGCTGGTCGGACGACCTGGACATGATTGCCAGCCTGGGCGTCAATGCCTACCGCTTTTCGGTCAGCTGGCCCCGCGTGCAACCCGCGGGCAGCGGCGCCTGGAACGCCAAGGGCCTGGATTTTTATGAGCGTTTGGTGGACGGCCTGCTCGCGCGCGGCATTGCGCCCTACCTCACGCTCAACCACTGGGACTTGCCGCAGGCCCTGCAAGACCAGGGTGGCTGGGCCAACCGCGACACGGTGCAGCACTTTGTCGACTATGCGCTGGGTGTGCATGCCCGCCTGGGCGACCGGGTAGCGTCCATTGCCACCCACAACGAACCCTGGGTGATGTCGGTGCTGGGCCACGAGAGCGGCATCTTCGCCCCCGGCATCAAAAGCCGGGCCACGGCCGCGCAGGTATCGCACCACCTGTTGCTTAGCCACGGCATGGCCCTGCGCGCGCTGCGCGACGTGGGCTGCAAAGCCAGCCTGGGCATTGTGCTCAACCTCTCGCCCATCGAAGGCGCCACTGACAGCGCCGCCGACCAGGCCAAAGCGCGTTTGGAAGATGGGCGATTGCTGCGCTGGTACATGGACCCGCTGTTCAAGGCGGCCTACCCGGCCGATGTACTGGCCGACCTGGGCGCCGACGCGCCCCAGGTGCAGAGCGGCGACATGGACATCATCGCCACCCCGATGGACTACCTGGGCATCAACTACTACTCGCGCACCGTGGTCAGCGCCGATGGCTCGTGGAACGTGCGCCAAAGCGGGCTGGAACTCACCGAAATGGACTGGGAAATCTATCCCCAGGGCCTGACCGAACTGCTGCTGCGCCTGCACCAGGACTACCCGGTGCCGCCGCTGTTCATTACCGAGAACGGCGGCGCGTTCAAAGACCCGATGGTCAACGGCCAGGTGCACGACGCCGACCGCACCCACTACCTGCAAACCCATATTGAGGCCGTCCACCAGGCCATGCGCCAAGGCGTCAACCTGGGCGGCTACATGGTTTGGAGCCTGATGGATAACTTTGAGTGGGCCTCGGGCTACGCCAAGCGCTTTGGCATCGTCCATGTGGACTACGCCACGCAAGCGCGCACCCTCAAAGACAGCGCGCGCTGGTACCAAAGCTTTTTGTCCAACCAAGCTGCAGCCGCTCTGGCCAAAGCGGCCTAACGCAAGGAACACCGCACCATGGGAACGGTCACGCTGCGGGGCATCCGCAAGAGCTACGAAAAAGCCGAGGTCATTCGCGGTATCGACATTGAGGCGCAAGACGGCGAGTTTTTGGTGTTCGTCGGCCCCTCAGGCTGCGGCAAATCGACCACGCTGCGCATGATCGCCGGGCTGGAAAGCATCAGCGGCGGTGATTTGCTGATTGATGGCGTGCGCGCCAACGACTTGCGCCCCTCAGACCGGGGGGCCGCCATGGTGTTCCAGAGCTACGCCCTGTACCCGCACATGACGGTGGAAGAAAACATGGGCTTTGCCCTGAAGATGGCGGGCATGCCCAAAGCGCAGCGCACCCAGCAAGTGCACCAGGCGGCAGAAACCCTGCGCATGGGCGAGCTGCTGGCGCGCTACCCCAAAGAGCTGTCTGGCGGCCAGCGCCAGCGCGTGGCCATTGGCCGCGCCATAGTGCGCAAGCCCAAGGTGTTTTTGTTTGACGAGCCGCTGTCCAACCTGGACGCGGCTTTGCGCGTGGACATGCGGGTGGAGCTGGCCCGGCTGCACAAAGAGCTGGGCACGACCATGATTTACGTGACCCACGACCAGGTGGAAGCCATGACGCTGGGCAACCGCATTGCGGTGTTCAACCAGGGCCGCATTGAACAGGTGGGCGCGCCGCTGGAGCTCTATAACCGCCCGGCCAACACCTTTGTGGCCACCTTTATCGGCGCGCCAAAGATCAACCTGATTCCCCAGCCGACGCCAGGCGCCAGCGCCGCGCACCAGGCGCTGTGGGGCGCGCTCACGGACACGGCAAATTCAGCGGCGCTGCAGATCGGGGTGCGCCCAGAGCATCTGCAAGTCGATTCCCAGGACGGCGCCCAAGGCGCGGGCGTGAGCGCGACCATTGCGCTGGCGGAACACTTGGGTGACTCCTCCATCTTGCACTTGCGGGTGGAGGGCGTGGCGGAGCTGCTCAAGGCCAAGGTGGGCGCCGAACACAGCCACTACCAGGGCGGGCAAACCGTGGCGGTCAGCGCGGACAGGGCTTGGGTGCTGGCGTTTGACGCCGCGGGTCGGCGCATCTAACAAGCCTGCGCAACGCGCACAGGGACCCGGGCGCTACGCGGCTTGGACGTAGGTCGCAATCGCCCGCGCCGGCAGGCTAGCGGCGTAGTACGCGTCGTTCAGGCGCAGGCTGAAGTCGATGGGGGCCTCGCTGCGGTTGAGCGCCACCACCGCGATAGAACCGTCGGGGTTGCTGAAAGCGCAGCATTCCAGCGCCTCCAGCGTGGCGGCGCACAGAACGCGCCGGGCGCCGGGCCTGATGAAGCGCGAAAAGTGACCCAAATACGAGTACGAGTTTTGGTACAGCAGCGCATCTGCCGCCACATCGGCCAGCACCGGCGCGCTGCACAAATTGCCCATGTGGTTGGGGCCGCCGGTGTGGTCAAGCAGCAAATTCCAGTCGATCCAGCCCGCGGTCCAGTGGTTCAGGTCCTGGATGATGGAGCGGGCGTAGCGCTCGCCCAGCTCCCATTCGCCGGTGTGCGGGCCGCCTTCCTGGCAGCCTTCGGTGAACAGCAGTTGCTTGTCGGGCCAGGCGTCATGCACCATTTGCACATGGTCAAAGTGGTCGCCGCAATACCAGTGAAAGCCCGCGCCCCACACGTATTTCGCGGCCTCGGGGTCGCTGTAAACCACGCTGGCACGCTCCACCAGGCGGTCGCGGTTGTGGTCCCAGACGATGATCTTGATATGGCCCAGGCCTGCGGCTTGCAGCACTGGCCCCAGGTGGTCGCGCACAAAGTCGCGCTCTTCTTCGGCGGTGTAAATGCAGCTGTCCCAGCGCTGCACCGCCTCGGGCTCGTTTTGCACCGACACCCCCCAAATGGGCACGCCCTCGGCCGCATAGGCCTGGATGAATTTGGCATAGCAGCGCGCCCAGGCGTCGCGGTACTGCGGTAGCAAATGGCCACCCTGGTTCATCTGGCCGTTGCTCTTCATCCAGGCCGGCGGGCTCCAGGGCGAGGCCAGCAGTTGCAGCGGCCTGCCCGCCATGTCCTGCGCCGCCTTGACCATGGGCAGCAAGGCCTGGCGGTCGCGGTCGATGTTGAAGTGTTGAAGGTCTAAGTCCCCGGTCACATCGGCGTGCGCATAGTTGCCCAGCGCAAAGTCGCAACTGTTCATGTGCACCCGGCACAGGGTGTAGCCGTGGCCGTGCGCAGGGTTGGGGTCAAAGTAGGCGCGAATTACCTCGGACTGGCGCTCCGGGCTCAGCTTTTGCCAGGTGACGGCAGCGGCTTCGGTAAAGGCGGCGCCAAAGCCTTCGTGGGTTTGGAAGCAGCGGTGCGGCGCTACATAGACGGAGGCCTGTGCCGCAGACCGCTGAACTTCGGTGGGGGTGCTGACCAGGCATCCCTGATCAGCAATTCCGGCAACGAGACCCGGCCGCGTTAGATATTGACGCATCACGCAGGCCGTTACTGCAAAATCAACTTCCTGCTCAATGGGTGCGCAAGTGCTGGAATCTTGTGCATCCACTATTGTTTGCTGTAGTAGATTCCGTCAATATAAATAGCAGGCAAATTGTTTACTGCCGTACTGCCTTGCTTTTTACCGGTCTCGGCAAAAATGTCTTGCAAGATAAAGGGCGAAATCACACGGGTCCAATCAGGGCTAATGTCGCCATTTTTGAACAAATTCAAGGGCACGGAAACCTTGCACCACTCGTTTTTGTTAACGTCACTGCAATAACCATAGCGGCCATTTTCCAGACTCACTAAGAAATTGTGGGTTACACCGTCGGAAGAGTCGGTGCTAACCCCGACTTGGACCTTGCCGGGATAACCATTGGCCTTTACCCAAAAATTGAGGTATCCGCTGGCGAATGACGACAAGTTACGCGTCGTGAAAGCGTCATAGCCAGGCGCCGGTGTAGTTCCTGTTGTAAACGGATGGTTGATCACGCCCCATCCATAGCGGTATGCAGTTCCAAGGTTAGCCGCCGGCGCAAGACTTAAATAGTTGCCGCCGTCAGTCGACGCCGCGTAACCGCTATCTGACGACTTCATCTCGGCAGCGCCGATACCCCAATCGTACGCATCGAACCACAATCCATTGGTTGTTGGACCCGTCCAGTATTGGGGCGCTTTCGTCGCGCCGGACGGCAAGGTGTCGCCATAAATATAGTACAGGGCTGAATTAACTGGGTCATTCGCCACCGGCGTCTTGAAGTACAAGGGCTCCTCGTACCCCAGCTTGTTAATTACATAGCGAGGGTTGCGCTTGACATCAAACAAGCCCCATCCGTCATCACCACTTTTCCAAGGCTCGTCAAAAGCTTCGAAGTAAAAGACGTTGAAAGGACCGCCGGACTCTTTGCTCCAGGCCGTCAACCGGTCGTAATACATTCTTTGGTTGGACGGACTGGAGAAGAAGCGGTACTGGCCATTGCCACCAACCTGCGCTGCCTTCCAACCCGTTTCACCCACAACCAGCGGCAGTTTTGATTTGCCCACTCCATTGAGATAAGAGCGTACTGCGCCGAAGTCTTGGCGCGTCTTTGTCATGGCTGCGTCCATCATTTTGGCCGAGCGCTTTTGTACCGAGACCTGCGACTTGTCAAACCAAGTCCACACCTCATCGGCCAATGCGCTGAGCGCTGTGGACGTCTGACGCCAATCAAACAGATCAAATTTGGCCGCCTCATGGGCGTAGGTGTGCATGGAAACGTAGTCGATTTCTGCCAGCACCTCAGCCACTTGATTTTCAGCGGCATGGTGCGGCTGGCCACCGGAGTAGACAGACCAGTCGTCGTCTACCGTCACGGGCTGGGTAATTTGGCTGCGCACCGTGCGCACATATTTGGCCATCTGCTTGGTGGAAATAGGAACGCTTGACCAGCTGACCATGGTTTCGTTACCCACGCTAACGGCCAACACAATGTTGGGGTACGACAGTGCGTAGGTCACCGTACGGGCCAGTTCCTCATCGTTTGCGGCTTGGATTTTGGCCTTTTCTATAGGATCAGTCACCCAATACTCAAACGTGTTGGGGTATGCCCCGAGCTGCACCTTGATATTGAGCCCATTCATCGGGTCCGCCAGCACCTTCAGTACTGTACCGGCCACTTTTTCACTGCTCGAAAAAAGGCGGATCAGCTTAAATCCGGCCCCTTCAAGCAACTTCAAATCCTGCAGCACATCCACTTCGGAAGGCGTCTCGGAGCCCTGGTCGCCCGTACGGAAGGGCGAGTAAGAAACCGCCTTCAGCGTGCCAAAGCTCGGATCCAAGGTGCGCAGACCGGTCTGCACGGTTCCGGCATTGCTGGTTGTGGTTTTGTTGGCAGCGCCATTGTCCGACGTGGTTCCGCCGCCGCCGCAGGCGACCACAAGCGCACTGGCCGCGATGCTCATTGCAGCACGCACGAACTGGCGCTTGCTGGCCAAAAGGTCAAAAATGGATAGGAATCGCATGAGGATGCTCTGGAGTGTGTAGTTTTAGAACGCGTAAACCAAGCCGAGGGTCAGCCAGCGGCCGTCTTGTGCGATGCGAGAATCGACGTTCGTAAACGACGCATGGCCCGGCATGGACAAAGGCGCCAACCCCTGGTAGGCGTAGTGCACCAGACCGAAGGTCGACTCAAACATCAGGCCGCCGCCCAAGTCATAGTTGGCGCCAAAGGTGTTAATCAGCGCAGAATTACCCTGCCCGCGCTGGCTAGGGTTGCTGGTGCTGGCGTTGCCCAAGTGCACCATGCCGGTGTACAGCACCCAAGGCCCGGTTCGGTAACGAGCGCCCAACAGCACGTCGTAAGAGCTGGCCGAGTATCCGGTGTACGCGGTGCTGTTGAAGTCGGCATTGAATGCCGTAGTCCAATTGCTCGTAACCGAGTAAACCGCGTTGGCACCGCTCCAATAGTTGTAGCGCAAGCCGCCGCTTATTTCGATCTGCGAACTTGCCTGGTAGCGCGCCATCACCATGGCGATATTTTGTTGATTGCCCTTGAGAAGCGCATTGGCGCCCGCGCCGTCCGACTGCAGGGCGGTATCGTCAACGGCAAACGGCGTCACACCGCTAAACGGGGCGTGCCCCCAGGCGCCAGGGCCGCCATTCTTGGCGTCTTGCAGCATGGCATCCACCACCAAATCACCCTGGTGGTATTGCGCATATATCTCCCAGAACTCTGGCTTGAGCCGGGTGAAATTTCTGTTGCCCTGGTCGTAAGTCGCTTCTAAAAACAGGTCGCCACCGGCCACGTCAAGAATGGGCGACCCTACGCGTACCGCATACCCCAGCATGCCGTAGCCCGCGCCACTGGACGACCAGGCCGAAGCCAGACCCACATTGGTGCCATAAGGGTAGTCCGCCACGCTCCAGCTGCGCGTGGTCATAGAACCGATGCGCACGCTACCCCAGTCTTCCTGGCTAAGGGCTATGTTTTTTTCGTACCAATAGTCCGGCACGTCCACCGTACCGCCGTACCTGGCCTCGGTGCCGTCCACCACTCCGTTGACCGTACCTTGCCGCCAGCGCTGGCTGAGCAATGCGTTTACCTTGAAGCCCCCACCGATGTCGCGCTTGTAGCCCAAGTAGGGCTGCACCTGCCAATTGGTCAGCGTGGCGTCACCATACTGCTTGCCCGGGATGATGGCGTCTGAGGAGCGCACCTGACGGCTCGCGCCGCTGGGTGCCACCTGGCAGTTGTCGCAGTAATTGCCCTGCATGGTGGTGGTGAATTCGGCAAAGCCTGTCAGGCTGAATTCGCCGCTGGGACCAAAGTCGACAGCCTGGCTTGCCATTGGCATTGCAAATGCGGCGACAAGAACACCGGCCTTCCAGCCAGACATGCCAAGGGAATTGTTAATTTTCGGAATCATGGGTATGAAATGTTGGTTTCATGAAAGCGCTTTCATGCGCTTTGGGATGATCTTCTTTTTCGGCAAGTCTGTTCACAGTGTTTTCCCTATGTTGTGCAATTTTTTTTGGTTGATGGTTTCTCGCCAAAAAGCCGCACAAATCAGGGTATTCCCTCGGTTGACGCAGAAATTCCGACAAAAGAAAGCGCTTTCATTATGATGCGCCGCAGTTTGGAACACACTCTAGGAAACCTTATGACGTCCCGCTTCCTGCATTGGACCGCCTTGTTTGTCACCGCTGGACTGACCCTTGCGGCAAGCGCCCAGCCGGTCAAACTAGGCGCTGGCGCCTACTTTGCAACACCCAAGAGCGGCGACCGCACCGTGCCCAAGGCAGCACTGAGAACACCAGCGCTCCTGCCCACGGCGGCGCAGTCCGCGCAGTGGTATTCCACGGTGCTCTACAACCCCAAGCCCGAGGCACTGTTCGTGCAGCCCATCACGGTGCGGCCCACCGCCCAGGGCCTGGAATTTGCCTACCCCAGCAAAGAGGTGATGCCTACCGAGCGCCGCGACACGGTCATTCAATATCCCCACCGCAACCCGCTGGTACTGTCTCCCTTGGCGTTTGAGGTGGGGCAATCCAAGATTGCCAAGGTAGGCGATTGGTCGGTTGACATTTCCATGGCGCGCGGCGCGGACGACATGCTGGCCACCGTGGCCCACGGGAGCCCGTTTGCCCAGGTTCAAATCAGCCGGGGCGATGTGCGCGTGCGCTTGCCCAGTGCGGGCGAGCGCTTTGACGATGGCAGTGATGCCCGCACCCTCGCCCTGCGGGTGGGCGGCAAAGCCTACGCACTGTTTGGCCCGACCGGCGGGCGCTGGGAACAGGTCTCGCCCACGGAGTGGATCGGAAGGCTTCCCGCCGGCAAGGGCTATTTTTCGACCGCGGCCCTGCCCAACGACCAGGCCAGCACCCTGGCGCTGTTTGGCCGCCATGCTTATGCCTTCATTCAGGGCACACGGGTGGACTGGGCCTTTGACGCCGCGCGCAGCCAGGTGCAAACCACCTTCAGCGCCAGCACCAAAACCATGGAAGGGCCTGACAACGGCCCGCTGCTGGGCTTATACCCGCACCAGTGGTTTAACAACACCGCCGTAGAACCGCGCCTGGGCGCGGCCTTCGACACCGTTCGCGGACAGGTCAAGTTGCTGGCGGCCTCGCAGTTCACCACCACGGCCACGTACCAAGGCTTTGTGCCCTACTGGCCCGGCGTAGCCGAAGGCCCGCGCAGCGCCGACTTGCGCGAAGTGCTCAAAGCCGACCAGCGCAACGCCCGGCGCATGATGCTCGAGGAAGGCAAAGGTCCCTACTGGCAAGGCAAGGGCCTGCAACGCATTCTGAAACTGATGGACGTGGTGGAGCAACAAGGCGATCTGGAAGGCCGCGACCGCCTGCTGGCACTGATTAAAGGCCGTGCTGAACAATGGCTCAAAGGCGAGGGCAACACCTACTTTCACCTCGATAAAGACCAGGGCACGGTGGCGAGTTACCCGGAAGAGTTTTTTACGGTAGAGCAACTCAACGACCACCACTTCACCTACGGTTACTGGATTCGCGCGGCTGCGGAGATCGCCTTGCGTGACCCCGCCTGGGCTGCCAAAGACCAGTGGGGTGGCATGATCGATTTGCTGGTGGCCGACATCGCCACAACCCAACGCGGGAGCGCCGAATTTCCGTTTTTACGCAACTTTGACCCGTATGAGGGCCACTCCTGGGCCTCGGGCATCGGCATGGGGGAAATGGGCAACAACCAAGAATCGTCGTCCGAAGCCATTAACGCCTGGGTGGGCCTGATTTTGTGGGCAGAAGTCCACGGCGACAAGGCGCTGCGCGACCTGGGCTTGTACCTCTACACCACCGAAGCCAACGCCATCAACCACTACTGGTTTGACATTCACCACCTGGTGCTGGCACCCGAATACAAAAACATCGAGGCCAGCATGCTGTTTGGCGGCCAATACGCGCACAACACTTGGTGGATTGACGACCCACGCCAGATCAAGGGCATCAACCTCCTGCCCATCACCACCGCGTCAGCCTACCTGGCCACCGACCCCGAGTTCGTCAAACGCAATGTGGCCTCGCTCAAGCCCGAGATTGCAATTTTTGAAGCCCGGGGCAAGCGCGTCAATCCGCCTGACATCTGGCAAGACCTGTTTGCCAAGTACCTGGGCCTGGCCGACCCTGCGGCCGGCCTGGCCAGCTGGAACCGCTGGGGATCGTTTGAGCTGGGTGACACCCGCAGCCACGCGCTGCATTGGTTGCTGAGCCTGCAGGAAATGGGCACGCCCGACCCGAGCGTGACCGCCAACACCGTGCTCTACGGGGTGTTCAAACAAGCCGATGGACGCAAGACCTACCTCGCCTACAACGCGGGCAAAGCGCCGCTGGACGTGACATTTAGCGACGGTAAAACGCTGCTGGTTGCCCCCGGCAAACTGGCGCGTGCGCAGTGAGGCGCCGGGCCTGCTATGGCCTCGTAGCTATGGCGCTGCAGGGCTGCGGAGGGGGCAGCGCCGTGGGCGCACCCAACCTGGCCGACCCGGCGCAGGCGCCTTCCCCCGCCGCCGTATCGAGCCAAGCGTCTGACCCCGCACCCAGCCCGGCGCCGGGCACCGCCTCCACACCGGCGTCTGCCCCCGTAACACCGCCCGCCGATGGGGCAAACACACCGCCGACCACCCTGAACGGCCGCACACTGGTCTGGAACGACGAGTTCAGCACCAACGGCTTGCCTGACGCCAGCAAATGGAGCTACGACACTTTTCGCAACAAAGACGGCTGGTACAACAATGAGCTGCAGTACTACGCCAACGCCCGCTTGCAAAACAGCAGCATTGCCAATGGCGTCCTGTCCATCACTGCGGCGCGCGAACTCATGGGCACGGCGGTCTATCCCGACTCGCGCAACCAGGGCTTTAGCTCTGCACGCCTGATCACACAGGGCAAATTCAGTTTTGCCTACGGCTTTGTGGAGGTACGCGCCAAACTGCCCTGCAGCCTGGGCACCTGGCCGGCCATCTGGTCGCTGGGCAGCAGCCCTGGCAACTGGCCGAGCATTGGCGAAATCGACATCATGGAGCAAAGAGGCACCAGCAGCGCTGAGAAAAAAACCGTGCTGGCCACTTTGCACATGGGCGCGCACTACGGCGGAGGCGGCATCACCGCCAGCCGCTCTTTGCCCGACGCATGCACCGCCTTCCACATCTACCAGCTCACCTGGACGAGCAACAAGATTGAGCTGGGAGTGGACGGCACCATCTACAACACCTACAACAGACCTGCCGGCGCCACCAACAGCACCTGGCCCTTTGATAAGCCGCAATACCTGCTACTGAACTTGGCCATGGGCGGCGATTTGGGCGGTGCGGTGCCTGCCAGCTTTACCCAAGACAGCCTGCAGGTGGACTACGTGCGGGTCTACCAGTAAACCCTGTTAGGGAAAGCACTGATATGGCGAATTCCGAAATCCTCCTACATTAATGAAAGCGCTTTCAGAAAGCGCGTTCATGAATCGATTTCGCGCCCCGGTGCGCATTTTTAAAACCCGATGCCCACTAAGGCAAAGCCCTTTCGCCAGGAGACAACAGCATGACCAAGACCGCCAAATACCTATCCCTTACGGCCTGCGCGCTCGCGGCCAGTTTGTTTTTGAGTGGCTGCGGAGGCGGAGCCGATACTGAAACTGCTGCACCCACGGTAGCGATTTCTGCAGCTGCGTCTGGCAGCGATGTCTTGTTTACTTTCGTATTTAGCGAAGACGTTGGAACCACTTTCACAGCAGACGATGTGTCTGTTTCAGGCGGCGCAAAAGCCTCCAGCCTGTCCAAGGTCGACGCCACACACTACACGCTCGTTGTAACACCCGACAGCACCGGCGCGGACGTGACTGCCACCGTCGCAGCGGGAAAATTTAGCGCCGCGGCTAGAACTGCGAATGTTGTTTCGGGTTCTGCGACTTTCACAATCGACGTAGCCATTAAGGCGCCGACCTCGTCGCCATCTGCTCCGCCAACGCGTGCAGCCGGTAACGTTAAATCGATTTACAGCGATGCCTACACAAGCATCGCTGATACGGACTTCCGGCCCAATTGGGGACAGCCAACAGCAGCCGGAGAGATTACCGTCGCTGGCAATAATATTCGAAGCTATACCAATTTGAGCTATGAGGGCATTCAGCTCAG
>CANFWT010000078.1 GCA_947450895.1 Comamonadaceae bacterium | reverse complement strand
TCGGACTCGTCGAAGGCGACAAACTGCCCTTGCAGCATCACGGCGGTGCGGTGCGCAATGCGGTGCACCACGTCCAGGTCATGGGTGATCAGTACGTAGGACAGGCCTAACTCGCGCTGTAGCTTGCGCAAAAGCGTCAAGATTTCTTCTGCCACCAGCGGGTCGAGCGCCGAAGTGGGCTCGTCCAGAATGATGAGGTCAGGCTTGGCGGCCAAGGCCCGGGCGATGCAGACGCGCTGCTTTTGCCCGCCAGAGAGTTGGCCGGGGCGGCGCTGCAAAAAGTCTTGTGGCAATTCCACCAGGGTCATCAATTCCTTGGCGCGTGCCAGCACCTCGGTGCGGCCAGCCCCAAAGTAAAACTCCACGGGGCGGCCCACGATGTCGAGAACGCTTTGGCGCGGGTTGATGGCAACGTCCGGAATCTGGTAGACCAGCTGGATGGTGCGTTTGAGTTCTGTGCTGCGGCCACTCAGTGCGGCAGGCAGCGCCTTGCCCTGGAAAATAATCTCGCCGCTGCGGGGCGTCAAAAGCCCGGTGATGATGCGCGCCAGCGTCGACTTGCCCGAGCCCGACTCACCGACGACGGCAACGGTTTCACCCCGCTTAACGTCCAGCGACACACCACGCACTACGTGGAAGTCGCCGTAATAGGCATGGCAGTCTGTGATCGACAACACGGTTTGCGCCGTGACCGTGTCAGGCGCAGCGCGCTCGCTGGCCGCCGCACCGCGCACCGCCACCAGCCGGGCGGTGTAGTCCTGGTTGGCGTGGTGCAAGATTTGCTCAGTCAGGCCCTCCTCCACCTCCTTGCCATGGCGCAGCACCTTGATACGGTCTGCCACCTGGGCCACCACCGCCAAGTCGTGCGTGATGTAAAGCGCTGCCGTCTGGTACTGGCGGATCAGCGACTTCAGCAGAATCAGCACTTCGATCTGCGTGGTCACGTCCAGCGCGGTGGTAGGCTCGTCGAGCACCAGCACATCGGGGCGGCACGACATCGCCATAGCAGCCATAGCGCGCTGCAACTGGCCACCCGAGACCTGGTGTGGATAGCGCGCGCCAAAGCTTTGCGGATTGGGCAGGTCCAGCGCGGTAAACAGCTCGCGCGCCCAGGCTTCGGCCTGTGGGCGCGTCATCAGCTTGTGCAGCACGGGCGCCTCGCAGACCTGGTCCATCAGGCTGTGCGCCGGGTTGAAGGCCGCCGCGGCCGATTGGGCGATGTAAGCAATGCGCTTGCCGCGCATCTGGCGCCGCCCCTCGGTATCCAAGGTGCGGATGTTGGTGCCGCCTAGGTTCACCTCGCCGGCTGCAATGTGTACGCCAGCGCGGGCGTAGCACATGCTCGACAGCCCAATGGTGGACTTGCCTGCGCCGCTCTCGCCAATCAGGCCCAGCACTTCGCCCTTGCGCAGCTGCAAGTCCACGTTGTCCACAATCAGCTGGCCCGCCACGCTTTCCAGGCGCAAGCCCTTGATGTTCAGAATGATTTGTTCGTCCATAGCCCGCGTTCTTTCTTAGAGTTCGGCTTGCGCGCCGGAGGGGCGGGCGTCGATGGATAGCATCCAGTCCACCACCAGGTTCACCGACACCGTGAGCAGCGCAATCGCCGTGGCGGGGTAGATCGGCGCCATCATGCCGAAGTTGATGGCGGCAGCGTTCTCGCGCACCATGCCGCCCAAATCCGCGTAGGGTGGCTGAATCCCCAGACCCAGGAAGGACAGCCCCGCGATGAACAAAAAGTTAAAGCAAAAGCGCAGGCCAAATTCGGACACCAGCGGCGCCCAGGCGTTGGGCAAGATTTCGCGGGTGATCACCCACCACAGGCCCTCGCCGCGCAGTCGGGCGGCTTCCACATATTCCATGACCGTCAAATTCATGCCCAGGGCGCGGGAGAGACGAAACACGCGGGTGGAATCCAGCACCGCAATCGTCATGATGAGCGTTGGAATGCTGGAACCAAACACGCCCAGAATGATGAGCGCAAAGATCAGGCTCGGAATGGACAGCATCACGTCCACCAGGCGGGTGAAAAACACGTCCACCCAGCCACCCACCACGGCGCTCACCAGGCCCGTCAGGATGCCGATGATGAAGGACAGGGTGGTGATTGCCAGCGCTACGCCAATCGTCATGCGGCTGCCATACATCATGCGCGTGAGCATGTCACGGCCAATCTGATCGGCCCCAAAAAGCAATTTGGCGGACGGCTCGTCCCAGGTGCCACCGACGTTGGCGGACTCGGAATAAGGCGCAATCCAGGGCGTAAAAACCGATACCAAAATAAAAATCGCAACAACGGCCAGGCCAAAGGCGGCGGAAGCGGTGAGCTTGTGTCCGAAAAGTTTCATGGTGTATCCGAAATGGGAAAGGCCTTAACGCTGATGGCGCAGGCGCGGGTTGACCAAAATCACCAGGATGTCGGCCAGGGTGTTGAGCATCACGAAAACGGTGGCAAAGGTCAGGCCGCAGGCCTGGATGACGGGCACGTCGCGCTTGGACACCGCGTCCACCATGTACTGGCCCAAGCCGGGATAGACAAAGACCGCCTCAATCACGACCACACCAACCACCAAATAAGCCATGTTCAGCGCAATGACCGTGATGATGGGCGCAGCCGCATTGGGCAGCGCATGGCGCACGATCACCCGACGGCGTGGTGCACCTTTGAGGAAAGCCATCTCGATATAAGGCGTGGACATGACCGAGAGCACCGAGCTGCGTGTCATGCGCAGCATGTGCGCCGCCACCAGCAGCGTCAGGGTGAGCGCGGGCAGCGTGGTCTGGTAGACCCGTTCGCTAAAGCCCATTCCATTGGAGACCATGGCCAGCGAAGGAAACCAGTGAAAGTCCACCGCAAAAAAGATGATCAAGAGGTAGGCGATGAAAAATTCCGGCAAAGAAATGGCGATCAGCGTCAGCACATTGGCCAAGCGGTCCGACCACTTACCCTCGTTGATGGCGGACAACACACCCAGACCAACCGAGAGCGGAATGGCAACCAAAGCGGCGTAACCCGCCAAGAACAAGGTGTTACGCAAGCGCGGCAACAAATCCGCAATGATGAGGCGCTTATTGGTCAGGGCGACACCCAGGTCCCCGTGCAATGCGCCAACCAGCCAATTCCAATACCGGATGTGCGCCGGGATATCCAGCCCTAGTTCGCGGCGAAACACCACCAGTGCTTCGGGGGTGGCGCCTTGGCCCAAAACAGCCGATGCCACGTCGCCCGGCAGAATTTGGGTGCAAACAAATATCAGCACCGAGACGGCAAACAGGGTCAATATGCCCAGCAGCAGTCGGTTAACAATCAGCTTTGCCATGGGGTACTTCGAATAGAAAAAAGTCGCGTTGCAGTTGGCACCGTGGGACCCACGTGCCTAAGCCCTGAGGGTAGCAAAAAACAGGGTAAAAAAAAGGGGTCGGGTGCGAACCCAACCCCTCTTCACTCATCGTATTACAAGGCCGGCTGTTACCAGCCGGGCATTTGTACGGCTTTAGGCGAACCAGCCCTTTTCAGGAATACGGTCGTCGCCCATGTCGTAACGGCCCGAAGGTGTCAGACCTTGGAGCTTGGTGCTGTGCGCATCGAGGTAATCCTGCACCGCGTAGTTGACCATGCCGGCGTTTTGCGACACGAGTTCTTGGCAATGCGAGTACATCTCTTGGCGCTTCTTTTGGTCGATTTCAACGCGCGCTGCTTCCAGCGTCTTGCTGAATTCAGCGTTCTCGAAATGGCTGTCGTTCCAGGGGTTGCCCTTGCCGCCATAGAAGGTGGAAGTGAGCTGGTTGTCGATGGTGGGACGGTTGCCCCAGTACACCGCGCAGAAAGGCTGCTTGAGCCAAACGTTGTCCCAGTAGCCGTCGCCAGAGACGCGCTTCAAGTCCAAGTTGATACCGGCCTTGGAGAGCGATTCCTGGAAGATCTGGCCCGCGTCAGTGGCGCCAGAGAAAGCACCTTCAGACACTTGCAACTCGATCGCACCGGTGTGGCCCGATTTCTTCATGTGGAACTTGGCTTTTTCTGGGTCAAAGCGGTTCATCGGCTGGTTGGGGTTGTAGAACTTCATCTTGGGTCCGACACAGTTGTCGTTGCCAATGGACGCATAGCCGCTGTAGACGTTGTCCACGATTTTTTGGCGGTCGATACCGTATTTGAGCGCCATCATGACGTCACGGTTGTTGAACGGTGCCTTGTCAGTGTGTGCGACGAAGCAGAAGCGGTTGCCCATGCCTGGAGTGCGCGACACTTTGACTGCGGGGTTCTTGGCCAGCAAAGCAGCGGTTTTGGGGCTCACGCGGTTGATGATGTCGACGGTGCCGGTTTGCAGTGCGGTAGTACGCTGCGATGCGTCGCCGATGTAAATCAGTTCCACGCGGTCGAAGTTGCCGCGGTTGGGCTTCCAGTAGTTACCAGGCTTGCGCTTGAAGGTGGCACGTACGCCAGGTTGGAACTCATCAAGCGTGAAGGCGCCAGTGCCATCGGGCTTGCTGAAGTCTTTGAAACCATTGGGCACCACGATGATGTGGTAGTCGCTCAGGTTGAACGGCAAGTCGACATTGCCCTTGTTCATGGTGATTTGCACCTGGGTGGCAGACAGCTTTTTAACCTCTTTGATGTCCGCGAGCAGCGACTTCGCAGGCGACTTGGTCTCGCCGCGGTGCATGTTGATGGAGTAGATGACGTCATCGGCATCGAGCGTCTTGCCAGAGGTGAAGGTAATGCCTTTGCGCACATTGAACACCCATTCCGCGGCGCCGGGCTTGACTTCCCAGCTCTCGAACAGTTCGCCCACTGCGTCGCCGTTGTCGGCCACTTCGACCAGGTTGTTCCAGAGCATCAGGCTCATGGTGATTGGGATGGAGTCCGCGTACGTCAACGGATCCAGACTGTCGGAGGGCGATCCACCTTCCATGCCCATGCGCAGGGTACCGCCCTTTTTGGGAGCGCTTTGTGCCATGGCGGGTGACGCGCCGAAGGCGGAAGCCAGACCCACTGCAGAAGCCCCAAGAATCAGTTGGCGACGGTCCAGGATGATTCCCGCGTCGCTGGTGGTTTCAACATTTGCCATTTTTGAAGATCTCCAATCCAAGCAGATTTATTAACAGTTTCTCAGGCCCTTCGTCCAAGATAAGACAAAGCCCAAGTGGCGAGTGCAACTAGCTTTGCGCTCTGCACGCATACTAATCCAAACGCAATGCAGCCAAACATGAAAAACCTACGCACATTCCCTTAGAAAAATCGATTTTCAGGGGTTTATGGTCAATTCCTGAAATTGAATCCCCCGCCTTTGGGCGTACCACTGCCAGTGGCTCTGCGCTGACGCTGCACGCTAACGACCCGTCCAGCGCGGGAGCCGCTTCTCGGAAAACGCCAAGGGGCCTTCAGCGGCGTCCTGCGATCGCAGCATGGCGCGGTAGGTGGGCAGATTTCCTTTGCGCAGCGTCTGGTACGCCGCCTCCAGGTCTTGGCCGTCGGTGGCGCGCACGATTTCTTTGACTGAGGCCACCGCCAGGGGCGCGCATTGCACGATTTGCTGCGCCAGCGCCTGCGCAGCCGCCATCAGGTCAACGGGTGCCACCACCTGGTTGACCAGGCCCCAGTTTTTCGCCTCGGCCGCGCCCATGCGCCGCCCGGTCAGCAGCAGCTCCATGGCCACGGCGCGCGGCAGGCGCTTGGGCAGGCGCAGCAGCCCGCCCGAGTCCGCCACCATGCCGAGTTTGACTTCGGGTAGCGCAAATTCGGCCACTTCGCTAGCCACCATCAAATCAGCCGCCAGCGCCAGCTCAAAGCCGCCGCCCATGGCCAGGCCGTTGACGGCGGCAATGACCGGCTTGCCCAAACCGAAAAACTCAGTCAGGCCGCCAAAGCCGCCGGGGCCGTGGTCGGCGTCTATCGCCTCGCCCTCGGTAGCACCGGTCAGGTCCCAGCCAGCGGAAAAAAAACGCCCGGTGCCGGTCAGGATGGCCACGCGCAGCGCCGGGTCGTCTTGCAATTGGGCAAAGGCGGCGTACAAGGCGTGGCTGGTGGCCACGTTGATGGCGTTGGCCTTGGGCCGGTCCAGGGTGATGGTGAGCACGCCGCCTTCGGCGTGGGTGCGAACCGCAGCCGGGGCGGCGGGGGTGGCGTCAGACATGGGGTGTTCCTTGGGAAATAGGTTCGATACAGCGAATCAGCGCGTCCACCGCCAGCACGCCTTGGGGCATGACCAGCACCGGGTTGACGTCCAGTTCGAGCAGGCGGTCGGCGTGGCTTTGCGCGTAGTCAGCCACGGCCATGACGGCGTCCACCAGCGCAGCCACGTCGCCAGCGGGTTTGCCGCGAAAACCGCGCAGCAGCGGCCACATCTTGAGCGACTCCAGCGCCGCCTGCACCTCGTGGCGCCGTACCGGCAGCAGCAATGTGCGCGCGTCTTGCAGCAGCTCCACCAGCACGCCGCCGGCGCCCACGGTGAGCGACAGGCCAAACTGCGCGTCGCGCTGCACGCCCACGATGACTTCGGCCACCACGTTGGTGGCCATTTGTTCGACCAAAAACTGGCCCGACAGATGGGCTATTTTGTCCAGCGCCGCCTGCACTTGGCTCGCATTGGCCAGGTTCAGGTGCACCGCACCGGCCTCGGTTTTGTGCGCCAATTGCGCCGACACGGCTTTGAGCACCACGGGGTAGCCCAGCGCGTCCGCAGCGCCTGCCACCTGCGCGGCGGCCACCACCTGGCCTTTGGGCACCGGCAGGCCAAAGGCCGCCAGGGCGCGCTTGGCGGTGGCCTCGTCCAGCGTGCGCGGGCTGCCCGCTTGCAGCGCTTGCACCGGCGGGATTGGCTTCAACAAGGCCAGCGACCGTGCCGCCGCACCCACCTGGGCGGCGTGGGCAATGGCGTCCAGGCAATCGGGCAGGCCGTGCATGGGCGCGATGCCCTGGGCCATGAGCGCCTGGGCGTAGTCCTCGGGGAGGTCTTCGGGCAGGCTGGCGACCACGGTGGCGGCTTTGCTGCGCGTCCTGCCCCCTTCGCCTCCCACTGAGCCACCTGATACGCCTCCCACTAGGCCGTTGACTAAGCCATCTACTGCGTCGTTACCTGGGCTGCTGCCCAACGCGTCACCGGCGTGGGTAGCGGCCACAAAGGCATCTACCGTGCTGCCCCAGCTGTCGGCGCTGCAGCGGTCCAGGCGCGGGTAGTCCAGCACCAGCAGGTGGGCGTCAAAGCCGCAGTCCATCAGGCCAGAGAAGCATTCGGTCTGCGCCGCCAGGTCGCCCCAGATGTAGGTGTGATAGTCCAAGGGGTTGGCCACTGTGACTTTGTCGCCCAGCACCGCGTGCAAGCGGGATCGCGCCGCGTCCGGAATGGGCGGCATTTCCAGGCCGCGCGGCTGCGCCAGATCGGCCACCAGCGAAGCCTCGCCGCCCGAGCAACTGGCCGAAATAATGCGCTTGCCGCCCAACGCGCCGTGCACGTGCAAAAACTTGCAGGTCTCGATCAGCCCCGCCGGATCACGCACCCGGGCCACGCCGCAGCGGGCGAACAGCGCGTCGTACAAGGCGTCTGGCCCGGCCAGCGAGCTGGTGTGGCTCATGGCGGTTTGCGCGCCCAGTGCGGACGATCCGGCCTTGAGCGCCACCAGCGGCACGCCCTGGCGCAGCGCCTTGAGCGCTACGCGCGAAAAAGCCGCCACGTCGTCCAGCCCCTCGATGTGCATGCCGATCACGCTCACGCGCGGGTCGGCCAAGAGCGCGTCCACCAGGCTTTCCATGCGATTGCCCGCCTTGTTGCCTACGGTAATTAAGTAGGCCAGCGGCAGCGCGCGCCGCTGCATGGTCAGGTTCAGGCCGATGTTGCCGCTCTGCGTTATCAGTGCCACGCCGCGAGATACCCGCTGGCCGCCGTGCTGGTCGGGCCACAAGGCCACGCCCTCCAGGTAATTGAGCATGCCGTAGCAGTTGGGGCCGAGCAAGGCCATGGCGCCCGCCTTGTGGACGAGCTGCTGCTGCAAGGCCAGACCCTCGCCGCCCACTTCGGCAAAGCCCGAGGCGTAGCAAATCACGCCGCCTGCGCCGCGCGCCGCCAACTGGCCCACGATGTCCACCGTGGCCTCGCGGGGCACGGCGACAAAGCTGGCGTCGGGCGCCTGGGGCAGCGCGGCCACATTGGGGTAGCAGCCGATACCTTCCACCGATGCACGCGTGGGGTGCACCGACCACAAGTCACCGGCAAACCCGAGCTTGCGGCATTGGCGAATGGCCTCGGCGGCAGCATTGCCGCCAAACACTGCAATATGGCGTGGCGAGAACAGGCGTTGCAACTGCGCGCGACCGGCGCCGTCTTGATCGTGGCTTTGATCGTCGCATTGATCGGCGTTTTTTAGGCCATTTTGTAGGTCGTCTTGCGCACCGCTCGTCACACCGCTAACCGCAGCGCTTGTCGCACCGTCTTCCATCCGCACGCCGTCTGGCGCCGCGTGTACCCCAGACGCGGCAGGGGCTGTGGGCGCGCTCACGCCCCGTGCACGCGCAGCATGGCGCGCGAGATGATGTGGCGCTGGATTTCGCTGGTGCCGTCCCAGATGCGCTCCACCCGGGCGTCGCGCCAGTAGCGCTCAATGGGCAGTTGGTTCATCAGGCCCATGCCGCCAAAGATTTGCAGCGCGTTGTCGGTCACCCGCGCCAGCGCCTCAGACGCAAACAGCTTGGCCATGGCGGCGTCCGAGTCGGTCATAGTGCCCTGGTCGCACTTCCAGGCGGCTTGCAGCGTCAGCAGTTCGGCGGCGGCCAGCTCGGTGGCCATGTCGGCCAGCTTGAAACCGGTGCCCTGGAACTTGCCAATCGGCTGGCCAAACTGCTTGCGCGTGGCGGCCCACTCGGTGGCCATTTCCATCACCCGCTGGCCCCGGCCCACGCTGGTGGCGGCCACCGTCAGGCGCGTGGCGCCCAGCCACTCGCCCATCAAATCAAAACCCTTGCCCTCTTCGCCCAGGCGCTTGTAGGCGGGCACGCGGCAGTCGGTAAAAAACAGCTCACACTGGTGGTAACCCCGGTGCGACACACAGGCCGGGCCCCGGCGCACGGTGAGCCCGGGCGAATTCAGGTCCACCAAAAAGCCGGTGATCTTTTTCTTGGGGCCGTGCTTGGTGTCTTCTACCCCGGTGGCGGCAAACAGCACCACAAAGTCGCTCATGTCGGCGTGGCTGATGAAGTGCTTGGTGCCGTTGATCAGGTAGTCGGCGTTCTCGCCATTGCCGTCGCGCGTGGCCCGGGTTTGCATGCCGCGCACGTCGGAGCCGGCATTGGGCTCGGTCATGGCCAAACAATCGTGGCGCTCGCCACGGATGGTGGGCAGCAAATATTCCTCGATCTGCGCGCCCTGGCAGGCGCGCAAGATGTTGCTGGGCCGCGCAATCAGCATTTGCAGGCCGTAAGAAGCGCGCCCGAGTTCGCGCTCCATCAGCGTGATACTGAAGTTGTCCAGCCCGCCGCCGCCCAGCTCAGCGGGCATATTGGCGGCGTACAGGCCCACTTCAATGGCCTTGGCCTGGATGGACTGGGCCAGCGCGGGGTCAATCGCGTCGGTGCGCTCCACCTCGTCTTCATGCGGGTACAGCTCTTTTTCGACAAAGGCGCGCACCGTGTCGACGATCATGGTGTGTTCGGTGCTCAGGGCGAATTGCATGGCGGGGTCTTTCAATCAATGAAGGTGCTTTAGCCGGACTTACGGCGTATGCCCATGGGCTTGCCCACTTGGGGCGGCGTGGGCAGGCTGGCGTGGGCCTGGGCGATGGCGTGCAGGCGGGCCTGCAAGTCGGCGGGCATGGGCGTGGCGCGGCCCTGGGCCATGTCCACATGCACCAGCATTTGCTCGCCCGTGGCCAGCAGGTCGCCGCTGGCGCCGTGGTGCATGGCGTGGAAGATGTGGACGCGCTTGTCGTCAAAGCCCAGCAACTGCAAGGTCAGGCGCAGGGGCTCGCCTTCGGCCACCTCGCGGATGTTGTGAATATGGGTTTGCACCGTGTAGAGCGAGTGGCCACCCTGGTCGCGGTAGGCCTCGTCAATGCCCACCAGACGAAAAAACGCGTCTGAGTTGTCGCCAAACACCAGCAAGTAGCAAGACTCGCTCATGTGGCCGTTGTAGTCCACCCAGGCAGGCAGCACGGTGGGGCGGTACAGGCACAGGGGTGCTGCAATCGGCGCGCTCGAGTCCCAGGGCGGCGCGGGCGTGCCTTCGAGCGGGGTGCCCAGGCCACAGGCTTTTTTGGTGGGGGAATCAGGGCTTGTCATTCGCAAAACACTTTCAATCAGGGCGGCGCCAGCAACACGATTTTTCCGACAAAGTTTTTCGCTCCAAAAGCATCTTGGGCCAAGGCAATATCGCGTAGCGCAAAAGTGTGGGCTACCACCGGCGCAATCTCGCCGCGCTCGATATAGCCCACCAGATTGTCAAAAATGCGGTCGTCCTGGAAGGTGCAGCCCACCAGCGTCAGGTCTTTGAGGTAGAGGGTGCGCAAATCCAGGGTCACCAGCGGCCCGGCAATCGCGCCCGAGCTGGCGTAGCGGCCGCCGCGCTTGAGCACGTCCAAGAGCGCGGGCCACTGCGCGCCGCCCACCAGGTCGATGACCACGTCCACGCTCTCGGCGCCCAGCGCGTGCGCCAGGTCGGCGTCACGCGCTAGGCATTCGGCTGCGCCCAGCGCGCGCACCGCAGCGTGTTTGTCGGCGCCCGCCACAGCCACCACGTGGGCACCCCGGCGGCCGGCCAGTTGCACCGCCGCGCTGCCCACGCCTCCCGAGGCGCCGGTAACCAGCACGCGCTCGCCCGCCCTCACCCCCGCGCGGTCCACCAGGTTTTCGGCGGTGGAATAGGCGCAAGGGAAAGATGCCAGTTCGGCGTCACTCAAGGCGCTGTGAATGGCCACGGCAGCGTCCGCTGGCACGCGGGTGTATTGGGCAAAACCGCCATCGCACTCCGAGCCAAAGTACCAGCAGGCATAGGGGCGGTAGTCGGCATAGGCGCGCACTATGGGCCGCACCAGCACCCGCTGGCCTATGCGCGCGGCGTCTACGCCCGGCCCCACGGCGGCAATGTGGCCGCAGCAGTCGGCGCCCTGGATGCGCGGAAAGGCCATGGGCGTGCCGCCCCAGCTCGGGTCGGCGTCCTGGGCGGTGTCAAACACCGCTGCGCTGCCTTCGGTGGTGAATGCAATGGCGCTAGCGTCGTTAGCGTGGGCGATAGTTTTGGAATACCAGCCCACGCGGGTGTTGATGTCGGTGTTGTTAACCGCGCTGGCCGCCACGCGAATCAGCACCTCGCCCGCGCGCGGCAGGGGCAGCGGCAGGTCCTCGCGGTAGTGCAAGACCTCGGGCCCGCCAAAGGCGGTGAGCACCACGCCGTGCATGGTGGCGGGCAAGGCGGCGGTGGGCGCTGCAGTCATGAAAAACCTATTTGGCCGGTGGCAGCGCCATCACCCGCCCCACCTGGGCCGGGCGCGGCAGATGGGCGTGCTGCGCGGCCAGCGGCTGCAAATAGGTGGCAACCGCTGGCGCAAACGCGGTGGCGCGCGGGCCGGACATATCCACATTGAGCAGCATTTGTTCGCTCACCGCCATCACCACCGCTTGGCCCTCGGGGTGCAAGCTCAGGCACGCGTGCAGGCGTTTAGCGTCCACACCCAAGACTTGCAGGCGCACTTCTACCGCCGCGCCTTGTTTCACCTCGTGCAGGTAGTTCACATGCGCCTCCAGCGTGAACCACGAATGGCCGGTAGCTTGGCGCCCGGCCTCGTCCAGACCCGCCAAGTCCATGAGCGCGTCCACCGCGCTGCTGAAGAGCACCATGTAGTACCCATCGCGCAGGTGGCCATTGAAGTCCACCCACGCGGGGACTATGGTGGTGCGGTAGATAACAGGCAGCGCCGGGGCGCTGGCGACCTCAGGCATCGGGCGCAATGCCGTGTTTGAGCTTGGTGGCTTTGATGGCGGCTTGCACCGCCATCAGGCAGTCGTCGCGGTAGCGTTCCCAATCGGCAATGCTGCGCTCGCCCAGCTGCTCCACGCTGCCAACGGCTACGGCGTCGAGCAGGCTGTCGGTGAGTTC
>CANFWT010000077.1 GCA_947450895.1 Comamonadaceae bacterium | reverse complement strand
GCGCACCCGACGATGTGCGCGCGGTGCTCGCGTATCTGCGCGCCGACCCTGTTTTTGCCTCGCTGGTGCACAAAGAGTCCTGGTCCGACACCGCACCCTTTCACCGCATGAAGGTCCGGCTGAAAAAAGAAATCGTCACCATGGGCGTGCCGGGCATCAGCCCCAGCAGCGGCGCGGGCACCTACGTCTTGCCCGAACACTGGAACGACCTGATCAGTGACCCGGAGGTGGTGGTGGTGGACACGCGCAACGACTATGAAGTGGAGATCGGCACCTTCGCCGGGGCGCTGGACCCGCGTATCAAAACCTTCTCGCAGCTGCCCGAATGGGCGGCGCAGGCACCGGCCTTGCAAGCGCGTGGGGGCAAGAAACCCAAGGTGGCCATGTTTTGCACCGGCGGCATCCGCTGCGAAAAATCCACCGCCTTGCTGCGCGCCCAGGGCTTTGAGGAAGTGTTCCACCTCGAAGGCGGAATTTTGAAATACCTGGAAACCGTGCCCCAAGCGCAAAGCCTGTGGCAAGGCGAGTGCTTTGTGTTTGACGAACGCGTCTCAGTCGGCCACGGGCTGCAAGCCGGCGCACACCAGCTGTGCCGCTGCTGCCGCCAGCCCTTGCCCGAAGGCGCTCTGGCGTCCCCCGAATTTGAGTTGGGCGTGAGCTGCCCACGCTGCTTTGCCACCAGCACCGCTGCACAAAAAGACAGCGCCCGCGAGCGGCAACGCCAGTGGCTGCTGGCCAAGGCGCGTGCACAAACGCATATTGGGCGGGTAGGAGAACAGTGAGAACCGCTGTGGTTTCGCGGCGCCGAATGGCAACGCTGGCGCAGGTGAACGCACGGCGGAGAGACCTTCATCGTTCACTCCTACAGCGATGGCAATGCCGGGGCAAAGCCCGCAGATTTCAGACGACAAGCCAGCTCCGGGAGAGTCACCCCCTTAGAACTTCGCTGTGCCACCAGGCTCCAAAGCCAGCACCTTGGTACCGGACTGCCCAAGGGCGTCGGTATATTCTTTCGGCGTGCCGCGCAGCAGCGCGTTGGTTCCGTAATGCACAGGAATCGCAAACTTGGGCTTGATCAGCTCGCGCGTGGCGAACGCCGCATCCGCAGGGGGCATGACGAAATGGCTGCCGATGGGGATAAAAATCAGATCAGGCTTGTACAGCTCGCCGATCAACTTCATGTCGCCAAACAATGCCGTGTCGCCCAGGTGGTAAATGGTGAAACCGTTTTCGAGCTGAATAATGAAACCCATCGGTTCGCCACCGGGGCGCATTTCGTCTTTCCCGGTTTCGGGGTTTTTCCAGCGGTACTCGGAGCTGTGCTCCGCGTGTGTGGCAATAATTTTGATACCGCCCTCGACCCCGAAGGGCAGCACCACGCCACCCTTGTTAAAACGCGGCGCCAATTCAGGCGGCAGCACGCCCAAGGTCGTGAACGAATCTGCCAAACCCGCGGGCGCGTACACCGGGGCCTTGTTCATCTGCGCCAGTGCAGGCGCGTCGGCCATGTGATCGGCATGGGCGTGGCTCACCAAAATCAAATCCACCTTGCCCAGCGCTTCGAGTTTCTTAAATTCTGGCGGTGTCTTCGGATTGGCAATCAACCAGGGGTCGATGACGATGACTTTGCCGCCGGGCGTGGTAATTTTCATGGCCGATTGGCCCAGCCACTGCACCTGTACGGCGCCGCTTTGGGCCCACGTGGACTGGCACAGTGCGGCAATCGCCCACACTGCGATGGCCTGAAGCATCTTTCGGATCGAAAAAGTCGGCATAGTTGGTATCTCCTGGTTGGTAGTTGTCGAAAAAATTTTCCCATAGATTGAACACCGACCCATGGCCATATGCGACTCACCTGCCGAACGCATAATCCAATGCAGCGCAACGCGGCAAACTGCGCACTCCGTCGGCAATTTCAACCCTGCCCATTCCCCAAGGACTGCTCCGCATGAGAACCACTGTTTTCCATCGACTCGACGCCACCAATCTCATGCGCAGGCTGGCGCTGGGCGTGTGGGTTGCCCTGCTTGGTACCACGGTCTACGGTGGCGACATCGTGGTGTGGAGTGCCGGTGCAGCACAAACGCCACTGTCCATCCTGATACAGGACTACCAAAAAACCTCCAGCAATACCATCGCAGTCGAATTTGCGCCCGTTGGCGTGCTGGTCAAACGCCTTGCCGACGGTGGTCGGCCTGACGTGCTCATCGTCAGCCAGGACGCGCTGGCGAATGTAGAGAAAAATGCGTGGTCTGTACCCCATACCGCTGCGCCAATTGGTCGGGTGGGTGTGGGCATTGCGATCAAAGAAGGTGCGCCTGCGCCGGATATTTCGACCCCCGACGCGCTGCGCCAGACCTTGCTCAACGCCAAGTCACTGACCTATATGGATCCCACCAAAGGCACCAGCGGCAAACACTTCGCATCGGTTCTGGACCAACTGGGAATCGCTGAACAAGTCAGGGCAAAGACCACACTGGGTGATGTCGGCTTTGTTGTAGAACCCGTGGCCCGCGGTGACATTGAGCTGGGCATCCAGCAAATCACTGAAATTCTGCCGGTCAAAGGCGCCAAACTGCTTGGCCCCTTGCCCGACGCACTGCAAAAAATTACGGTCTATGTGATCGCACTGGGAGCACAAACCCACGACGCTGTCGCAGCACGCGACTTCATGACGTTCGTTCGCAGCCAGCGGTCTCAAGCCGTGTTTGTTTCAAGTGGTTTTGCAGCGCCTTAAAGTCAGAAATTGCGTCTGCCGGCACATACCTCGGTCCAGGCATCAAGGGGGTTTTCGTCGACCGGAACCGCGCACACGCCCTGCGAGTTCCATTCGGACAACGCGCGGATGGCTCTCACGCTGCGGACATTTAAAACAAGAATCTCGGGCTTTGAATTACCTGACGGAAATCCAAACTTACGGCCAGCCCACAGTAGACTGCCGGAGTACGCCACCTCCTTTTCCCAAAAATTTTGGCACATGAAAAAAATTTTGCTTATAGCGCTCGCATTGCTGGCCAGCACTGCGTGGGCTGACTGGGTCCCAATGGGCGAAACGGATGAGGGCAGTTTTTATATAGACCCCGTGTCCGTACTTCGCAACGGCCATCTGCGCCAGGTGTTGGAATTGACCGATTTGCGGCAGCGCGACGAGGGTGGCGAGATGTCCCGCCGGACGCGGGTTGAATACGATTGCGCGCTGGGCCGCACCAAAGTGCTTTCGATAAGCACCCACCAGGACCCCATGGCTGCAGGGAAAACGCTGGTGTCGGTCGCCCGGGAAGGGCTTTGGAAAGAAGTGCCGCCCGGGACTGCGTACGCCGTGGCGTTTCAAAAAATGTGCACGCACTAGGCGCAAAGCGCACTGCGCAAGGCCTGGCTTCGGCCTGAAACTGCACATCGACGCCCATGACGGCCGCTCAAGTCCATTTACCTCCCCCCCTGCCTGTCTTGTATTCCTTCAGGCGCTGCCCTTACGCCATGCGCGCGCGCCTGGCTTTGCTCGCAGCAGGTCAGGAGGTAGAACACCGAGAAATAGCGCTCAGAGGTAAACCCGCTGAAATGCTGCAAGCCTCGCCCAAGGGGACGGTTCCGGTTCTGGTGCTGACCGACGGCGCGGTGCTGGAGCAAAGTCTGGACATCATGCGCTGGGCTTTGGAGCGCAACGACCCGCATGGCTGGCTGGGCGACGATGAAGCAAGCCGCCAGGATGCTTGGGCGCTGATTGCACAGAACGACGGTGAATTCAAATTTCACCTGGACCGCTACAAATACCCCCACCGTTACGCCCTGCCCGGCGGCGCGGCGCACCGGGACTTGGCGCGGGGATTTTTGGAGCAATTGCAAGAGCGCCTCGCTTTGCAACGCTTCCTGGGCGGCGCGCGCTTCGGCTTTGCCGATGCCGCCATCGCCCCTTTTGTGCGCCAGTTTGCACATACCGACAAGGCCTGGTTCGCTCAGCAAAATTGGCCCGCGCTGGCGCAATGGCTGGCCGACTTTGAAGCCTCTGCAGCCTTTGCGCAGGTGATGGCAAAACACCCAGTCTGGGCGGGTGCTTCGGATGGGTGGGCGGCGGTGAATCGCTAAGGCCGGGCCTTAGGCGATGCGGGCCTTGGCCGCCGTGTATTCGCGCTTGAGCTGGGCCACAAAGTCGGCGGTAGTCTGCACCTGGGTGATGGCGCCAATGCCCTGGCCGCAGCCCCAGATGTCTTTCCAGGCCTTGGTTTTGTCGCCGCCAAAGTTCATCTTGCTCGGGTCGCTCTCAGGCAAATGGTCCGGGTCCATGCCGGCGTTGCGGATGCTGGGCGCCAGGTAGTTGCCGTGCACGCCGGTGAACAGGTTGCTGTAGACGATGTCGTCCGAGTTGCTGTCCACAATGCTTTGCTTATAAGCCTCGGAAGCGCGCGCCTCCTGGGTGGCGATAAAGGCCGAGCCGATGTAGGCAAAGTCCGCGCCCATGGCCTGGGCGGCCAGCACCGCGTCGCCGGTGGCAATGGAGCCGCTCAGCGCCACCGGGCCGTCAAACCACTGGCGGATTTCTTGGATCAGGGCAAACGGGCTTTTCACGCCAGCGTGGCCCCCGGCGCCCGCGGCCACGGCAATCAGGCCATCGGCCCCCTTTTCAATCGCTTTGTGGGCATGTTTGTTGTTGATTATGTCGTGCAGCACCACGCCGCCGTAGGAGTGCGCGGCGGCGTTGATGTCTTCGCGCGCGCCCAGGCTGGTGATGATGATGGGCACCTTGTACTTGACGCACATGGCCATGTCGTGTTCTAGGCGGTCGTTGCTTTTGTGCACGATTTGGTTGATGGCAAAGGGCGCGGCAGGCTTATCCGGGTGCGCCAGGTTGTAGGCGGCCAGGGTTTCGGTGATTTCTATCAGCCACTCTTCCAACTGCTCGGCCGGGCGGGCGTTGAGCGCGGGCATGGAGCCCACCACACCGGCAATGCACTGGGCAATCACCAATGCGGGGGTGCTGATGATGAACAGGGGTGAACCGATCACCGGGAAGGGCAGGTGCGCCAGGGCGGCAGGAAGTTTGGACATGCGGTATTACCGAAAAAGAAATTAAAACGCGTCGAGCGCCAGCGCGGTCACGCTGTCGGCGCCTTCGACGATGCTGTCGCGCAAGCCCTGGGCCTTGGTGAGGATGTGGTCGGCGTAAAAACGCGCTGTCACCACCTTGGCCTGCATGAAATCCACATCTTTGCCGTCAGCCAGCGCCTGTTGCGCCACCAACAAGGCACGCCCCATTTGCCAGCCCGCCATCACATTGCCCGCCAGCATGAGGTAGGGCACGCTGCCTGAGAACACCGCATTCGGGCTGGCCTTGGTGTTGCCGGCTACGAATTCGATCACGTCCACCAAGGCGGCGCGTGCACTGTCCAGGCGCTGGGCCACGGCCAGGGCGTCTGGGGTGCCGCTGGCGCGCAGGTCAGCCACCGTCACAGCAATTTGCGCCGCAATTGCTTTGGCCGCTTGGCCGCCGTCGCGCGAGGTTTTGCGCCCCACCAGGTCATTGGCCTGGATGGCGGTCGTGCCTTCGTAGATGGTCAAAATCTTGGCGTCGCGGTAGTACTGGGCCACGCCGGTTTCTTCGATAAAGCCCATGCCGCCGTGCACTTGCACCGCCATGGAGGTGACTTCCAGGCTCATCTCGGTGCTAAAGCCCTTGACCAGCGGCACCATGAATTCGTAAAAGGTCTGGTGCTCTTTGCGCGCCTGGGCGTCCGGGTGGTGGTGGGCTACGTCAAAGGCAGAAGCCGCCACACTGGCCAGCGCGCGGCAGCCCTGCACATAGGCGCGCATGGTCATGAGCATGCGGCGCACGTCGGGGTGGTGGATGATGGGCGCGCTGGCGTTCATCGACCCGTCCACCGGGCGGCTTTGCACCCGCTCGCGGGCAAAGCTGGCGGCTTTTTGGTAGGCGCGTTCGGCAATCGCAATGCCCTGCACGCCCACACCGTAGCGCGCGGCGTTCATCATGATGAACATGTATTCCAGGCCGCGGTTTTCCTGGCCTACGAGATAACCGACCGCGCCACCGTGGTCGCCGTACTGCAAAACGGCGGTAGCACTGGCCTTGATGCCCATCTTGTGCTCGATACTCACGCAGTGCACATCGTTGCGCGCGCCCAACGAGCCATCAGCGTTGACCAAAAACTTGGGCACCACAAACAGGCTGATGCCCTTCACGCCCTCAGGCGCACCCTGCACGCGGGCCAGCACCAGATGGACGATGTTCTCGGCCATGTCGTGTTCACCCCAGGTGATATAGATCTTGGTGCCAAACACCTTGAAGGTGCCATCGGGCTGCGGCTCAGCCCGGGTGCGCACCATGGCCAGATCGCTGCCGGCCTGCGGCTCGGTCAGGTTCATGGTGCCGGTCCACTCTCCGCTGACCAGCTTTTCCAGGTAGGTGGCCTTGAGTTCGTCCGAGCCTGCGGTCAAGAGCGCCTCAATCGCGCCATCGCTGAGCAAGGGGCACAGCGCAAAGCTCATATTGGCCGAGTTTTGCATCTCGCCGCACACCGAACCAATGGTCTTGGGCAGGCCCTGGCCACCAAACTCCACCGGGTGTTGCAGGCCTTGCCAGCCGCCTTCAGCGAACAGTTTGAAGGCTTCTTTGAAGCCGGGCGTGGCCGTGACCACGCCGTCTTTCCAGCTGGTGGGGTTTTGGTCACCGGCCCAGTTCAGGGGCGAGAGCACGCCTTCGTTGAACTTGGCTGATTCTTCGAGCACCGCCTGCGCCGTGTCCAGATCGGCGTCCTCAAAGCCGGGCAGTTGGGCAATCTGGGCGATGCCAGCCAAGTGCTCGATGTTGAACAGCATGTCTTTCACGGGGGCGATGTAGCTCATGGCGGATTTCTAAAAAAATGGAACAGGAACAGCCGATGTGGCGAATACGGTGGACGAAAAAAAGGCACCTCGCGGTGCCTTTTTAGCCCGACTACAAAGCGGCGACGAGCGCTGGCACCGCCACAAACAAGTCGGCCTCCAGACCGTAATCGGCCACGCTGAAGATGGGGGCTTCGGCGTCTTTGTTGATGGCCACGATGACCTTGCTGTCTTTCATACCGGCCAAATGCTGGATGGCGCCGCTGATGCCGCAAGCCACATAGAGCTGGGGCGCCACAATCTTGCCGGTTTGGCCGACCTGCCAGTCGTTGGGCGCATAGCCTGCGTCCACCGCAGCACGGCTGGCGCCCATGGCCGCACCGAGCTTGTCGGCCAGCGGCGTCATGACTTCCATGAATTTTTCATTGGAGCCCAAAGCGCGGCCGCCAGAGACAATGATCTTGGCCGCAGTCAACTCAGGACGGTCGTTTTTGGCGATCTCAGAACCCAGGAAGCTCACGTCAGCGCTGTCGGCGGCCGCTGCGGGCGCTTCCACACTGGCGCTGCCGCCGGTGCTGGCTGCGGCGTCAAAGCCGGTGGTGCGCACGGTGATGACCTTGATGGCGTCGCTGCTTTGCACCGTGGCAATCGCGTTGCCCGCGTAAATGGGCCGCTCAAAGGTGTCGGGACTGTCCACCTTGGTGATGTCCGAAATCTGGCCCACGTCCAGCTTGGCAGCCACGCGGGGCGCGATGTTTTTGCCGTAAGCGGTGGCGGGGAACAGCAGGTGGCTGTAGCCCGATGCTAGGGCGACCACCTGGGCGGTCACGTTTTCGGCCAGGCCATGGGCCAGTCCGGCGTTTTCAACGTGGATGACTTTGGCCACACCCACGATCTGGGCGGCGGCAGCGGCAGCGGCGCCTGCGTTGTGGCCAGCCACCAGCACGTGTACGTCGCCCCCGCAATGGGCGGCGGCTGTGATGGTGTTCAGGGTAGAGGGTTTGATGCTGCTGTTGTCGTGTTCAGCGATGACGAGGGAGCTCATGGGAATGTCCTTTGTTTGAATCAGATGACCTTGGCGTCGTTTTTCAGCTTGTCCACCAGGGCGGCCACATCAGCCACCTTGATGCCAGCGGCGCGGGCGGCGGGCTCAACCACCTTGAGGGTCTTGATGCGCGGGCTCACGTCCACGCCCAGATCGGCGGGGGTGAAGGTGTCGAGCTGCTTTTTCTTGGCCTTCATGATGTTGGGCAAGGTGACGTAGCGCGGCTCGTTGAGGCGCAGGTCGGTGGTGATGATGGCAGGCAGGCTCAGGCTCAGGGTCTCGGAGCCGCCGTCCACTTCGCGCGTGACCTGGGCTTTGCCGTCAGCCACTTCCACTTTGCTGGCAAAGGTGGCTTGGGGGCGGTCGCTGAGTGCAGCGAGCATTTGACCGGTCTGGTTGCAGTCGTCGTCAATGGCTTGCTTGCCCAAAATTACCAGGCCAGGCTGCTCTTTGTCCATCAGCGCTTTGAGCAGTTTGGCCACAGCCAGCGGCTGCAGCTCTTCGCTGGTCTCCACCAGAATGGCACGGTCGGCGCCAATGGCCATGGCGGTGCGCAAGGTTTCAGTGCACTGGGTCACGCCGCAGGACACGGCGATGACTTCGGTGGCCACGCCCTTTTCCTTCAGGCGCACGGCTTCTTCGATGGCGATCTCGTCAAACGGGTTCATGCTCATCTTGACGTTGGCAATGTCCACGCCGCTGCCGTCGGATTTGACGCGCACCTTGACGTTGTAATCGACCACACGCTTTACGGGTACCAAAACTTTCATAACTGCCACTCCAGAGAAGATAAAAAAGGCACAACAGGGCCGCAGGGACTTTACGTGCACGTCAACTCGAGATTCTATGCGCCACCCGGTAACGACAGGCTTACAAGCAGGGTGAAGGCGAAAAAGAACGATCGTGCTTTTTTAATTCTAACCTCGCCCCAAGCCAGGCCATAGGGGTCCAGCGACCGCCCTTGTAGCGGTGGCGACAAAGCGCCAGGGCGCTACTTCAAGCCAGCGGAAAACTGCAGCACGCCGTCTTGCAGCGAACCAAAACGCAGGTCCAGCAGATCGCGCAGGTAATTCTGGTTCAGACGCCATGGCGTATCGCTTCCCTGCACCGGAAACTGGTCGAGGGAACGCTGGATATAGCCGGAGCTAAAGTCCACCCAGGGCTGCGCCTGCACACCAGCAGCTGGCAGCTTGGGGGTGCAAATATTTGTGCTGGTGCGCTGCATGTAGTGCAGCACACGGCAAACAAAAGCGCCGGTCAGATCGCTCTTGAGCGTCCAGGACGCGTTGGTGTATCCCACCACATAGGCCAGGTTGGGCACACCAGCGAGCATCATGCCCTTGTAAGCCATGGTCTTGCCAATTTCCACGGGCTTACCGTCCACGCTGAGCGCCATACCGCCAAAGCCCAGCAAGTCCAGACCGGTGGCGGTGACCACCACGTCGGCTTCGAGCAAGGCGCCCGAGCCCAGGCGAATGCCTTGGGGCTCAAACGCATGCACGGTGTCTGTCACGACTTTCACCTTGCCACTGCGGATGGCTTTGAACAGATCGCCGTCCGGCACCAGGCACACGCGCTGGTCCCAGGGCTTGTAGCGCGGACTGAAATGGGTTTGAACGTCAAATGTTGGCGGCAGCGCTGCCGCAACAGCGTGCAGGATGCGGGACTTAACGCGCTCAGGCCGTCGCTTGGCCAGACCATAAAAAAACAGGCCCAGTGCCACATTTTTCCAGCGCGTAAGCCCGTAGGCCAGGCTTGCGGGCAATACCCGGCGCAGGGCATTGGCCAGGGCGTCCCGGCGCGGGCGCGCCACTACATAGGTGGGAGAACGCTGCAGCATGGTCACCTTCGCCGCCTCTTGGGCCATGGCTGGCACCACGGTCATGGCGGTGGCGCCACTGCCGATGACCACCACGCGCTGGCTGCGGTAGTCCAGGTCTGCCGGCCAGTCTTGGGGATGGACTACGCGCCCCTTGAACTGCGCCAGGCCCGCAAAGTCGGGCGTATAGCCGTGGGCATAGTTGTAGTAGCCGCTGCACACCCACAAAAAATTGCAACTCAGTTGCATCCGCTCTTTGGCGGGTCCGCGCTCCACGGTCAGGAGCCAACGCGCCTCGTTGCTGGACCAGGCCGCTGCCACCACACGGTGGCCGAGGCGGATGTGGGGCAGCAGTCCGTGCTCTTGGGCGGTGTCTTGGATGTAGTGCAGGATGGATGGGCCGTCGGCAATCGCTTGGCCACCTGTCCAGGGTTTGAAGGCGTAGCCCAAGGTGTGCATGTCCGAGTCCGAACGCACGCCAGGGTAGCGAAACAAGTCCCAGGTACCGCCTAGACGATCACGCCCTTCGAGTACGGCAAAGCGCTGGTCCGGGCAACGCTGCTGCAAATGCACCGCGCTGCCAATGCCCGACAAGCCCGCGCCCACAATCACGGTATCAAAGTGTTCCAGGCTCATGCGACGAATATACGCGCCAGCCGCCCCATGGAGCACCAGTAGAGGTCGCGCTCCCAGCCCACACTGGGAAACACCACCCCCTGGGTGATGCCGCCGCTGCGCACGCGGGCACGCTCGGTGCCGGTGGCGATGTCAAGGACCACCACCTCTTCGCCCCAGCGGCGGTAGTCATTTACCACCAGTTCGCCGGTCTGTGGATACAGCAGCAAGTGGCTGGCTATGCCGAAGTCGGGTTTGGTCCAGAGCGGTGTGAGCGTCTGGTTAACGCCTGTGCGCCAGGCGCGTAAAACCTTGTTGGCTGAATCAAAGGCGACCACGATGCGCCGCTGCACATCGACGAGCGGCGGGTTGGTGATGCTGCCACCGGCCAAGCCGCTGATTTCAATGTTGGCATGGTCACAAGGGTCTGTGAGCGAGACGCGCAGGAGACGGTTGGCGCTTGAGCGCACACCCGCGCCCAGCATATTGACGCGGTAGCGGTGCAGGCCGTTGTCCATGAACCATGCGTTCTGACCGTCGAGCACCACGTCCCAACCGTAACTCTGGGCGGTGTTGCCGACGTAGTCCCACTGCCAGTACGGGTCGCGGCGCAGGGTCTGCGCTGCACCATCCCAGTGGAAGCGAAAAATGCTGCGTACTCCGACGACATAGACGGTATTACCCACAGCGCTCAGGCGAGCGATGGATGGTTCGGGGCAAACCACGGGCGCGCAGGCCGGGCGCAGGGTCTCGGGGTCTATGACGCTCAGGCTGGCGGCTTGGGTGTCCGAGAGGTTTTTGGCGACGAGCAAGCCATTGTCCAAAATGACAAACGAGTTGTAGGGCTGCGCAACGGGCAGTTCCAGCGATGCCATCAGGCCGCACGCGCGGTCGAGCCGGTGCGCGTAGCGGCCGTAGACCACATAGAGGTCGCCATTGCGGTGAATCGCCATGCCGCCTGGCCACATCGGGCCGCCGGGCAGGCGCGGTGAGCGTTTACGGGTTTGCAGGCTGTGCGGGTCGATCAGCTCCACGCACGAGGTGGTGGCCAGCCCCAGGTTGGAGCGCAGCGCCGAGTGGGTCAGCAAATACACCTCGCCCGGGTCCCCCAGCACGGTCATGGTCGACAACAGCGTGTTGCGCGTTACGCAGGCCAGTTTTTCCCCGGGCTGCAGTTTCAGGCCGGAACCAGGGTGCGCAGCTTGCAGGCGCTGGGGCCCTGCGTCCTCACTGGACCAGGGGCTGGGGTAATAGCCCTTGCTCACTTGCGGCGCCGACGCAGCAACCACCAGGCCATCAAAGCCAGGAGTCCGATCAAGACCGCGGCGACCTGATTGCCAAACACAGGCAGCCAGTAGCGCCAAATGGAATTGATCAAGACCTGCTTTTGCGGCGTGTAGCCATCCGGCATGGGCAGCACTTGGTTGGTTTTTTCGTAGTCGGCGTAGTCCACTTGCATCGCAGCAAACTCCTGCGGCAGCTTGGCGCTCAGATCCTGCGTTTCGCCAGGGTCTGTGGCCAGGTCGTACAAGTGCCACAGCCCATCGCCCAGAGGCGGCATATTGCGCACCAGCTTCAAGGTCCCTTTGAACAAAGCGGCGTTACCCGAGAGCTCATAACCCAGTGGCTGCGCAGGGCCACGCACCGCCGTAACGCGTCCTTGCAGCAATCCCAGCAAGCTGTGGCCGACCAGCGGCTCCACTGCCGCACCCTGGTAACTGGGGCCTGGCGCTTCGACGTGGGCCAACTCCAGCAGCGTGGGCGCAATGTCGGTCACATGGGTGAGTGCGCCCTGAACCGCGTTACCCGCTGCCACGCCGGGGCCGGAGATAAACATCGGAGTGCGGATACCGCCCTCACCCGACCAGAATTTGTAGGTATACAGCGGAGAGGCCGAGGCGCTTGCCCAGCCAGGACCGGGAATGCCGTACGTGCCCTTGGCGCCCAGGGTTTGCGTGTCTTGCTTGTAGTGGAACCACAGCCAGGGCTGCGCCTCGTGGTAGTCCGAGCCTTCAGGGCCGTTGTCCGACAAAAACACGAACACCGTGTTGTCGTACTGGCCAATCTGCTTGAGGTGGTCCACCAGGCGCCCCACGTGGAAGTCCATGGCCTCGGCCATGGCGGCGTAGACCTCCATCTGGCGCTCCATGTGCAGGCG
>CANFWT010000076.1 GCA_947450895.1 Comamonadaceae bacterium | reverse complement strand
TCTCCTTATCCAATAAAAACGAGGCATACAGCGGGTTTTTATGTTGCGATTCACCGGTCGATTGGTCAACGACCTTAAGCCTGGCATCCCAAATCGACAAATTCATAAGCGAACCTATGCTCGCAATCGCACCGAGCCGCAACGGGTCGTCCCGCACTAGTTCATTACATACCCACGAATCGAACGCTGCCCGCGTCTGCTCCTGGCCCACATAGTGAACGCCGTTGTCGATAAGTATCACGGAGGCGTCGCCAGACAACGCTTTGAACTTCTCCATCGTCGTCTCGAACGACTCGTTGTGTTGATTCACCGCTTCGTCGCGGCGTTCGCGAGCCTGCCGCGAGGCTTCTGCTTGCCATTTTGGACGATCCGCCATCGCATTGCGATGGACCTTCTTCATGCGTGATGCTTTACCCATGTCGAACTCCTGATTGATACGAAGAATTGATTGCTAAAAACTTATGCCTGTTGAATCACCGCACCCGCATTCACTGCGCATGCCGCTGTTTGCGTCGTTTAAATGGCCGGGGCCATCACCGCCGTTCTGCCCAGCCATCCCTATGTCCATTCCATATCTGCCTCCTTGTTGATTCACCGTCGTGTTGATTCACTACCGCGTCTTAAAGGCGAACGGCGTGGCATACAGTGGCGGCGGACTTGGCCTTGGGCTTCTTGACTTTTGCGGCAAGTTCCAACTTCTCCACCGTGGCCAACAAGGCACTCATGCCGGTCTTGATCGCGAGGGTTGCAAACTCGTGCTTGAACATCAAATGGCCTGCCATCTTTATTTTTGCGGCAAGGCTTGCCAGAGACTTGGCATGGACCGGTTTCAACAGTTCCGGGTATTTGGCGAGCGTGTCTCCGATTGCTGCACCTAGCACGCCAGCACGCATTTCGGCAGAGGAGTCGAAATCTTCATCTTCATCTTCGTCGTACTCTTCGTCGTCCACTTCAGCCGCGAACAGTTCGGGGTTCCAATCGCTAGTCGCATGTTTGAAACCGGTGATCAAACGGCCCAAGGCTTTGCTGTCCGACTCCACATCGAGTACAGCGATGTCGAGCATGGCTTGCATACCGATGTCGCCTACGCAAGTAATATTGGCAACCTCTTCTCCGCTTTGGAACCCTACCAAGCGGCTTTTGCAGTTTCCGTCCGTGCAACCTTTGTAGACGAAGAACATCATTTCGCTCGACGCAGTCAGCTCCTTCAATTGGGCGATGAGACCTGTCAAGCTGCTTGTGGAGTAGCACATCCAGTCAAGGATCATTCCAATATCACCGATTTCGACATCCTGCTCATAGTCGCAGCAGCCATTGCCGCTTGATTCAGCGTGCTTGGTCTTGAATGCCTCGATCGCTTCGGCGGCCTTGGCGATGAGTTTTGAATCGCCTACGCAGCGAAAGTGAAAGTCGATGAATGTGCTCATTTTTTCTCCTGTTTGACCCGGCACAGCGCCGTGTCATGGTCCGCATTGTTTCTTTGATCCCCCTTGGCGTGTGAAGACCGTCCGGCCATATCCGGACACGTCGCGCCGAACTTCTACAGAGCGCGCCATGTCGCCCATCGCTTGTCGAACATGAGTGCAGCCCATGGATTTTTTGCTCTCTCCAATGACCGAATGCCGACCGCATTCAGCTCGAATCGAAGCTGTAAACTTCTTTGTTGCAATCGGCTGCATGGTGCTTCACGGCAAGACCGCCAACACACAGGGAGACGCGATGGAACTTACGGAACATGAACAGAACAAGCGCCGGGCGATGATCAAAAAGCTGCGCGCGATGTCCCCGGAAGAGAGACGCGAAGAGATTTACTCCGCAAAAGAGGCCCGCTTGCTTCTCAAGCGAGAAGTGGAAACCCTAGAAAAGGATCGGCGCACGCAACGAAAGGTCATGGCGGACCCCGACCCAAAAAAGCGAAAGATCAAGAAATCAAGCTACGCGGCTGTGAAGTACATACCGGCGGACACCCCTGGCGGCGAAGTCGAATACACCGGCGAGGCGCTGCTCACCTTTATCGACATCCGAATCGCAACCGAGACGGAGCCCGTCCTGTACCGTGGTCTAGAGCCGACGACCGACCCCAAGATGCGCGGCTTCCAAAGCTGGCTGTCCTATGCGTCGCCTTCGGAAGAATGGACTTTTTGCATCCAACCCGATGGCCGTCCTCTTGACGTTCAGGAAGCAGCCGAAACCAAGCGACTCACGGCTGACGTGCGCGAATTGAACATTGGCGACTTCGCTCGCATGGTGGCCGAAGCCGCTAATACATCGTTCAGCGCAAAGGAATCCGAAGTCTTTGACACCGTCGCTGCCAAAGGCAAACCGCCCAAGGTAAAGAACGGCCCCATGGGAATCAAGAAAAAGGACAAGCGCACCCTCTGAAGGTTGCCGGAAGAATGCGTTTAGCGTTTCTTCGCAGGCTCGGAGACGGCTTCTGAAAACTCCGTGCCTTCGATGGCCGCCTTGATCGCCGACAGCTCCTTGCGCAGCATGTCTTTGCCCGTCTTGGCGAACGACTTGTGAGCCGAGAGCTTCGACCACCGGGAGGTTGACGCCTCCTGTGCTGTCATCCACACCAAGCGCAATTCCCCCTTGGCGTGCCGCTCGAACAGGGCATCGCGCCCCTTGCGCTTGCCATCCCACGCCGGAGCGATCAGGGTCGCCGCTCGCCTGCGTTGCTCGAGCTCGGCAAAAAACGGCTGCAATACAGAACACCATCCCGCCATGCCAGCCGCGATCGCGGCTTCGAACGACGACGAATAGGTGTGCTTCTTCTGGTACTCGCGCAGCCGCCCGAGCTTGTATTGGACCGGCTGATTTTGGCCTTTGGCCCCCTTGGAAATTATCTTGATGATTTCCAGGCGAGATGATTTGTCTTCCTTGGCTTCTTCGGCAAGGCGCAGTTCTTCGAGCTTTTTCTTGGACACGCCCATGTAGATCGCCGCAAGCTCTTCGTCGAGCGTGGTGTCGTCATGCCAACCAGAGATTTGAGAGGCCATCGCGCCTTCGACCATCTTCTGTTCCACGGTCTTGACGACGCGCCCGCCCGTCTTGGCTTTCTTGGCGCCCGGCTTGGGTTCGGGCTTGGCGACCTTCGGCAACAGCCTCGGCGAGCGGTCGATCTCGCTCGCGCCTTTGCCGCCTGCCTTCTTTGCTGTCGTCGCCATGGGAAAGTCTCCAAATCGCCGCCAGCGCAATCGCCGCAGCCTGCCGATATGGTACTTCGTCGCCGACCTATGCCTCCGCCGCTTTGGACCTGCGCGTGCGCTTTTCCGGCTTGGCGGGGGCCACGATGTCTTCCTTGTCCGGCATGCGGCGGGCTCCCTTGGGACGCAACGCGTTGTAAACCGAGGGAGCTTTGGAAAAGATCAGCTCCTCGACGCGCTCCATTCGAGCGGCCACATCCACCATTTCGGCTTCCGTGTACCGGTTGACCGATTCGCCTCCCGCGGACACATGCCCGAGCATCCGCTTGGTCTGCCGGTCCGAAAACCCAAGCTTTTCGCAGGCCGCCCCAAATGTGCGCCGCAAGTCATGCCCTCGGAGAACCTTCACCCCCGCGTTGTCGCGAATCGTCTCCAAGGCCACCTTGGGATCGGAGTAGTAGCCCTTGGTGCTATTCGGCGACTGGGCGGGGAACACCCACACCTGATCCTCCCCGCACTCGGCTCGGCGCAGCTTCAATATCTCCAACGCGCACGGGGCGATCGGGAAATAGTGGTCCATCCGATTCTTCGCGTCGGCGACAAAAGCTATCTTGTTTTCCATATCCACCCAACGCTCAACCGCCGATTGCTCATCTGTAATTCGGTCGCGCCATTTGAACGTGCACGACTCCCCGCGGCGCATGCCCCAAAGCAGCGTGAGCATCACGAAGTCGCACGCGATCGGATTTACATGCCGGTATGCCCATACCGCCTTGACGTAGGGGCCGACGGTGCTTTCGAACGACAGCGGATTGCGGATGCCTTTTTTCTTGTAGTCCCGCTCGAGCTGCTTGTTGTTGCGGTACTTCTCTTCGGTTTTCAGGATGGCGAAGGGGTTGTAAGTCAGCGACGGTGCGCGCTTTTCGCCATGGGCGGCGTGGTATTCGAATTCGATGGCCTTGGCCACCGCCGCCGTGGCCCAGCGCCCCATCGCCTCCGCCGCCGTCTTGTGCCCCTTGTCGACCGCGTGCAAGTCGAACCGCTCGATCACTTCGGACGGGGTGATCATGCGCACCTTGCGCCCGTTCCAGTCTTTGAGCTTGTCGATGGCCTTCTCCACCGACAGGATCGAATTGGGCTTGGCAGGCTCGGCTCGTCCCTTCAAGTGCTGCACATAGCGGGCGAACACCTGCCCAAGCGTCAGCTCGGCGGCTTCGATCCGCTCCTCGATGTCCTTGGGATTGACCCCATGGGCCTTGGCGATCTTGATCAAGTCCCATGCCCGCTCGCGGGCCGCGGCCAGCTTCATCACAGGCACGTCGCCCTTCTTGCCGCGCGCGAGCCCAACCGCGATCTTCATCTTCTTGCCCTTGACCATCTTGTCGACCAAGAAAACCGAAGCTTTTTTGCCCACCCGCACCGCGAATCCGGGCGGCGCATCCTTGTGGGTGTCGTACACCAGATAATTGGCGCTTGGCGGATCGAATGCCGGGTCGTATTCATCCCAGTCGAGCGGCTTCGAGTCCGGCTGGGGAACGGTCCATCCGGACATTTTGAAGACGATTTCGGTGGTCAAGGAAAGCTTCATCGCGCGCTCCGTTGGGTGGCGAGGGGCTTGAAATGGTCCGCTCCGCCAAATTTCGAGCCATTATGGCTTATTCAGTAATTTTTGGCTCCCTTTTGGCTCAATTTATGAAAGTTGGCGGAGGGCGCCAGAGGGAGCTCCGGGGCGCATCGGGGCGATTGAGAAAAGGGTGAAAGTGGCTACTGGCAACGATTCCACGAGAGGAGAGACGACGCAAAGCGCGAAGTTTTCGGACCACACGCCAATGATGCAGCAGTACCTGGGCCTTAAAGCGGATTACCCGGAAACCCTGCTGTTCTACCGCATGGGCGACTTTTATGAGATGTTTTTTGCGGACGCCGAAAAAGCCGCCCGCCTGCTCGACATCACCCTGACCCACCGGGGCACCAGCGCGGGTCAGCCGATTCCGATGGCGGGGGTGCCGTTCCATGCCATGGAAGGCTATTTGGCCAAGCTGATCCACCAAGGCGAGTCGGTGGCGATTTGCGAGCAGGTGGGCGAAGTGGGCGGCAAAGGCCCGGTGGAGCGCAAAGTGGTGCGCGTGGTCACCCCCGGCACGCTGACCGACGCCGAATTGCTGAGCGACAAGTCCGAATCCACTCTCTTGGCGGTGCACCAAGGCGCGCGCAACCGCTGCGGCCTGGCGTGGCTGAGCGTCACCCAAGGCGTGGTGCACCTGGCCGAATGCACGGCCGATGAAATGCCCGACTGGGTGACCCGCCTGGCGCCCAGCGAACTGGTGTTTAGCGCAGGGGCCACCAACGCTTTTGAAGACCGACTCAAGCGCCTGCGCTTTGGCTCCGGCCTGTCGCTGACCGCCCGACCCGACTGGCAATTTGACAGCGCCTTGGGCGAGCGCAAGCTGCAAGAAGTGTTGCACGCCGCCACGCTGGCCGCATGGAACGCCCAAGACCTGGCCTTGGCCCACGCGGCGGCGGCCGCGCTGCTGGGCTACGCCGAACACACCCAGGGCCGCGCCCTGGCGCACTTGAGCGGCCTGGAAGTGCAGCGCAACGGCGAACTCATCGACCTGCCGCCCAGCACCCGGCGCAACCTGGAACTCACCCAAACCCTGCGCGGCGAGGACGCGCCCACGCTGTTCTCGCTGCTTGACACCTGCATGACCGGCATGGGCAGCCGCCAGCTCAAAGACTGGCTTTTGCAACCCCGGCGCGACCGCACCCAAGCGCGCGCGCGCTTGCAAGCCCTGGCTAAGCTGCGCGCCGACACCCGCCACAGCGCCACGCTGGCTGTGGCCCTGCGCGCGCAGATCAAAGGCAGCGCCGACGTGGAACGCATCACCGCGCGCCTGAGCCTGCGCCAGGTACGTCCGCGCGAGCTCGTGGGTTTGGTGCAAACACTCGGCAAGAGCCTGGCCCTGGCGCAGTCGCTAGCAGGCTTTGCCGCCGACCACGAGGCGCTGGCCGGGCTGGGCGCCTCGGGCACGCTGCTGGATCGCATCGCCACCGATTTGCTGCCGCCACCGGGCTGCGCAGATCTGCTAGAGCGCGCCATTGCCCGCGAGCCCGCCGCGCTGGTGCGTGATGGCGGCGTGATCGCCAGCGGTTTTGACGCCGAACTGGACGAACTGCGCGCCATCCAAACCAACTGCGACGCCTTTTTGCTGGACCTGGAAACCCGCGAGCGCACACGCACCGGCATCGCCAATTTGCGCGTGCAGTTCAACAAAGTGCATGGCTTTTACATCGAAGTGACCCAGGGCCAGGCCGGCAAGGTGCCAGACGACTACCGCCGCCGCCAGACCCTGAAAAACGCCGAGCGCTTTATCACCCCCGAACTCAAAGCCTTTGAAGACAAAGCCCTCAGCGCCCAGGAACGCGCCCTGGCCCGCGAAAAATGGCTGTTTGAGCAGGTGCTGGACGCACTGCAAGCCTATGTTCCAGCGCTTACCCGCTTGGCGCGTGCGCTGGCTGCGCTGGACGCCTTGTGCGCGCTGGCCGAGCGCTCGCTCACCCTGGGCTGGTGCGCGCCGCAGTTTGTCGAGCACCCGTGCATAGCCATATCCCAAGGCCGCCACCCCGTGGTCCAGGCCCGGCTGGCAGAACTCAGCAGCGGCAATTTCATCGCCAACGACACCCAACTCGGGCCACGCCAGCGCCTGCAAGTGATCACCGGCCCAAACATGGGCGGCAAATCCACCTACATGCGCCAAGTGGCGCTGATCGTGCTGCTGGCCAGCGTGGGCTCGTATGTGCCGGCCAGCGCGTGCCGCTTGGGGCCGGTTGACGCCATCCACACCCGCATTGGCGCGGCAGACGACCTGGCCAACGCGCAGTCCACCTTCATGCTGGAGATGGTGGAGGCGGCGCAGATTTTGCACAGCGCCACGCCACAGTCGCTGGTGCTGATGGACGAGATTGGCCGGGGCACGTCCACCTTTGACGGCCTGGCCCTGGCCAGCGCCATTGCCACCCAGTTGCACGACAAAACCCAGGCCTTTTGCCTGTTTGCCACGCACTACTTTGAACTTACCGAATTCCCAGCCAGCCACCACAGCGCGGTGAATGTGCACGTGAGCGCGGCCGAATCGGGCCGCGACATCGTGTTTTTGCACGCCATCGAGCCCGGGCCCGCGAGCCGCAGCTACGGCGTGCAGGTGGCGCGCCTGGCCGGCATGCCCGCAGCGGTGCTCAACCAGGCACGGCGCACGCTGGACGCGCTGGAGGCCCAATCCACCGCATCGCGCGCGCAGGTTGACCTGTTTGCCGCCGCGCCGTTAGAGGCTATTGCGGCTCCCAGCGCGGTCGAAGCGGCTGTGGCCGCCCTGAATCCCGACGCCATGAGCCCGCGCGAGGCCATGGACGCGATTTACCAGCTTAAGGCGTTGAGCGGGCGTTCATTTTGAAGGGGATGCAAATGTTTACCTATGTCTGTCTGGGCAGTAGCAACATTGCCCGCTCGGTGCGCTTTTACGACCCGTTAATGGCTGCTTTGGGCCATACGCGTTGCAACACCCCGGGGGAGGAAGAGTTTGGCGACCTGATGGGCTGGGGCAGCTACACCGAGCACGGCGCGCATGAGGTGGCACTTTGGCTGGGCAAACCGTTCGACGGCGGACCACCTAGCAGTGGCAACGGAACTATGGTCGCGCTCAAAGCCACAAGTTGGGCGCAAGTCGATGCATTCCATGCGGCAGCCGTGGCCTTTGGGGGCAGCAGCGAGGGCGCACCGGGTCTGCGCCCTCAGTACAACCCCGACTTTTACGTGGCCTATGTGCGCGATCCCGATGGCAACAAGCTGGCCGCGGTGTGTCGAGGCTTTACTGCGCCACCGGCGCTTGCAGCCTGACTTATTTCACCCGCGCAACAGAGCCTAGTTCGCGCAACAGTGCGTCGTAGCTGGAACCCAACTCCGGGTCAATATCCTGCAAGGAAGCGCCGATGTCGACAGGTGCCGGTTGTTCGGCCACCGCCTTTTGCGCAGGCGCAGGCGCAGATGGGCCGCCCACCGGCTTGGCAAGCGGAGCATCCAAATCGCCAAACCCTTGCAAACCCTGCAAGCTACCCGACAACTGGCCAAACATGGCCGAGACCTCGGGCGTGGGCAGGGGTGGCAATGGCGGCGGTGGTACGCGTAATTTGAGCAGCGCATACGCCACCACGGCGCCCAAAAGAAGCACCGCACTAACGCACAGCCACAGCGCCCATACGGCGCCAGCGTCTACAGCGTGCATCTGCAACACCTCCGCCAATTCGGTGCCAAAGCTGCGCCAGGGCAAGGCCTGTAGCCAGTGGGCGGCGTCAGACCAAAACACCGGGGTCCAGGCCAGAGCGACCATCAGCAACAAGAGGTTGAGCGCAGCGGCCCAGAGAGTGGCAAGAAAAAACATGGTGATTGCCGAGAGCGGCTTACTTGAACTCTTGCACGAGCTTGTCATGCAGCAGCGTAGCCAAGTGTGCCCTGGCCTGCGCAATAGAGAGCGCCTCGTGCTCTGCATTGACCGAATCCGAGGCCATCTCCACCAGTTTTTGCTTGAGCCCTTCAATTTGGGCCTGGGTGTCTTGCAAGGCGACTTGCAGGTGTGCCGCACGCGCGGTGTGCTGGTCCAGCTCGGAGAGCAACTCCAGGGTCTGCTGCAAAAAATACTTGTTTTTGCGACCGTGCTGCAGGTCGGTGCGGTTCAAAAAAACCTGCATCTGCTGGGCCAGGTTTTGGTAAGCCGGCGATGGGGGGTGCACCCGCTCTGGCACCTCGCCACTTGTCTCGACAGCGGCAGCCTGTACAAGTCCCCACGCTGCGATTGCGTCTGCGCCAGTCGCAGGGTCGCCAAGTGCGCCCATCGCAGCGGCGGGTTTTGGAGAGGCGTCGGACATAGCGGCGGTTTGGGCGGAAGAAAAAAGTTGGGGAGGATTGGTGGAGAGTCGGGCCTGGGGGTCAGTCAGCCAGGCCTGGCGCCACGTGCTCTGATAGCTGCTCACGGGGTGATTCTAGCGACGCAGTGATCAAAGGCCTCTGTCGCGGCAGACACCCTTGCGCAAGACGCAAGTGCCCCGGTATCGGTTCAGTGCACCGATAATCAACAACTTTGCTTGCGGAACCCTTCTAGCCCATGACTTATTGCGTCGCCATCAAACTCAACGCCGGCCTGGTGTTTCTCTCCGACTCGCGCACCAACGCCGGTCTGGACCAGATCAACACCTTTCGCAAGATGATCGTCTACGAAAAGCCCGACGACCGCTTCATGGTGCTGCTGTCGGCGGGCAATCTGAGCATTGCCCAGTCGGTCCGTGAAATTTTGCAGGTCGAGCAGCTCAGGGAACACGGAGATGCCGCAGGCACCACCATATGGAACGCTACGAGCATGTTTGACGCCGCGCGCGTGCTGGGTTCGGCCATTCGCCGGGTATACCAGCGCGACGCCGAGTCGCTCAAGCAAGCAGGCATGGACTTCAACGTGTCCCTGATTTTTGGTGGGCAAATTGCCGGCGAAGGCATGCGCTTGTTCCAGGTGTATTCCGCCGGCAACTTTATCGAGGCCACGCCCGAAACACCCTACTTCCAGATTGGTGAGTCGAAGTACGGCAAACCGGTGCTAGACCGCGTAATCACCCCCAACACGCCGCTCGAAGAGGCGGCCAAATGTGCCCTGGTTTCCATGGACTCCACATTGAAGTCCAATCTGTCCGTGGGCTTGCCGCTGGACATGGTGGTCTATGAGGCCAACACCTACAGCACAGACAAGGTGGTGTGCATTGACGAAAACAACCCCTATTTCAAGATGCTTCACAACAGCTGGGGACAAAAATTGCGCGAGGTTTTTGACAGCATCGAGGACCCGATGTGGAATGGTGGCCCAACCGAGGTTCCTTTGCGTCTGCATTCGCAGCGAAACCTGCCCCTGAAAAAAATCAGTACCCCCGAGGAGCGGCTGATTTGAGCCCCTGTACGGCATGATCCCTATCGTCTTCTTTCACGGCAACTCCTTTCCCGCCAGCACCTACCGGGTGTTGTTTCGCCACTTGCGTGCGCGTGGCTTTGGTGTGAAGGCCATCGAAAAGCTCGGACACGACCCGCGCTATCCGGTGGACAACAACTGGCATAGCCTGGTGGAACAGGTGGCGGATTTCACGCGGGCGCAGGTGGAAAAGCAGGGGCAGCCGGTGTGGATGGTAGGCCACTCATTGGGCGGCATTCTCAGTGCCATGGCCGCTGCGCGCCACCCTGAACTGGCCAAAGGCGTGCTACTGCTGGATTCACCCATCGTGGGAGGTTGGCGCTCCACTGCACTGGGCATGATTAAGGGGGCACAGCTGGTCGGCGCCGTGTCGCCGGGAGCGGTAAGCCACCGGCGACGTAACAGCTGGCCTAGCTTGGAGACTGCCTTTGCGCATTTCCGTCACAAAAAAGCCTTCGCCCATTGGAGCGATGAAGTGCTGCACGACTATGTGGACCACGGAACGGTCGAACAGGACGGCAAGCGGGTGTTGGCCTTTGACCGCGATATCGAAACCCGCATCTACAACACCATCCCTGACAACCTGGACCGTTTGTTCAGGCGGCACCCGCTGAAATGCCCGATCGCCTTTGTTGGTGGGCGCCAGTCGGTGGAGATGCGCAGGGTGGGCATGTCGATGACTGACCAGCTCACCAAGGGCCGAACCACCATGATCGATGGCAGCCATCTGTTTCCCATGGAAAGGCCGCTGGTTGCGGCGTGTGCCATAGAAGCCTCCCTGCGCAATATGGGCGCATAAGGGTGACGTTTGCAGATCGGACGCCCTTAATCGGCCCAGACCACCAGTCCGCTCCAACCGGTAGCGAGCACCAGCACACCAAAGGCGATACGGTAGTAAGCAAAACCGTTAAAGCTGTGTGTAGACACAAAACGCAGCAACCAGCGCACACAGACCCAGGCACTGAGAAAGGAAAACACCAAGCCCACCAAGAAAAGGGGCAAGTCGCCCAAACTCAGGAGCGCGCGCTCTTTGTACAAGCTGTAAGCGCCCGCGCCTATCAGCGTAGGAATGGCCAGAAAAAACGTGAATTCTGTTGCCGCCTGGCGCGACAGGCCAAATAGCATGCCACCGATGATGGTGGCGCCACTTCGGCTGGTCCCCGGGACCAGTGCCAGACACTGTGCCAAGCCCACCTTCAGGGCGTCCCATGCGTCCATTTGTTCCACGGTTTGAATCCGTGCCAGCGTGCCCGTGCGTACGTCCTCTGCAGCGGCTTGGCGCCGCTCGGCCCACAAAATGACAAAGCCGCCCAATATAAAAGTGCTGGCCACCACCTCCGGCGTGAACAAATGCGCCTTGATGACCTTGCCAAACAGCAGCCCCAAGACCACGGCAGGCGAAAAAGCGATCAAGACATTCAATGCAAACGACTGCGCTTGTTTGTGGGACGGAAGCGCGCGCACCGTCGCCTTAATTTTCTCCCAGTACACCAGCACCACGGCAAAGATGGCACCGGTTTGTATCGCGATGTCGAAGACCTTGGCCTTTTCGTCGTCAAAACCTATCAGCGCACCGGCCAATATCAGGTGCCCGGTGGAAGAAACCGGTAAAAATTCGGTCAACCCCTCCACCACCCCCATCAATGCAGCCTTGGTCAGCAACACAATATCAATCACAGATCGTCCTTTAGCTCAAGCGGCGTGCGGCTCTGTACCGCGCCCGGGTTCAATCCTTGGTCAGGCGGGATTCTAGGTCGGCGGTGTCGCTGCATAAATTTTGATTTAGAAACGGTTAACAATTTGACACACAGCGCTAGAATCGCCCAATTGTTAACACCAATCACATTGCACCATGGAACTTACGCCACTGATTGCTGTCCACATGAGCGCCGCTATCGGCGCCACAAGCCTCGGGCCGGTTGCATTGTGGGCACGCAAGGGCCGCACCCAACGCCCGGTGCTACACCGTGCTTTTGGCTACGCCTGGACCACGCTGATGCTGGCCACGGCCACCACAGCCCTATTTATCCGCGACTTCAAACTACCCAATGTGGCGGGCTACACGCCCATTCACTTGCTCATTCCTGTCACCTTGCTCAGCCTTTTGGTGGCTTTTTGGTGCTTGTACCGGAAAAATATTGTTGGCCACCGCAAAACCATGCAGACGCTCTACTGGAGCGCTTGCATCATTGCTGGGGGCTTTACCCTTTTGCCAAACCGCTACCTAGGCAAGCTGATTTGGGGCCAGTGGCTGGGGTGGTTGTAAGACCTGCGCGCGCGAATTGTCCTTGCAACAAGGCCAAAAGTGCGAAAAAGGGCACTTTCTGAACCCCTTACCCGGCATTCGGTGCCTCAGATGACGTTATCCTCTGCCCCGTGGCCAGTTGTCACAATTTTTAAACTGTTAATGGAGTTATCCGCTCATGAAAATGAATACCATTGCTGTCGCAGTGCTCGCCTTGTCTTCCGGCTTTGCCATGGCCCAAAACGCCGTAGTCACCATCGCGCACGTGGGCCCCACCAGCGGCGCCATTGCCCACTTGGGTAAAGACAATGAAAACGGCGCCATCATGGCCGTTGAAGAACTCAACGCCGCAGGCGTCACCATCGGCGGCAAAAAAGTCACGCTGAAATTGATGACAGAAGACGACGCCGCTGATCCCAAGCAAGGCACCGCAGTGGCACAAAAGCTCGCTGACGCCAAAGTGTCTGGCGTGATCGGTCACTTGAACTCGGGTACCTCGATTCCCGCGTCTAAGATTTACAGCGACGCTGGCATCCCCCAAATTTCTCCTTCTGCCACCAACCCCAAATACACCCGCCAAGGTTTCAAAACCACCTTCCGCGT
>CANFWT010000075.1 GCA_947450895.1 Comamonadaceae bacterium | reverse complement strand
TTGGGTCGTTGCCGGCCATATGAAAAATTCGCAACCTTGCTGCCTGAATCAAACAATCTAAGCCCAAAGGCCAATTTACTTAGGCGTCAAGCCGGTATCAAAAACGCCCTACAGCGGCTGATCTCCACACAGGGCTGGGCTGAGTAGTTGGCCTCGTGCGCGATGCGCAAAAAAGCCCCTCCAAAAGTTGCATTGGCATTGGCAATTGCATGAACAGCGTGCCCAAACCATACGCTTTGCCCATTCCCCAAGCGGGCATCAAATCAGTCCTACAGCGCGTCATGTTGAGATTTGCTAGCGCTGCTTGCTGGAAAACGGCCACGCGGAACCTGCCTGGACTCCCACTTGAACCGCAGTTTTCTTGACCACAGAAAAAGCCACCAACATGCAGAGGTCAGAGGATAGAACTGAGATAGATTTTGAGAGGGAAAACCTATGAATTCAGCAAGAAAAATCTAACAAAAGTAGTAAACCCGGTTTTTACTACTTTTGGGCCAAAAAAAAGCACCTAGAATCGCTTCTAAGTGCTTGATTTATAACCATAAAAAATGGTGGGCAGTACAAGTTTCGAACTTGTGACCCCTGCAGTGTGAATGCAGTGCTCTACCCCTGAGCTAACCGCCCTGAATTTGGTTCAGGAAAGCCTGAGAGTATACGGTTTTTTTGCCTGCTTCAGCCATGCAGACGCCAAGTTGTTTTTGTGCCGCTGGACTTATCGAGTTCGGCCAGCACCACAGCATGGGCCGCCAGTTCATGTTCATTGGCGGAAATCACCTGCAGTGCCAAACGCTGCAAATCCACCAACTCCACAGCCATGCCGGGCTCGTCTTGGGCTGCAGACTCCATCAGCAGGGCATCTTGACCGCGCGTCATGTTGATGTAAACGTCAGCCAGCAGTTCGGCGTCGAGTAGCGCGCCGTGCAGTGTTCTGCCAGAGTTGTCAACTTCGAGCCGCCCGCACAGGGCGTCCAGACTGTTGCGCTTGCCAGGGAACATTTCCTTGGCCATGGCCAGCGTGTCAAGGACGCCGCTGACATAGTCTTTCAAGGGCGGGCGGCCCAAGAGGGAGAGCTCTTTGTTCAAAAAGCCCAGGTCAAACGGCGCGTTGTGGATGATCAGCTCGGCATCACTGACAAAGTCCAGCAATTCGTCGGCCACGGCGGCAAACAGTGGCTTGTCGCTCAAAAATTCGGTGGTGATGCCGTGCACGCGCAGCGCATCCTCGTGGCTGTCGCGCTGCGGGTTGACGTACAAATGCAGCGTGCGGCCGGTGAGCTTGCGGTTGACCAGCTCGACGCAGCCAATTTCAATCACCCGGTCGCCCTGGTCGGGGTAGAGGCCTGTGGTCTCGGTGTCTAAAAAAATTTGGCGCATAGGGCTGCTGGCCTAATGGTTTTCTTTGGCGTGGTTGATCGAGTACTTGGGGATTTCCACCGTCACGTCTTGCTGCGCCAGGATGGCTTGGCAGCTCAGGCGCGAATTGGGCTCCAGACCCCAGGCGCGGTCCAGCAAATCTTCTTCCTCGTCTTCTGCTGGGTTGAGCGACGCGAGGCCGGCGCGCACGATGACGTGGCAGGTGGTGCAGGCGCAGCTCATGTCGCAGGCGTGCTCGATGGCAATGTGGTTTTCCAGCAGCGCCTCGCAGATGGAGGTGCCCGCGCTGGCGCGAATTTCTGCGCCCTGGGGGCAGTATTCGGGATGGGGCAATATCTTGATGATGGGCATGGGCGGGCGGGGCTCTTAAAGGGTGGCAATGTTTTTGCCTGACAGCGCGTGGGCAATGCCCCGGTTCATGCGCTGGGCGGCAAAGGCTTCGGTGGCTTCGGCCAGGGCTTTGGTCTGGGCTTCAATGGCAGCCGCGTCGTCGCTGGCGGTGATGGCGCGCAGCGCGTCCATGGCGGCGTCAATGGTGTGGCGCTCTTGGGCTTGCAATAAGTCGCCATCGGCATCCAAGGCGGTTTGCGTGGCCAGCAGCATGCGCTGGGCGTCCACCCGCGCCTCAACCACCGAGCGCGCACGCATATCGGCCTCGGCAGTAGAAAAGCTGTCTTTGAGCATCTGGGCAATTTGGTCGTCGCTCAGGCCGTAGGACGGTTTGACCTCGATTTTGGCTTCCACGCCACTCACCTGCTCGCGCGCGGCCACGCTGAGCAAGCCGTCGGCGTCCACGGTAAACGTGACGCGGATGCGCGCCGCCCCTGCCACCATGGGCGGGATGCCGCGCAGCTCAAAGCGCGCCAGGCTGCGGCAGTCGGCCACCAGGTCGCGCTCGCCTTGCACCACGTGCAGCGCCAGCGCCGTCTGGCCGTCCTGGTAGGTGGTGAAGTCTTGCGCCATGGCGGTGGGAATGGTCTGGTTGCGTGGCACGATGCGCTCCACCAGGCCGCCCATGGTCTCCAGCCCTAGCGACAAGGGAATCACATCGAGCAGCAGCAGATCGTTGGCCGACGCGTTGCCCGCCAACTGGTTGGCCTGGATGGCGGCGCCCAGCGCCACCACCTCGTCGGGGTTGAGGTTGGTCAAGGGGGCTTGGCCAAAAAATTCGCCCACCACCGCGCGAATATGGGGCATGCGGGTGGAGCCGCCGACCATCACCACACCCTGGATGTCTTGTTTGCCCATGCCGCTGTCGCGCAGCACCTTGCGCATGGCCTGCAAAGTGCGTGCGGTCAGGGCGGACGTGACCGTTTCAAATTCGCTGCGGTTGACTGAGAGGTCGATGCGACCTACCGACAAATCCAGCTCTACCGGAGCAATCTCGTGCTCGGAAAGTGCCTCTTTGCAGGCGCGGGCCGCAGCCATCAGCGTGGCCTGGTCTTCCGGGCTGTCCACTTGCAATTGGGCTTGCGCCAATATCCAATCCGCCAGCGCGCGGTCGTAGTCGTCGCCACCCAAGGCCGAGTCGCCGCCGGTGGCCAGCACCTCGAACACGCCCACGCTCAGGCGCAAGATGGAAATATCAAAAGTACCGCCACCCAGGTCATAAACCGCGTACACGCCCTCGGAGGCGTTGTCCAGCCCGTAGGCAATCGCCGCAGCTGTGGGCTCGTTGATCAGGCGCAGCACGTTCAGACCGGCGAGCTGCGCCGCATCCTTGGTAGCCTGGCGCTGGGCGTCGTCAAAGTAGGCGGGCACGGTGATGACCGCACCGTACACGTCGTCGTTAAAGCTGTCCTCGGCGCGAAAGCGCAGCGTGGCGAGTAGCTCGGCGCTCACTTCCACCGGGCTTTTTTCACCCGCAATCGTGCGCACCTTCACCATGCCCGGCGTGGCCACCAGGCTGTAAGGCAGGCGCTCGGCGTGCGCGATGTCTGTCAGGCCGCGCCCCATCAGGCGTTTGACCGAGGCGATGGTGTTGCCGGGGTCGCTGCTTTGTTGCGCCAGTGCCTCAAAACCAATCTGGCGGCGCTGGGCATCCAAATAGCGCACCACGCTGGGCAAAATCACCCGGCCCTGGGCGTCGGGCAGGCACTCGGCCACGCCGTTGCGCACCGAGGCCACCAGCGAATGCGTGGTGCCCAGGTCAATGCCCACAGCAATGCGCCGTGCGTGCGGATTGGGCGACTGGCCCGGCTCAGAAATTTGTAGAAGCGCCATGGTGGGTGAAGATCAAAGAACTTTCATGATTGAAGTGCTGCGCACCCTCATGAAAGTGGGGCAAGCGCATCCAGGCGCTGGTTCAGGTCGTGGGCAAATTTGTCAATAAACATCAGGCAGCGCACCGGCAGCACCGCCGCTGCAAAGTCGTGCTGCACGTCCAGCAGTTGCGCGCATTCCGCCAACAAGTCCATTTTCGCGGCGTTGACCGAATCCAGCAGCGCTTCCAGCGCAGACGCGGTACGCGCCTCGTCCAATACTTCGCGCCATTCGATTTGCTGCACCAAAAAGCTCGCTGGCATGGCGGTATTGCTATGGGCGTTGATGGGCGCGCCGTTCAATTCACACAGGTAGGCGGCGCGGGTCAGCGGGTCCTTCAGGCGCCGGTAGGCCTCGTTGATGCGCGCGGACCATTGCATGGCCACGCGCTGGGCGGCAGCCCCCTGGGCAGCAAACTTGTCGGGGTGGGCCTGGGCTTGCAGCAGCTTCCACTGCGCGTCCAGCGCGGCCTTGTCCTGGGCAAACTGCGGCGTCAGGCCAAACAGCGCAAAGTCGTCGGTTTGCAGGTTCACAAGAAAACGGTCAGACCCGGAAGGACTCGCCGCAGCCGCACTTGTCGCGCTCGTTGGGGTTATTGAAACGAAAGCCTTCATTCAGGCCCTCGCGCACAAAGTCCAACTCCGTGCCGTCGATATAGGCCAGGCTTTTGGGGTCGACGAGCACCTTGACGCCGTGGCCTTCAAAAATCACATCTTCGGGCGCGAGTTCGTCCACGTATTCGAGCTGGTAGGCCAGGCCCGAGCAGCCGGTGGTTTTGACGCCCAGACGCACGCCCACACCTTTGCCGCGCTTGGTCAGGTAGCGGGTGACGTGCCGCGCGGCGGCTTCGGTCAGGGAGACGGCCATATCAGTTCAGGTGTTTTTTCTTGTAGTCGTCCACCGCCGCCTTGATGGCGTCTTCGGCCAAGATGGAGCAGTGGATTTTGACCGGCGGCAGCGCCAGTTCTTCGGCGATCTGGCTGTTTTTCAGGGCTGCGGCTTCGTCCAGGGTTTTGCCCTTGACCCATTCGGTCACCAGCGAGCTTGACGCAATCGCCGAGCCGCAGCCGTAGGTTTTGAAGCGCGCGTCTTCAATCACGCCGGTCAAGGGGTTGACCTTGATTTGCAGCTTCATCACGTCGCCGCAGGCCGGCGCGCCCACCATGCCGGTGCCAACCGAGTCGTCGCCTTTTTCAAAGCTGCCGACGTTGCGGGGGTTTTCGTAGTGGTCGATCACTTTTTCGGAATAAGCCATTGCGTTGTTACCTCTTCAATACAGATAAATCGGGGAAATGTGGACGCAGCGCGATCAGTGCGCCGCCCACTGGATGGTGGAGATGTCGATGCCTTCTTTGTACATATCCCACAGGGGGCTCAGGTCGCGCAGCTTGGCAACATTGAGCTTGATTGTCTCTACCGCGTAGTCGATCTCGGCCTCGGTGGTCCAACGGCCAATCGTCATGCGCAGGCTGCTGTGGGCCAGCTCGTCACTGCGGCCCAGGGCGCGCAGCACATAGCTGGGCTCCAGGCTGGCGGAGGTGCAAGCGGAACCGCTGCTCACCGCCAAGCCCTTGATGCCCATGATCAAGGACTCGCCTTCGACGTAGTTAAAGCTCATGTTCAGGTTGTGCGGCACGCGCTTTTCCAGGTGGCCGTTGATGAACACCTGCTCCACATCGGCCAGGCCCGCCAGCATGCGGTCGTGCAAGGCCCGGATGCGCACGTTCTCAGCGGCCATTTCTTCCTTGGCGATGCGGTAGGCCTCGCCCATGCCCACGATCTGGTGCGTGGGCAAGGTGCCGCTGCGCATGCCACGCTCGTGGCCGCCGCCGTGCATTTGCGCTTCCAGGCGGATGCGCGGCTTGCGGCGCACAAACAGTGCGCCAATGCCTTTGGGGCCATAGGTTTTGTGCGAAGTCAGGCTCATCAAATCCACAGGCATCTGCGACAAGTCAAACGCCACGCGGCCCGTGGCTTGTGCGGCATCGACGTGAAAGATCACGCCTTTTTCGCGGCAAACCGTGCCAATGGCCTCAATGTCCTGAATCACACCGATTTCATTGTTCACAAACATGACGCTGGCCAAAATCGTGTCCGGGCGGATGGCGGCCTTGAAGACCTCCAGGTCCAGCAGGCCGTCTTCTTGCACGTCCAGGTAAGTCACTTCAAAGCCCTGGCGCTCCAGCTCGCGGCAGGTGTCGAGCACCGCCTTGTGCTCGGTTTTCACCGTAATCAGGTGCTTGCCTTTGCCCTTGTAAAAGTGCGCGGCACCCTTGATCGCGAGGTTGTTGGATTCGGTGGCGCCCGAAGTCCAGACAATTTCACGCGGATCGGCGCCGATCAGCGCCGCCACTTGGCCGCGTGCGTTTTCTACCGCCTCTTCGGCTTCCCAGCCCCAGGCGTGGCTGCGGGAGGCAGGGTTGCCAAAATGGGTGCGCAACCAGGGCACCATGGCGTCCACCACCCGCTCGTCGCAGGGGTTGGTGGCGCTGTAGTCCATGTAAATAGGGAAGTGGGGGGTCTCGTCCATGGGTGTCTCAGTAAAGCAGTGAAAAGTGAAATGCTGGCCGGGTTTGCGGAATCAGCCCTTAGAAAATGCGTTGCCCAGGGCAAACACCGAGTTGGGCGCATTGATGCGGATGGTCTGTGAAACTGGCAGCGCCGAAATGGCACGCTTGATACTGGGCTTTTCTTCCACCTGCAAGCCTTTAGCCAACTGATCGTCGACCAGCTTTTGCAGCGTGACCGAGCTCAAAAACTCGACCATACGCAAATTCAGCGAGGCCCACAGGTCGTGCGTCATGCAGCGGCTGCCCTCGCCCAGGCAGTTTTCCTTGCCGCCGCACTGGGTGGCGTCCATCGGCTCGTCCACTGAGACGATGATGTCTGCCACCGTAATGTCACTGGCCTTGCGCGCCAGTGTGTAGCCGCCGCCCGGACCCCGGGTGGATTCGACCAGCTCGTTACGGCGCAATTTTCCAAACAGCTGCTCCAGGTAGGACAGCGAGATTTGCTGGCGCTGGCTAATGGCCGCCAACGTGACCGGCCCGCCGCTCTGGCGCAGGCCCAAGTCGATCATGGCAGTGACGGCAAAACGGCCTTTGGTGGTGAGACGCATGGCAAACTCCTGGGGGCGTGTTTAGTTGACTAAGCGGCTCAAGTATACCCAACGTCCTACTGTTTTACTCGGATAAATAGACTGGTCGGTCACGAAATAATTTCACGCCCGTCACTACCCTGCCTTTAAGGGAAGCACCACGACGTTGTCCAAGCCCGGCGCGCCAAAAGCCTGGGCCTTCAAAATGCCCAACTGGTCGCGCACCCGGGCGGCTTTTTCGAACTCCAGGTTGCGGGCGTGCTCCATCATGAGTTTTTCCAAGCGCTTGATTTCACGCGAAATGTCTTTTTCGCTCATGTCTTCCACCTGCGCGCGCTGCAGGGCGTCACGCTCCAAGCGTTCAGCTTCCTTGCCCGCTTTTTCGCTGTAGACGCCGTCAATCAGGTCGCGCACTTTTTTCACGATGGCGCGCGGGGTGATGCCGCGCTCCAGGTTATGCGCCACCTGCTTTTTGCGCCGCCGCTCGGTCTCGCCCATGGCGCGTGCCATGGAGTCGGTGATCTTGTCGGCATACAAAATCGCCCGGCCCTCCAAGTTGCGCGCTGCGCGGCCTATGGTCTGGATGAGAGAGCGCTCGGAGCGCAAAAAGCCCTCTTTGTCCGCGTCCAGAATTGCCACCAGTGACACCTCAGGGATATCCAGGCCCTCGCGCAGCAGGTTGATGCCCACCAGCACGTCAAACGTGCCCAGACGCAGATCGCGCAAGATTTCCACGCGCTCCACCGTGTCCACGTCGCTGTGCAGGTAGCGCACTTTCACGCCGTTGTCGCTCAAGTAGTCGGTCAGTTGCTCGGCCATGCGCTTGGTTAGCGTAGTGATGAGCACGCGCTCGTTTTTCTCGACCCGAATGCGGATTTCTTGCAGCACGTCGTCTACCTGCGTGGTGGCCGGACGCACTTCCACTTCGGGGTCCACCAGGCCGGTGGGGCGCACCAATTGCTCCACCACCTGGCCGGCATGGTCTTTTTCCCACTGCGCGGGGGTGGCGGACACAAAAATGGCCTGTCGCATCTTGGTCTCGAACTCTTCAAACTTGAGCGGCCGGTTGTCCAGCGCGCTAGGGAGGCGAAAGCCGTATTCGACCAGGGTCGTCTTGCGCGAGCGGTCGCCGTTGTACATGCCGCCAAACTGGCCAATCAGCACGTGGCTCTCATCCAGAAACATCACCGCGTCTTTGGGCAGGTAGTCGGTCAGCGTGGCGGGTGGCGCGCCTGGGGCGCTGCCCGCCAAATGGCGCGAGTAGTTCTCAATGCCTTTGCAGTGGCCGACCTCGCTGAGCATTTCCAAATCGAAGCGCGTGCGCTGCTCCAGGCGCTGGGCCTCGACCAATTTGCCCTGGCCCACGAACTCTTTGAGCCGGTCGGCCAGCTCGATCTTGATGGTTTCCACCGCCATCAGCACCTGCTCGCGCGGCGTCACGTAGTGGCTGCTGGGATAAACGGTAAAGCGCGGGATTTTTTGCCGAATGCGCCCGGTCAGCGGGTCAAACAGCTGCAAGGACTCGATCTCGTCGTCAAACAGCTCGACGCGGATCGCCATCTCAGAGTGTTCTGCCGGAAAGATATCGATGGTGTCGCCGCGCACGCGAAAGGTGCCGCGTGAAAAGTCCATGTCGTTGCGCTGGTACTGCATGCGCACCAGCTGAATGATCATGTCGCGCTGGCCCAGCTTGTCGCCTGCGCGCAGCGTCATGATCATCTTGTGGTACGCCTCGGGCTGGCCAATGCCGTAGATGGCGGAGACGGTCGCCACGATCACGACGTCGCGGCGCTCCAATACGCTTTTGGTACAACTCAGGCGCATTTGCTCGATGTGCTCGTTGATGGCCGAGTCTTTTTCGATAAACAGGTCGCGCTGGGGCACGTAGGCCTCGGGCTGGTAATAGTCGTAGTAGCTGACGAAATATTCCACCGCGTTCTTGGGAAAAAACTCCCGAAACTCGCTGTAAAGCTGGGCTGCGAGCGTCTTGTTGGGCGCAAACACGATGGCCGGGCGACCCAGGCGGGCAATCACATTGGCCATGGTGAAGGTTTTGCCCGAACCCGTGACACCCAGCAGGGTCTGAAACACTTCGCCGTCTAGCACCCCTTCCACCAGCTTGTCTATTGCTTCGGGCTGGTCACCCGCCGGTGGGTAGGGCTGGTAGAGCTCGAAGGGCGAATCCGGGAAGGTGACAAAGGTGCCCGGGAGCGCCGGCGCGGTGACTTCAACAAGGTCAGACATAAAAACCCGGGAATGGAGGGGCGGCAAGCTTAGCCTAGGTGGCGCGCTGGCGCACAGGTCGTCAGCGCCGGACGGGGCGCATCCGAAGTCTCAAGGCCCGGTTTTGCTGCGAACGCGGCGGTAAAATCAAACACTGTTCGCGGCGAATGCAGCCGCACCATTCTTCTTCACCCCCGCTTCAGGACTTCCCCATGTCTCTCTTTTCCGCCGTCGAAATGGCCCCCCGCGACCCGATTTTGGGTTTGAACGAACAATACAACGCCGACACCAACCCCCACAAGGTCAACCTGGGTGTGGGCGTGTATTTCGACGAGAACGGCAAACTACCGCTGCTGAAATGCGTGCAAGCCGCTGAAAAAACCATGATGACCACGCCGACTGCGCGCGGCTATCTGCCCATCGATGGCATCGCCGCCTACGACGCCGCGGTCAAAGGCCTGGTGTTTGGCGCCGATTCCGAGCCCGTCACTTCAGGCCGTGTGGCCACGGTGCAAGCCATTGGCGGCACCGGTGGCCTGAAAATTGGGGCCGACTTCCTTAAGCACCTGCGTCCCGACGCCAAGGTGCTGATATCTGACCCCAGCTGGGAAAACCACCGGGCGCTGTTTGCCAACGCGGGCTTCGTGGTCGGCACGTACACCTATTACGACGCAGACAAACGCGGCGTTGATTTTGAAGGCATGCTCGCGCGCCTCACCGCTGCCGATCCCGGCACCATCGTCGTGCTGCACGCCTGCTGCCACAACCCCACGGGTTACGACATCACCCCCGCGCAATGGGACCAGGTGGTGGCTACCGTCAAGTCCCGCAACCTGACCGCCTTCCTGGACATGGCCTACCAAGGCTTTGGCCACGGCATCGCCGAAGACGGCGCGGTGATCGCCAAGTTTGTGGCCGCAGGCCTGAGCTTTTTGGTCTCCACCTCGTTCTCCAAGAGCTTTAGCCTGTACGGCGAGCGCGTGGGCGCCCTGTCGGTGCTGTGCGAAAGCAAGGAAGAGGCAGGACGGGTGCTGAGCCAGCTCAAAATTGCCATCCGCACCAACTATTCCAACCCGCCCATCCACGGCGGCGCCATAGTGGCCGCAGTGCTGGGCAACCCGGAGCTGCGCGCTTTGTGGGAGCAAGAACTTGGCGAGATGCGCGTACGCATCAAATCCATGCGCCAAAGCCTGGTCGACGGCCTTAAAGCCGCCGGAGTGACCCAGGACATGGCTTTCATCACCACCCAGATCGGCATGTTCAGCTACTCCGGCCTCACCAAAGACCAGATGGTGCGTTTGCGCAACGAATTTGGCGTCTATGGCACCGACACCGGTCGCATGTGCGTGGCTGCGCTCAACCACAAGAACATCGGCTACGTCTGCGAAGCGATCGCAAAAGTCATCTAGTCGCCTAGCGGACGAAAGTCGAATTGGCGCAAGCCAATGCTGTTATATTGCACTGCAACATTTTTTTACCAGGATACCGCATGCTCTACCAGCTTTACGAGACCCAGCGCGCCCTCATGGAGCCGTTCTCCGACTTGGCCCGGTTCGCCGCTAAATCATTGTCCAACCCCCTGTCACCCGCTGGGCAAAATCCGTTTTCCCAGCGGCTGTCTGCGGGTTACGACCTGATGCACCGCCTCGGGAAGGACTACGAAAAACCTGAATTTGGCCTGCGGACCATTGAAGTCGACGGTGTAGATGTGGCGGTGCATGAACGCACCGAAGTGCATAAGCCCTTTTGCGAGCTGGTGCGCTTCAAGCGTTTGACCGACGATCCGGCAACGCTGGCCAAAATCAAGGACCAGCCGGTGGTGCTGATCGTCGCGCCCTTGTCCGGTCACTACGCCACACTGCTGCGCGACACGGTGAAAACCATGCTGCAAGACCACAAGGTCTACATCACTGACTGGAAAAACGCCCGCCTGGTGCCCTTGAGCGACGGCGAATTTCACCTGGATGACTACGTCAACTACGTGCAGGAATTCATTCGCCACGTGCAGGGCAAGTACGGCAACTGCCACGTGATGAGCGTGTGTCAGCCGACCGTGCCGGTACTGGCGGCTGTGTCACTAATGGCCGGTCGCGGCGAGAAAACACCTTTGACGATGACCATGATGGGCGGCCCCATCGACGCGCGCAAGTCGCCCACAGCGGTGAACAACCTGGCCATGAACAAAAGCTACGAGTGGTTTGAGAACAACGTCATCTACCGCGTGCCCAGCAGTTTTCCCGGTGCCGGACGCCGTGTTTACCCCGGATTCCTGCAACACACTGGCTTTGTGGCCATGAACCCGGACCACCACGCCAAGAGCCATTACGACTACTTCAAAGACCTGATCAAGGGCGACGACGTCAGCACCGAGGCGCACCGCAAGTTTTACGACGAGTACAACGCCGTGCTCGACATGGATGCGGACTATTACCTGGACACCATCAAGGTCGTATTCCAGGACTTCAGCCTGGTCAGCGGGACCTGGGACGTGAAATCGCCCAGCGGCAAAGTAGAGCGCGTACGCCCGTCGGCGATCACTACCACGGCATTGATGTCCGTCGAGGGTGAACTCGACGACATCTCTGGCTCAGGCCAAACTCGTGCAGTCCATGACATTTGCACCGGTGTGGTCAGCAGCGAACAACGCCATTTTGAGGCCAAGGGTGCCGGGCACTATGGAATTTTTTCGGGCCGTCGCTGGCGCGAACAGGTCTATCCAGAGGTCAGACAATTCATCAAGAGCCACCAACCTGCAAAAACCCCTGTGGTGGCGGAACAGCCCCCCGCGAAGGCGGCGCCAGCGCCCCGGGTTCGTGCGCCTCGCGCTGTAAAGTTGACCGATACGGCACCCACCTTGTTCAGCGCGCCAGCCCAAGCCACGCCGGTGGCCAAGGGTGCCAAGCCCAAGCCGGTTGCGGCCAAGAAGCCCGCTGCAAAACTGTCCACAACAGCGCAGGCTGTATCCGATGCCCAGGAACTGCCGCCAAGCGCGCCCCTGGTCAGCGCCCTCGTGCCAGAACCTGAGACACCGGTGGAGGCGCTGGTAGCCGTCGAACCCTTGCCCGAACCAGCTCGCGAACCAGCAGCGGCCACCGAAGCCAGCATTGCCGAAGGGACGGAAGTGCAAATTGCTCCGGCCGCCAAAAAGCCGGCACGTAAATCGGCTGCAAAAAAGGCGCCCAAGGCGGCGTAACCATGTCGGGTAGCGGCGCAGGCACATTGGCCAGCCGTCTGCTTGACGCGCTGCCCCAAACCCAGTGCACGCGCTGCGGCTACCCAGACTGTGCCGCCTATGCCCTGGCCATAGCACAGGGTGAGGCAGACATCAACCAATGCCCGCCGGGTGGGGCCCAAGGCGTGGAGCGTCTGGCGGCCATCGCGCAGGTGCCGGTCAAAGCGCTTAATCCCGAATTTGGCCTGGAAGGCCCGCGCAAAGTCGCCTTTATCGACGAGAACTGGTGCATAGGTTGCACCCTGTGCATCGCCGCTTGCCCCACCGACGCGATTATTGGCACCAACAAGCGGATGCACACGGTAATTGAGGCCTATTGCACTGGCTGCGAATTGTGTCTGCCGGTCTGTCCGGTCGACTGCATCCAGCTGGAGACGGTTAGTCCAACACCTCTGGGCGCCCACGCCAGCCCGCCCACCGGATGGGATGCCTGGTCCCCTGCCCTGGCGGACACCGCCCGGCAGCGCTACGCAGCGGCCACCGCACGACGCGCCAGCGCCAAAGCCAGCCACACCGCAGCCAAGGCGGCGCAGGCTCAGGAAAAGCTGGCCGATCTGGCGGCGCACTCACGCCTTTCTGACCCCGTAGTCTTGGACCATAAAAAGGCCGTGATTCTGGCGGCGATGGAGCGGGCGCGGCAGCGCAAGAGCACCTGAGCGCTCCGCGCGCTTGGCGTGAATGGTGTTACCCCACCAGGGCTAGGGAACGTGCGCAAGCGGGGGGCTCCCCACTCTCTCCCCCAACCCCTCTCTCGCCCAGCGGGCGAGAGAGCAACTGTGTTCAAAGTCAAGTCTTTTTCAAACATTATTGGGCTGTGGATAAGAGGCCTGCCATGGCTGAGCAGACTTGATGACGGCATTCATGATCGTGAGCAA
>CANFWT010000074.1 GCA_947450895.1 Comamonadaceae bacterium | reverse complement strand
TAGTCCGGTTCGACTCCGGACCGCGCCTCCACCCATTCCTGGTTGTTTGCACAGTTCATCCGCCCGCGGGCGAGTGGTGCTGATGGGTGACAATAGGGTGATTGCCCGAGTGGTGAAATAGGTAGACACATCGGACTTAAAATCCGCCGCTTCGTGAATAACGGGCGTACCGGTTCGATTCCGGTCTCGGGCACCAATTGGTAGTTTCATACCGTCTCAATCTCCCCCCTCAAAAAACCCGTTCTGGCGTCGGCCAAAGCGGGTTTTTTACTTTCTGGGAATCGCTTCACGGCGCCCTATAAAATAAACTTTTACACAATATTTAACTAAATTAAAGGCGTCGCAAAACGCATGGCTATCGCCATCAAGGAAATCGGTAGCCGTTGGGGACATTCACTGCGACACCGGGCCCGCAGGGCGCAAGCCATTGCGTGCGATCACTGGGTCGCCAGTCGCGCAACCACACTATGAGCGCACCTCAAACCCCGTCCATCCGCGTACTGATTCTGCGGATTTTGATCGTCTGCATGCTTCCGTCCGTCTTTGGCGGGGTTTATTTGGTTGCGATCCATCTGCAGGAGCGCCGCCAAGAGATCAAGGCGAACAACATTGCGTTGGCCGATGCCCTCGCACTCAAGCTCGATCAGACTTTTTTACAAATTGAACTGGCCGCCACCTTGCTGGCGCAAGCGCCTGCGATCAAGGAGGGTGATCTTGCGCGGTTTTACCGCCACGCCCAAAACTCCATTGCAAGGACCCATTGGGGCGGCGAGGTGATTGTCAGTGACGCGCAAGGGCAGCAGTTGCTGAACACCCGCGTCGCCTATGGCGCTGAATTACCCCGCTATGCCAATCCGGCGCAAGTGCAATCAGTGTTTGAACGCGGGCGCACCGTGGTGTCCGACGTGTTCACAGGGGCGGTGAGCGGCCGGCGCGTTCTGGCGGTGGCGGTGCCGGTGGTGCGTCAGGGTGAAGTTATTTATGCCGTGATCATCAGTTTGACCCCCAGCAAACTTTCAGAGGCGCTTGGCTTGCAATCAGGCTCCAAGGACTGGTCGGTCAGCATCTACGACCGCAACGGTGCGGTTGCGGCGGCCAGCGAACCCCTGGAGGATGGAGTGGAGAAAAAAGCGACGGCAGAGCAATTGGCTCAGTTTGCCCAGACGCCGCAGGGTAGCTACGAATTCGAGACGCAAGACGGTACACCCATGCTGGGCTACTTTGGTACGGCTGGCGAATCCAGGTGGCATGTCGCCCGCAGTGTTTCCCGCCGCGTGCTGGAATCGAACTTGGTCAGCGAACTGGCGTGGTTGGTTTCGGGTTTGGTATTTATGCTGGGATCGGGCTTGCTCGTGGCTGCCGTGCTGAGTCGGCAAATCGCCCGTTCGGTGGAGCGCTTGGCCATGCCAGTGAATGACATGCTCCGCGGCAAGGTGGGCGTACGGCCCGTGCTTTACTTTCGTGAGGCCCTGGAGGTGTTCGATTCGATAGCCGATATCGCGCGCAAGCTGGGGCAAAAAACCGCGCAGGCGGACGCGGCCCTGGCGGACTTGCGCCGTAGTGAACTGGCGCTGCGCGACCTGAACCGGGATCTGGAAGCGAAAGTGGCGCAGCGCACCCAGGATTTGGAAGACCTCTACGAGCTCGCACCGGTGGGCTACCACACGCTGGACGCCGAGGGGCGAATTACCAGTGCCAACCGGGCACAGCTCGATTTGCTGGGGTATGCCCATGACGATTACGTGGGGCGCCACTACACGGATTTGCTGGAAGTTCAAACCCAAGCCCAAGTGGTGGAGTTCCTGTCCTTGGCCAAGAGCGGTGTGCAGGTGCGCCAGCTGGAAGCCCGGTTGATTAGCAAAAGCGGCGCATTGATTCCGGTCTTGGTCAGCATGAATTTCAGCCTGGACGCAAGCGGGCGGATTGCAGCGGCGCGGAGCATTTTTGTCGATAACCGGGTTAACCTGGCGCACCAGCAGGAGCTTGAGCGACTCAATCACTTTTTGGGCGATGTGGTGGAGTCTTTGCCCTCGGGCCTTGTTGTTTTGGACAGCAAGCACAAGGTTGTTTTGCAAAACGCCTTGTTTGGCCGTTTGCTGGACTATCCCCCGGCGCTCATCGGGCGTGCAGATTTAGGCCTGGCCGATTTGGTGCAGTTCAGCCACGACCGGGGTGACTACCCCAACCAGGAGTACGGACAGGTACTTTCCCGCTACCTTGCGATGTTGGGAAATCGTGATTGCAGCCGTTTTGAGCGTCGGCAAACCACGGGCACCTATTTGGCCATCAGTTGCCATCGCATCGCAGCCGATTGGGCTTTGTTGTCTTACACCGACATCACCCGAGAAAAAATGGCGATGCGCTCGATGGAGGATTCCATGCGCGAGGCCGAGGCCGCCAACCGGGCCAAAAGCGATTTTCTGTCGAACATAAGCCACGAATTGCGAACGCCACTGAACGCGGTCATTGGGCTCAGCGACTTGCTGGTCCAGTCGCCTCTGAACCAGCGCCAACAGAACTACGCGTCCAAAATCGGTGTCGCCGCCAACCTGTTGAAAACCTTGATCAACGACGTGTTGGACCTGTCCAAAATCGAAGCCAACGCCGTGCAGGTGGAGCACACTGGCTTTTCGATGCACGCATTGCTGTCTACGGTTGCGGGTGTGATGGGCGTGGGCGTTGCTGATCACGCTTTTGAGCCGGTGGTGGATGTTGCCGCAGACGTGCCAGATCGCGTGCTGGGCGACGCCACGCGCCTTCAGCAAATACTGCTCAACCTTGTCAGCAACGCCGTCAAATTCACGCAGGCAGGCGAAATTGTGCTGTCGGTACGGCGTTTGAGTCCGAACGGGGCGCGCGAAGGAGCCCAGGTGACCTTGGAGTTTCGCCTTCGCGACACCGGCATCGGCATTGGCGAAGAGGCGCAAACACGGATTTTTGAGAGCTTTACGCAGGCCCATCCATCCATCACGCGCCTGTATGGCGGCACCGGACTGGGGCTGGCGATCAGCGCGCGTCTGGCCGGGCTGATGGGGGGAAAGATAGAAATGCACAGTGTGCTGGGGATGGGGACCGAGTTTTGCCTGACCTTGCCCTTGGCGCTGGACCGGGAAACATTTGCAGCCCCCTCGCAAGACGATCTACCCACGGGTTTGCAAGTGTTGATTGTGGACGACCACCCGCTGGTGCGTGATGTTCTGGCACAGCGTTGCCGCGAGTTGGGCTGGCAGCCCCTCGCGGTCGATACGGGTGCTGCTGCGTTGCAAGCGCTGGCGGACCGGAGTGAAGCCGGACGCTCCTACGACCTGATGTTGCTGGACTGGCGCATGCCTGGCATGGATGGACTGGAAATGCTAGGCGCAAGCCGACAGGCCGCAATTCCTCAGTGTCCGGCGGTGGTCTTGATGGTCGGATTTCCAGACGTAGAGCTGGCAACGGCCGCCAGCGCGGGACTGCATGTCAGTAGCACCACCTTCAAGCCCCTGACCATCGTGGGCTTGCGCCGGGAAGCGCGGGCGGCCTTGTCTGGCGAATCGCAAAGCCTCACAAGCCCTGCAATCCGACAAACATTGGCGGGTCTGCATTTGCTGGTGGCCGAAGACAACGGCTTGAACCAGGAAGTGATTGAGCAAATTCTTACCCATGCTGGGGCGCGGGTCACCCTGGTTGACACCGGACAGCGCGCGATCGAGGCGCTGCAGGCCGAAGGTGCGTATTTCGACGCCGTCTTGATGGACCTGCAGATGCCGGTGATGGACGGCTATACGGCCACCAAGGTGATTCGAAACAGCTTGGGGTGGGTGGATTTGCCCATCATCGCACTGAGCGCCTTTGCGCAACCCAAGGACCGCGAACAATCCAGGCAGGCTGGTATGTCGGCGCATCTGACCAAACCACTTGACACCCAGCAGGTGCTGCAGGCTGTGCGTGATGCGGTGGGCTGGCGCGCTGCCCCGCACACCCGCGACACGCCCCCGGCCCCGGCCACGCAGGAGGGGGAACCGGCATTGAATTTGGCGCAGGCTTCGGAGGCGTTTGGAGATGACCCCGCGGTGTATGTCGCCTTACTGCAGAAGTTTATGGCCGCGCAGGCGCCATGCATTGCGCAGGCAAGGCGCTGCGTCGAAGCGGGGGACGGCAGCGCAGCGGCCGCATTGATCCACGGCCTGTGTGGCATGTCGGGCCTGCTGCAATTGCACGGCCTCTCTTGGTTGGCGCAACGTACCGAGTCCGCTTTGTCCCGGGGCGACATGGGCGATGTGGAAGCGCTGTTTGCGCAACTGGACGCTGCCATGGTGGGCGTTGGTGCCTCCATCGAGCGCTTTGGCGCAGCCCACGGGGACTGACCGCCAAGCGCCCGCAGCGCGGTGCACCGCCAGCCGCGCCATTTGCCGCTCGCTTCTAGTGCATTGCCGTTTGCGACGTGGCCATTTGTTGGAGCAGGGCGCTGTTGAGCACTTTGATGTGCCGGTTGTCAACTTGCAGAATGCGTTCCTCGCAAAAAGAGCGCAGCAAGCGGCTCACCGTTTCCTGGCGTATGCCGAGGAAGGAGCCAATCTCATCGCGCGACATCCGCAGCAGCACCTCGGATTGCGACAAGCCCCGACTTTTGAGCTTTTCCAGCAGATTGGTCAGGAACACCGCCACCCGTTCATCGGCGCGCAGGCTGCCCAGCATCAGCGTCAGGTTCTGCATGCGCACCACTTCATGGCCTATGGTTTCCAGCAGGTAAATGCGCAGCGAACTGCATTCCCTCGAGAACTGCTCGATCAGGTCAAACGACAGAACCCAGACCTCGGAGTCTTCGAGTGCTACCGCATTGGTCGTGAGCTTGCCGCCGGAAATACCCTCCACGCCCAGAATGTCGCCCGTCATGTGAAAGCCGGTCACTTGCTCACGCCCGTCCTTGGCGCCAACACAGGTCTTGAAAAACCCGCTGCGCACGTAGAGCAAGCCGGTGAACGGGTCGCCGCCGTTGTACAAAACGGCGCCTTGTTTTACCCTGCGGCGGTGGGTGACCACCTGTTCCATGTAAACGCAGTGGCCACTGCCAGTGCCACCCTCGGAAAGCGCTTTGCGACACTGGGCGCAAGTGGGCTGCAACGCGCGGGTTCCCATGCCAGGAAAGCGCGTTCCGGGGTAAGTGCTGGTGTGGGTGCGGTCCATAGATGTCTCCTTGTGGGCGAATGAAAGATTCGGCTTGTTAAAAAACGATGAATAGCGAATTTTTAAAAAAACTCTTTTGAAAACAAAGTTTTCTAAATATTCATGTTGAATTACACGCCGGTTGCCAGGTCGACTTGTTACGAGATTGCAAACTTTGATGGGTTTGGCGGCGTGCGCCCGCGCGCCGGCGACGCCCGAGACTGGCTCGGTGGCGTCTGGCAGGGCAACCTCGCCCAGGCTTAGGGTGTAGAAGTAGTCCTGAAGGAGTCGACCCGCTCACAGCGGTAGCCCACGCCATAGATGGGCACGAGTCTCCAGCCTTTGCTTCCGTCCAGACTGAGCTTTTTGCGCAGGCGGCTGATGTGGGTATCCACGGTGCGCGTGTCGACGTCCGCGTGGATGCCCCACACCCTGTTGAGCAAATGGTCGCGCGACAAAAGTTTTCCAGGGTTCTGAAACAGATAGCTAGACAGGTCGAACTCTTTTTGCGCCAAGGGCACGGGCACGCCATCGAGCGTCAGTACCTGTCGGGCGATATCCACCTCGAAAGCGCCCAAGCGCAGAACCGACGCGCCGCTGGAGCGCAACCGACGGCCCAGTCCGGTCACGCGCGCCAGCAATTCAAGCCGATTGACGCGTTTGATGACATAGTCATCGGCACCCGCTTCCAATGCCTGTACCACCGTGTGCTCGTCATCGTGGGTGGTCAGCACCAGAACCGGCACATCCCAACCCAGATTGCGGCGTATCCACGGCAGTAAATCGGCGCCTGTTCCGTCAGGCAGGGTCCAGTCAATCACCAGCAGGTCAAAGTGCTCTTTTTGTAGCGCGTCAAAAAAAGCTGCAGCGGTCCCAAAACCGCGCACAGAATGTTGCGCGCCTTGCAGCCATGCACTCAGCACGGCTAACTGGTCGGGGTGGTCTTCAGCAATAGCGATGTGCATCGTCGTTCAATGTCATGCTGTTGACGTGAAGCTAATTAGGCAGAAAAGTATAAATGTAGCGCAGTGACGCTTTGGGCCGCCCGCACCGCCGCACCGCCGCACCGCCGGATTGTCAGCAGTGCGCTGGGCGCCGCCCGCGTGCCACAATCAGGCACCACAAAACCCCTGCATGGGGGGCGGGGCCTCAATGGGCATTTTCCCGCCGGACTCTACAAGGGTTTGGGTTTTATCCAGGGCGCCACACCCACGCGGTGCCGGTCCCGGCCATCAACCTTCTGGTGACTCGCAGGCTTTAGCAAGGTAAAACTGTGTCAAATGCTTTTAAATTCCGCGCTTCCCACGGCCTGATGGCCATCCAACTTGCCTGTCTTTTCGCAGGTACCCAGATGCCTGGTGCCTGGCGCGGGTAGTGATTAACCGAGGCGAAGGGGTGGACTAGCGCTCGTAGGCGCAGCCTGACTCCCTGCAGTTGGTGGCCCAGCACGCCACGCCAACCCGTGCGCTGGAGCCTGCGATGGCCCCGCTTGAGCCGGACGACAACCGCAAGGGCCAGGCTGCCGACATTACATTCTCCCGGGGGCCTAGCTTTTAGGAGATCTAGAGTGGCACCTTCGTATTCAAGGCCGCGAGCATTGGTTATCCGATACGGTGGCTGGTGGTTTGATGGGCTATGGGATTGGCGTCTTGGCCTATGAACACCAGCAGGGCAAAAGCCGCACGCCGCTGGTGAGTCTGACCGATCGCGCGGTGACGGCGCACTGGCGTTTTTAGCGCCTGGCTTTAGTGTCCGGGCGCTTCGCGCGCGTACTCCTCCCGCTTCATGTCCAAGTAATCTTGGCGTGGCATTTCATGCAATTGGAGGGCGTAGCGCTCGGTTTCGTCGTACCAACAGGGCGCCATCAAGCCAAAACGTTGCCCCGGTACCTCGTTCGATGCAAATTGCAGGGCGCAGCGCAGGCCCAAGAAGTAACGCATGGTGTTGCGTTCAATGATTCCGCGCACGCCGCCTACCAGCGCGCCTGCCACTGGCTGGCCGGCCTCGCCAGGCGCCGCCTGTTCGGCCGAAAACCCGACTTTGCCGCGGCCCAGGGTCTGCAGGTACACCTCAGTGGCCATGCGCCCGGCCAAGCTGCTGCGATAGCTGTAGTGCAGGTGGATGAACGATTTGTCAGCCCCTAGCGCAATGGCGCGCAGAGATAAGGTGCCGTCTTTTGTACCCATCGGGCCTGTGGTGGCGTTGAGCAAGGTTTCCACCACCGGCGCTTGCGCGGCTGAGCTGCTAAAGCGGAAGTCCATGGGCGTGGTGCTGGCCAGCGCCTGTGGCCCCTTGGTTCCCATTCGCAACAGCAAGGTGGGCGCACCGTCGGAGGTGCTGACGGCGCAGTTTTTGGAGTTGCTGAGCAGCAGCAATATTTCGCACCAGCGCACAGGATCTCGGTTAACCAGGGCAAGTCGCTCAAGTGCGACGTCCATCACCGCATAGATGTCGCCGCTGGTACGCCCTGGGGCCTCACTTGAATCGAGCACCAGTGCACGCCGAAATGGACTTTGCGTCATGCGGGGCCGCATGCTTTGGTACAGCCGCTGCATACCGCCGGGGTCGGGGTCCGCGCTTTGGGCGCGTACGCAGCCCATGGCGCAAACTGCGAGCAAGACGGTAACGGCCCAGGGAGTGCTTTGCATCAATCGTGTGTGTTTTGGCAAATAGATGCCTATGGTACGTCTGCTTTGTGGATGCGGATTTGCGCTGGCGCAGCATGGCGCCAAACTCAGGCAGACCGCGCTGTGTCGGCGCATGCCATCGCCCTGGGTTGGCGCATGGGCCACGACCGGCCCATCCATTGGAGCGTGTGCACGGGGTTTCTGGTGGTAGGCTCAAAGCCCTCACTATTTGTTGTTTCCTCTACCGGACCGGACCCCTGCAGTGCCAGAAAAAGTCATCGTTAAACACCTCTATAAGGTCTACGGTTCTCACCCTGAGCGCGCGCTTGCGATGCTGCGTGCCGGGCAGAGCAAAGACCAGATCCTCGCGCAAACCGGCATGGTGGTGGGTGTCACCGATGCCAACTTCGTGGTCAACGAGGGCGAAATATTTGTCCTGATGGGATTGTCGGGCTCAGGCAAGTCCACCCTGATACGCCTGCTCAACCGCCTGGTTGAACCCAGCCATGGGCAAGTTTTTCTGAGCGGCCAAGATATAGCTGCCTTGCCCAAAAAAGCGCTGATTGAATTGCGCCGGAAAGACCTGGCGATGGTGTTCCAGTCTTTTGCGCTGTTGCCGCACCTGTCGGTGCTGCAAAACACCGCCTTTGGCCTGGAAGTGGCCGGCGTGGACCGTAAAACGCGCGAACGACGTGCCATGGAGGTGCTGGACCAGGTCGGTTTGCGCAGCTTTGCCCAACAGATGCCCGCTGCGCTATCGGGGGGCATGCAGCAACGCGTAGGGTTGGCCCGCGCCCTGGCGGTAAACCCGTCGCTCATGCTGATGGACGAGGCGTTTTCGGCGCTAGACCCTCTCAAGCGCACCGAAATGCAAGGCCTTTTGTTGCAACTGCAGCAGGAGCAGCAGCGCACCATCGTGTTTGTGTCGCATGACCTGGACGAGGCCTTTCGCATCGGCGACCGCATCGCCATCATGGAGGGCGGGCGTATTGTCCAGGTCGGTACGCCTGACGAGATTTTGCGCAACCCCAGCGATGCCTATGTACGCGCCTTCTTCAAGGGCGTGGACGTGAAGAAGTACCTGCTGGCCAAAGACGTGGCACGCACCGACGACACCCTTGTCATCATGCCCAGCGCCGATGCACGCACGGACATGGCGCAAGCGCTGGAGCGACTGCGCCACACCGGGCGCCAACACGCATTTGTGGTGGACGGGGATGGTCGGCTGCGCGGCGCGGTGTCGGTAGACACCTTGCTGCGCGGTCTGGACAGTGGAGCCACCAGCCTGGATGCTTTGTACCTGGACGGTCTGCACGCGGTTCCCGCAACGCTGAGCCTGCGGAGCTTGATGGGGCGCATCGTCCAACACACGCAGCCCCTGCCGGTGGTCGATGCGCAGCAGCGTTACCTGGGCGCGGTTACACAAACCGTGTTGCTGCAAAAAATGGTGGAGATGGATGCTGACAAAGACGCAAGGGAGGCCGCAGATGAGTGAATTTTTGCCCTTGGGCGAGTGGGTAGAGCGGGGCGTGAAGTTTGTCATCGACAACGACAGCGGCGCCATGGAGCGTTGGGGCTCAGGCATTGGAGAATTCACTGAGGCCTTGGAGTTGGGCTTGCAGGCGCTGCCCGTGGGTGTGGTGGTGGCGGCCTTGATGCTGACGGCCTGGTGGCGTGTGGGCTGGCGCTTTGCGCTCTTTTGCGTCGCTTGTTGCGCCGTCATCTATGAAACCGGTTTCTGGCCGCAGACCATGGTCACGGTGGCCTTGGTGTTTGCCGCCACATTGATCAGCCTGCTTATTGGGCTGCCGCTGGGTATTTGGGTCGCTGCCAGCCGCCGGGTGGCCTCTGTGGTGCGCCCCACGCTGGACTTCATGCAAACCATGCCGGCGTTTGTGTACCTGATTCCGGCGGCCATGTTGTTTGGTCTGGGCCGCGTTCCGGGCGTGCTTGCTACGGTGATATTTGCCATGCCGCCCGTGGTGCGCCTGACCAGCCTGGGTATCCGCCAGGTCAACAAAGAGCAGGTGGAGGCGGGCATCACCTTTGGCTGCACGCCGCTGCAGGTGCTGCTCAAGGTGCAAATCCCAGGGGCGTTGCCGTCCATCATGGCGGGCATCAACCAGACCATCATGATGGCCTTGTCGATGGTCATCATTGCGTCCATGGTGGGTGCGGGTGGTTTGGGCAATGACGTGCTGGCCAGCATCCAGCGCCTCGATATCGGGCTGGGTTTTGAGTCGGGCCTGGCAGTGGTGTTGTTGGCCATCATGCTCGACCGCATTACGGAGACCTTTGGCAGTGTTCAACCCCGGCTTAGCTGGCGCGCTCGGCTCGGACTGGGTGGGCGCGCTGCGGAGGTCGACAAAGCATGAGCGCTTCGTCCAAGTTAGCCATGGAAACCTTGCCCTTGCAGCGTTTTGTCTTTCTGACGCTCCCCAACTACTCGCTGATTGCGCTGTCGAGCGCCGTAGAGGCCTTGCGCATGGCCAACCGGGTGGCCAAAAAAGAGGTCTACCAATGGGCGCTGGCGAGTATGGAAGGCTCGCCGGTTGCTGCCAGCAATGGCCTGTCTATGTCGCCCACTGTGGCGTTGGCCGACGCCGGGGCGGCGCAAATTGTGTTTGTCTGCGGTGGCGTCGACATTGAAGATGCGTGCACCCCCGACGTAGTGGCCGCGCTGCGCCGTCTGGCCCAGCGCCAGATGGCCTTGGGTGCTTTATGCACTGGCGGCTATGTGCTGGCCAAGGCGGGTCTGCTGGACAAATACAAGGCGGTGGTGCACTGGGAAAACATGTCGGCCCTGGAAGAACAGTTTCCGAAAGTGATTTTTTCGCGCCAGCTTTTTGCCATTGACCGCGACCGCTACACCTGTTCAGGTGGCGTGGCTCCGCTGGACCTGATGCTCAACATCATCCAAGGCCACCTGGGGCGCGACATTGCGCCCATGATCTCAGAGCAGTTCATCCTGGACCGCATCCGCAACGACCAGGACCGCCAGCACGTGCCCCTGATGGCGCGCGTGGGCCTGTTCCACGAAAACCTGATTGAAGCCGCCGCCCTGATGGAGGCCAACCTGGAAGAGCCGCTGTCCTTGGACGAAATTGCCGCACTGGTGGGCGTGTCGCGCCGCCAGATCGAGCGCCTGTTCAAGCGCTATGTGGGCGAGGTGCCCACCAAGTACTACCTGGACATGCGCCTGCGCCGCGCGCGCAGCCTGTTGCTGCAAACCGCGATGTCGGTGATGGAAATTGCCGTGGCCTGCGGATTTCAGTCGCCGCCGCACTTCTCGAAGTGTTACCGCGACTTGTTTGGCCATACACCCAGCGCGGAGCGGCGCAACAGCCGCTTGGCCTTGCTGGCGCCGGTAGCCGCCAAAGGAAGCGCCTCGTAAAGTGGTGTTTCTGGTACGCGGGATTTGAATTAGTCCGGACTTCAATCCCCCCCTATCCCCCCAGCCCCCTTTCCACCCCCACCGGGGCGGAAAGGGGGAGCGAACAGCCACATTTTGTTTTTTCGCTTCGGCTAAGGCACCCCAGGCCACTTCTGTGGATCGCTGGTCAGCAGCCGTATGTCCCGCTCACAGGCGGGCGCCACGCCAGTAGAAGGCTAGCCGGGGCGACGAAATCAAATTCGGACTTAGGCCCCCCTCTCTCGCCCGCTGGGCGAGAGAGGGGTTGGGGGAGAGAGTGGGAAAAAAGCGCTGAAATGCGGATAAAACATTCCCAAGACGGGGCAAATTGTCACAACAAGGCAGGCGCGCGAGGACCAGAACCGCCTACGCTGCCCTAGCGAAACACCACCGTCCGGCTCCCGTTCAAAAACACCCGGCGCTCAATGTGAAAGCGCAGCGCGGTTGCCAAGGCGCGGCATTCCGAATCGCGCCCGGCGGCCGCGAGCTTTTCTGGCGTGTACGTGTGGTCCACGCGTTCGACAAACTGCTCGATGATCGGACCCTCGTCCAGGTCGGCGGTGACGTAATGCGCGGTGGCGCCGGTGAGTTTGACGCCCCGTGTGTGCGCTTGGTGGTAGGGCTTGGCGCCTTTGAAGCCGGGCAAAAACGAGTGGTGGATGTTCATGGCGCGCCCACGCAGGTTGCGGCACAGATCGTCCGACAGCACTTGCATGTAGCGCGCCAAAACCACCAGCTCGCTTTGCGTATCTTCCACGATCTCCAGCAGGCGCGCTTCCTGGGCTGGTTTGGTGTCTGGCGTGACCGGCAGGTGGACATAGGGAATTCCGTGCGATTCCACCAACTGCTGGAGGTCGGGGTGGTTGGACACCACGGTAGTAATGTCCATATTGAGCTCGCCGGTGCGCTGGCGGTACAGCAGGTCGACCAGGCAATGGTCAAACTTTGACACCATGATCAGCACGCGCGGCTTTTTGGCGCCATCGTAAATCGACCATTCCATCTGCTCGCTGGCGGCGACGGCCTCAAACTCGGCACGCAGTTCGTCCAGCGCCGGGGTTTGCTGCGGGTCGCCGTAGAAGGTCACACGCACAAAAAAACGTTCACTCAAAATGTCGTCAAACTGCTGCATGTCTGTGATGTAGCAGCGCCGTGAGGCCAAAAACCCCGATACCACCGCTACGGTACCCAAGCGACTGGCGCAACTGGCGTTCAAAATGTAGTGCGGCTTGCCTTCGAGCGCGACGGTCATGGGCGAGGTCTCCTTGGGTGTGGGTTGCGCCGGGCGGGCCTGGCGGCTGGGCTGAGGTGGCTGGAGTCTATGGACTCCCGTGCCCAGATGTTATCTGGGGGCGACGGCAAATTTCCCTTCGACGACGTCCCTCAAGCGGACAGCGGCAATTGTTTGCATTGGATGCACCTGCCCTGGCCCTGTCGTATGGCGACAATCCCGAGTCGCTAAACTGTCATCCACCGTGCGGAGCCGACCGTACATTGCAATCAACTGCGCACGCCCCCCACGGCGTTGTGCAAAACCAACCCAAAGGAGCTAGACGTGGCCGAAGAATTTGACGACCTGGACCTGAGCACGCTCAATGATGAAGAGCTGACGGAGCAGGTGCACGACGACCTCTACAACGGTTTGCGCGACGAGGTTATTGAAGCGACCAACATCTTGCTGGGGCGCGGCTGGAGCGCGGCACGGGTGCTGGACGACGCGCTGGTTGAAGGCATGCGCATTGTGGGTGTGGACTTTCGCGATGGAATTTTGTTCGTGCCCGAGGTGCTGCTCGCGGCCAACGCCATGAAGGGCGGCATGGAAATTTTGCGCCCCCTGCTGGCCGAGACTGGCGTTGAGCCGATTGGCAAGATGGTGATTGGCACCGTCAAGGGCGACATCCACGACATCGGCAAAAACCTGGTCGGCATGATGATGGAGGGCGCAGGCTTTGAGGTCATTGACCTGGGCATCAATAACCCCGTCGAGAAATACCTGGCCGCCTTGGAAGAGCACAAGCCCGACATTTTGGGCCTGTCGGCCTTGCTGACCACGACCATGCCTTACATGAAGGTGGTGATCGACACCCTGAAGGAAAAAGGCCTGCGCGACGACTTCATCGTGCTGG
>CANFWT010000073.1 GCA_947450895.1 Comamonadaceae bacterium | reverse complement strand
GGAGCTTGTCAGCGGATATGCATCGGGGCCAGTGAGCGAGGCTGGGAGACCAGGCGGACTACACAAGCAAGGCCGGATATAAGGACGCAGCCGACTTCTTCACAGAACAACACGAATTCTTCTTGCTACTCGGGAGGCATCCATATAAGACTGGTATGCGACTGAGTACACGAGGCCGTTTTGCGATCAATGCCATGATTGACTTGGCCCTGCATGAACCGTATTGCCCCGTACCGCTGAGCGACCTCGCCCTGCGCCATGGCATTTCTCTGTCTTACCTGGAACAGGTGTTTGCCAAACTTCGCCAGCATGGGCTGGTGCAAAGCACTCGCGGGCCCGGAGGCGGCTACACACTGGGGTTCCGCGGCGACGAAATAACAATAGCTGACATCGTTACGGCCATTGAAGGCGTCACCGGCGGTTCGCAAGACGACGCTGAACTTGGTACAGGTGGCCCGGCAGACTTGACCCGCGCCCTGTGGGAACAATTGCACACCAAACTGATGGAGCACATGCGGACCATCAGCTTGCGCAGCCTGGCGTTAGAGCAGCGGGCCAAAGGGTTCACCGTACAAGGGCGCAAAGCGCGGAAAAAAGGCATTTTGAAGATGCCACCATCTCCTGTGCTGCGGGTCAGTGCACCCAGTTCTGTTTTCACTCTGGGCCAATGGCTGCCCCATAAAACTTGATCTTGTCTAAAGGCCATTTCGGTGGGCTCCAACACGACTTCAGCACGCATCCGAGCGCGGCATTTGCGAGGCGTCGCAAGGCCAACAAAGCCCCGTGTATTTTTTTTCAATTCCAACTGAAAAAATAGTCCAAGCATTTTGGGCGCGGGCAGCCCAACTTGAGGGTTAACCCCATTTTTTGGATCTCTTCATCTCACTACAGTGGCTTTGGCCTCGGGCAAATCAGTGTTTATTGCCCCGGGTATCTCTCAACTTAGGTCCAATTACTCAAGAGGAACATCGTGAAAACAATCAAACTGACAACACTTGCCGTGGCCGTCGCCGCACTGGCTGCGGCATCGGCGTACGCTCAGGACGCCAATCTGTCGACGCTGCAGCGCATGGGCAATACCGCCACCAACATGAACATTCCTGCTATTCCACAAGAAGGCAAGAATGCAGATGCCATCCGCGCCAATCTGAAGAAAGTCAAATTGCCAGACGGATTCAAGATCGATCTGTACGCCGTAGTGCCTGACGCACGCTACATGGCGGTGGCACCATCGACCAATATGCTTTTCGTAGGCACGCGCAAGACCACTGTCTGGGCTGTGACCAACCGCAACAACGGCGATGCTGCTACTGAAGTCAAGGCCTTTGCACCTTCCATCAAATTCAGCAACCCCAATGGCGTTTGCTTCACCAAAGACGGCTTTTTGGTGGTTGCAGAATCCAACCGCATTCTGCACTTCCCGGCCGCCGAGTACTTCTATGAAGGCCCGGACGTCGCTGTGGGCGTGATCGTTCCTGAAGGCAAGCTGATCCCTGTGGAAGAGCAGTCGTTCAACCACACCGGTCGCGTTTGCAAAGTTGCCTCTGACGGCAAAATTTACGTCACGCTGGGTCAGCCCTACAACGTGCAGCCCAAGGACAAAGTGGCCTTGTATGAAGACGTCGGTATTGGCGGCGTCGTGCGCTACAACGGCCTCGACGGCAGCGGCCGCACGGTGTACTCCAAAGGCATGCGCAACCCCGCTGGCCTGACGATCGGACCAAAGGGTGACATCTGGACCACCGACAACCAGGTCGATGGCTTGGGTGACGACATTCCTCCAGGCGAGCTCAACAAGCTGACCAAGGCAGGCGAGCACTTTGGTTTCCCTTACTACAACGGACACTTCAAAGTGGCAGGTTCTCCTGCAGCAGAAGACCTCAAAGACATGAAGGAACCCGCTGGCCACATCTTCCCGCAAGTGGAGTTCCCAGCGCACCAGGCCCAGTTGGGTGTGGCGCACTACACTGGCAAGGCCTTCCCTGCGAAGTACCAAAACGGTTTGTTCGTGGCTTCTCACGGCTCTTGGAACCGTACCGTTCCTAGCGGCTACCTGCTCAACTTTGTGCCAATCAAGGCCGATGGCAACGCAGGCCCCGCCGAAGTGTTTGCCGATGGCTTCCTGGACAAAAACACCGGACGCGCCTTGGCTCGCCCAGTGGACGTGGCCAACCTGCCTGACGGCTCGATCTTGGTGTCCGATGACTACGCTGGCGCGATCTATCGCATCAGCTACACCGGCAACTGATCGGGTACTGAACCACGGGACTTGTGCCCGTGGCTGAACCGAACCGGGGCCCTTTAGGGGCCCCCATTTTTTATACCGTTGAACTATGAAGAAACTACTTTTCTCCTTACTGGTCTTGCTCGCTTTCAATGCCGTTGCAGATGATGTGACCCAAGGCCGGGCCAAAGCGGAGGCGGCGTGCGCACTGTGCCATGGAGCGACAGGACTGGCAACGCTTCCCAACGCACCGAACCTTGCCGGTCAGCAGGCCATTTATGTCAGCGAGCAGTTAAAGAATTACCGCAGCGGCAAGCGGCAGAACGAAGTCATGAACATGATCGCCAAACCACTCACAGACGCTGAGATTTCCCAGTTGGCAGCGTGGTTTGGCGCCATCAAAGTGACCGCCGAAGCGCCTTGAATCGAGAATTGCATTGACGACGCATTTAAGCGGGTTGATGCCATGTGAGCCCATTATTGCCCCTGGGCGGTTCGTGATCCCGCGGCAAGCCAGCAATTCAAGGGGCAGCGCCTTTTTTGGCGCGACTGCCCATTTCGCCTTCCACTTACTCAGAACTCCGGCATGACGCAACATTTCAAGCGCACCGCGCAGGCGGCCGCTGTATCCTCCCTTATCGCTGTCCTGGCAGGACCCACTTTCGCTCAGTCGCTGGACGAAGTGGTAATCACGGCCTCGCGCGCAGAAGCGCGAAGTTTTGATGCCCCGGCGGCCATTCAGTCGGTAAGCCGCGACACCATCCAGAACGGCGGCCCACAGGTCAATTTGTCGGAATCACTGGTGCGCGTGCCGGGGCTGACCATCCTGGACCGTAGCAATTACGCGCAGGATTTGCAACTCTCCATTCGCGGCTTTGGGGCGCGGGCAGCGTTTGGTATTCGTGGTATTCGCTTGCTTATTGATGGCATTCCGGCCACTACGCCCGACGGCCAGGGCCAGGGCTCCTCGGTCAGTCTGACCTCTATGGACCGCATCGAAGTCTTGCGTGGGCCATTGGCGCAGCTTTATGGCAACGCCTCCGGCGGCGTGATCCAGGCGTTTACCAAACCAGCGTCCCCCGCTCCGCTGGTGGACTACCAGTACTACGCGGGCGACTACGGCTTGCACCGCGCTGACTACCAATTCTCGGACACGGTGGGCGATTACGGCATCGTGGCCGACTATGGCACCTTCACCATTGACGGCTACCGCGACAACAGCCGTACCGAGAGAAAGCAATTCAACGGCAAACTCAACTTCAAGGCCAACGACCAGACGCTGGTGAACCTGGTGTTCAACCAATTTGATATGCCGCTGGCGCAAGATCCACTGGGTTTGACGGCAGACCAATTGGCCTCCAAGCCGTCAGGGGCCGGCAACTACGCCACCGCTTACCAAGCGCGCAAAACCGTTTTGCAAAACCAACTGGGAGGTTCTGCGACCTACACGGTTGACCGCGACCGCACGGTCACCGGCCGCGCGTACTACGGAACGCGGGACAATTTGCAATACCAGAGCGCAACCACAGACCCCGCCACCAATCCAACGCTGGCAGCGACTTGGGTTGGCCTGAACCGAAAGTACTACGGACTGGGCCTGCAATACAGCGAAAACACCACCTGGGGAGGCACGCCAGTGCAATGGGTCGGTGGCTATGAATTCGACCGCTCGCGCGAATACCGCCAAGGTGGCGGTTCGAACTATGGCGAGAAGAACAACGCTGCCCCCACGCGCAACGAAGACAACCAGGCAGAAAACAGCGATTTCTTTCTACAGGCGACCGCGCATGTATCCGACGCAGTGTCGGTGGTGGGCGGATTACGGTACAGCACGGTCCGATTTATCAGCGACGATTACTCTATAGACCTGACTAAAACACCCAAAGATCTCGATGGCTCGGGTAACAAAAGCTACAGCGCTACCGCTCCCGTCCTAGGCGCGACCTACTATGCAACGGAGCATCTTAATTTTTACGCCAACTATGGACAGGGCTTTGAGTCGCCCACCCTGGCAGAGATGGCCTATGTGAAAAACACAGATGCACTAATTTCTGGCAAACCAAACACGCCGAAAGGCAGTTTCAACACGGGGTTAAACGCAGCGAACAGCAACCACTATGAAATAGGCAGCAAATGGGCACCCACCCGCAGTTCGCGGGTCGATTTTTCCGTTTACCAAATTGACACCACCGACGAGCTTGTCATCGCACAAAGCAACAGTGGTTCTACCGCGTATGTGAACGCACCGGGAACGTCTCGTAAAGGGTGGGAACTTGCTGCAAGCGCCTTGCTTTCGCCTCATTTCACCGGAACGCTTTCGGCTTCATCGATTGACGCGCGTTACACCAAAGATTTCGATTGCACCGTGAAGAATATTTGCGCTACGTCAGCAACCGTTCCCGCGGGCAGCAAGATGCCCGGCATTCCAGAAACCGCATTCTTCTCCGAACTGAGTTGGTCCAGCGACACCGTCCTGCCAGGGACAAAATCCCCAGCCTTGGGAACCCGACTGGGATTCGAGATGGTGCATGCCGGCCGAATTTACGTGAACGACTTGAACGACTTGGCGCCCGTCAATGGCCATACCATCTTCAACCTGAGTGCCAGCCAAAGATGGGCGGTGGACAAGGCAGCAGTCACGCTGTATGCGCGCCTTAACAACGCCAGCGGCGAAAGCTACGTGGGCTCGGTCATCGTCAATCAAAGCAGCAAGCAGTTTTACGAACCGGGCTTGCCAAGGAACTGGATGCTCGGCCTCTCTGTTTCTGCGCCACTCTAAGCGCGGCGCGGTTGGTGGACTGTTACTCCACCACCACCGGCACGCGCTGGGCCAGGGCGCACATCAGTTCATAGCCCAGGGTGTTTGCGCACGCGGCCACCTCATCAATGGACAGTACCTGCCCCGTAGACGCTGCACCCCAAAGCGTAACTTCACTGCCCAGGTCGGCACCGGGCAAGTCGGTCAGGTCCACCACCAGCATGTCCATGCTGACCCGGCCCACGGTGTGGCTGCGCAGGCCACCCACCAGCACCGGTGTGCCGGTCGGGCAAACGCGCGGGTAACCATCGGCATAACCACAGGCCACCACGCCAATGCGCATGGCGTGCCGGGCTACAAAACCCGATCCATAGCCCACGGTGTCGCCTGGGGCCAGGTCTTGCGTGGCGATGATGTGGGCGCGCAGGCTCATAGTCGGCTGCAAGCCCCAATGCGCAGCCACGTGATCAGGATGGTCCGGGGCGCTGCCGTACAGGGCGATGCCGATGCGCACCCAGTCGTTGGCGCAGTGGGCGTGGCGCAGGGTGGCGGCGCTATTGCTGATACAGCGCTCGCCGGGCAATTCAGCACTGGCCGCCTCGAATGCTGCCAGCTGCGCGGCCACGCCGCGTGCACCGTCGGCATCGCTGAAATGGGTCATGAGCGAGATTTCGTCGACCTGAGGCAGGGCGTTGAGCCGCGTCCAGGCGGCGCGGTAATGGTCGGGGCGAAAGCCCAAGCGGTTCATGCCGCTGTTCATCTTCAGGAACACCCGCTGTGGCACATTGGTCTTGTGCGCAGCCAACAAGTCGATTTGGGCTTCGCAATGCACGGTGTGCCACAGGTCCAGGCGCGAGCACCACTCCAGGTCGCGAAGCTCAAACGCGCCTTCGAGCAGCAGAATCGGCCCGCGCCAGCCCAGCGCGCGCAGGCGTTGGGCCTCATCGAGGTCCAGCAGCGCAAAGCCATCGGCGCCGCGCAAGCCCTCGAACACGCGTTCAATGCCATGGCCGTAGGCGTTGGCCTTGACCACTGCCCAAGCGCGGGCGTCGGGCGCGTGGGCACGCGCAGTTTGCAGGTTGTGGCGCAAGGCGTGGGTGTGGATGGTGGCTTGAATAGGACGTGGCATGGCGCGACTGTAGCGCCGCGCACGGGGCCCAGAGCCAAGGTGCGGTGCGCCCCTGCGTGCTATAACCCACGCACTTTGCCAACTGACCGATCTCATCCCACAGCCATTGACGCCTAGTTACGCGCACAAATTTTGATGAAACGCGGTTTTTTCACCATCATGGCGGCGCAGTTTTTCAGCTCGCTGGCCGACAATGCCTTGTTTGTGGGGGCTGTGCAATTGCTGCGCAGCGCCCACGCTCCAGAATGGCAGCAGGCGGCATTGGTACCGATGTTCGCCCTGTTTTACGTGGTGCTTGCACCCTTTGTTGGCGCTTATGCCGACGCTTACCCGAAAGGCCGGGTGATGCTGGTGAGCAACAGCATCAAAATTGTGGGCTGCTTGCTAATGCTTTTTGGCAGCCACCCGCTGATGGCTTATGCCGTGGTTGGGTTGGGCGCGGCGGCCTATTCGCCGGCCAAGTACGGCATCCTGACCGAGCTATTGCCCGCATCGCAGCTGGTCAAAGCCAATGGCTGGATTGAAGGGCTGACGATTGCCTCGATTATTTTGGGTGTGCTTTTGGGCGGTCAGTTAGTGGGGCCGCACATCGCACCGTTTTTGCTGTCCTTGGATGTACCGTTCATCGACACCGGGATTGACACGGCGCCCGAGGCGGCCATCTGCGCACTGATACTGCTTTACTTGGCAGCCGCCTGGTTCAACACCCGCATCCCGCTTACCGGGGTGGAGATGCGCCCTTTGCCAAGGCGCGTCATCAGCTTGTTGCCTGACTTTTGGCATTGCAACGTCCGCCTGTGGGGCGACCGTTTGGGTCAAATTTCGCTCGCCACCACCACTTTGTTTTGGGGCGTGAGCGGTAATTTACGCTACATAGTGTTGGCCTGGGCGGCCATGGCATTGGGCTATTCGGTGACCCAGGCATCGTCTTTGGTCGGGGTGGTAGCAGTAGGTACGGCCGTGGGTGCCGTGGTGGCCTCGATGCGCATGCGGCTGGAACATGCAACGCGCGTGATGCCCCTAGGCATTGCTATGGGTTTGCTGGTGATACTGCTCAACGTCATATCCAATGTGTGGGTGGCCGCGCCTTTTCTGGTGCTGTTGGGTGCCTTGGGCGGCTTTTTGGTCGTGCCTATGAACGCATTGCTGCAACACCGCGGGCATAACCTGATGGGCGCAGGGCGCTCTATTGCGGTGCAAAACTTCAACGAGCAAACCTGCATTCTGGTGCTGGGTGGCCTGTACAGCCTATCGACAGGGATGGGGGTATCGGCCTTTGTGGCGATCACTGCGTTTGGCGTACTCGTGGCGGCTTGCATGTGGCTGATCAAGCGCTGGCACGAGCGCAACTGCCGCGAACACGGTGAGGAGGTCGACCACCTGCTCGAGATTGCACGCAATGACAATTTGCACGGATAGATTTCACCACCCCACTCTCAGCGCTCCAAGGAGAACCGCATGACCACCGCTTACGACTTTGACGCCGTCGCGATTGACGGCCACCCCCTCGCTCTGAAAGACCTCGCGGGCAAAGTCTTGCTGGTGGTAAACACCGCCAGCGCCTGTGGCTTCACGCCCCAGTTTGCCGGCCTGGAAGCGCTGCACCAGAAGTTTCGCAGCCGCGGCCTGGTGGTCTTGGGCTTTCCATGCAACCAGTTTGGCGCACAGGACAAGGGAAGCGACGGGGAGATCGCCAGCTTTTGCCAGAAGAATTACGGCGTGAGCTTTGCGATGATGTCCAAAATCAATGTCAATGGCCCGCTGGCCCATCCTTTGTACCAGTGGCTGACCAGAGAAGCGCCTGGCATTCTGGGCACGCAGGCTATCAAATGGAACTTCACCAAATTCTTGGTAGGGCCCGATGGTGCGGTGCGAAAGCGGTATGCGCCCACGGACACGCCCGCCAGCTTGGAAGGTGACATTGAGGCACTACTGACCGCCGCCTAAGCCACGTCCACCATGCACTCACCCAAGCAGTCGCTGGTGTTTGGCTTTGTGGTGGTGCCGAATTTTTCACTGATCGCCCTGAGCGCCTGCGTCGACCCACTGCGCATTGCCAATGGCGTGCTAGGGCGCCCCACTTACCGTTCGGTGCTTCTTTCCTTGGAGGGTGGCCTTGTGGCGTCCAGCGACGGCATCCAGGTTATGACGCAGCACAGCCTGGCCGAGGCGCCACCATTGGACGTGGTGTTTGTCATAGGCCCCAACCCTATCCCGCGGCGCGGCCTGCGCACCCTGACTTTGTGGCTGAAAAAGATGGCGGCGCAAGGCCTACCACTTGGTGGCATTGACACGGGCGCCTACCTGATGGCGCAGGCCGGCTTGCTTAATGGCTACCGCTGCACCATCCATTGGGAAGACCATGAGGCGCTGGCCGAGCAATTTCCGCAAGTGATTGTGACGCAGCATTTTTTTGAGGTGGACCGCGACCGCTACACCTGCAGCGGTGGTGTGGCTCCGCTGGACCTCATGACCTACCTGCTAACCCAGTCGCCAGGCAATCGCCAGTTGGCCAACGAAGTAGCCAACCTGCTGGTCGTAGAGCGCCGCGGCCTGACCGATATACAGACCGTTTCCATCATCCACCAAGGACGCGTGACCCATCCTGCCGCCGTGGAGGCACTGCGCTTGATGGAGGCCAACATCAGCGAGCCGCTCACCATTCCCGAGATCGCACAGTTCACGGGCATTGCACTACGCAGTTTGCAAAGGCTGTTTAGCCAACAGTTCGCCAAATCGGCCGAGCGCATCTATTTGGACATTCGGCTCTCGCATGCGCGCATTTTGGTGCAGCGCAGCGATAAACCTTTGCGGGAGATCGCGCTTCAAACCGGATTTGCCTCGCAATCGCATTTGACAGCCCACTACACGCCCCGTTTTGGCGCACCGCCACAAAAAGACCGTACCAAGCGCCAACAAGGGTTGGCATTTAAAGAAAATTTGTTGTCGTAATTCGGCATTATTTGTCTAAGCTTTGCCCTAATATCCGGAGCAACACCACCCACCCCAAGGAACCCCTGCCATGACCATGCCTAACCTCATCAGCATCGACAACGGCGAGCGCGTACGCCACAGCTTTTCCGATGGTGAGTACGCCACGCGCATCGCCAAGCTTCGCGCCATGATGGCGCAACGTTCGGTCGATACCGTGGTCTTCACCAGCTACCACAACATCAATTACTACAGCGATTTCCTTTATTGCTCGTTTGGTCGTTTCTACAGCTTGGTGGTCACGCAGGACAAGGCCGTCATCATTGCAGCAAACATCGACGGCGGCCAACCCTGGCGCAAAGGCGTGTGCGACCGCGCCGTGATTTACACCGACTGGCAAAGCGGCAACTACTTCCGCGCCATCGCGCAAGAGGTGCCCAACCATGGCCGCGTCGGCCTGGAATACGACCACCTGCCGCTGGAGCGCATGGACAAGATCAAAGCGGTGCTCACGCATGTCGAATTCACCAACATCGCTGCCGACTGCATGAAGCTGCGCATGGTCAAGTCAGCAGAAGAAATCGAGTTCATCAAGAACGGTGCACAGGTCTGTGACGTAGGCGGCGCGGCCCTGGTGGCCGCCATACACGAAGGCGTGCCCGAGCACGAAGTGGCATTGGCATCCACCCAGGCCATGGTGCGCGAGATTGCCAAGCGCTACCCGCACACCGAACTGATGGATTCATGGACCTGGTTCCAGTCGGGCATCAACACCGATGGCGCGCACAACCCGGTGACCACGCGCAAAGTGCAAAAGGGGGACATCCTCAGCCTGAACTGCTTCTCCATGATCTCGGGCTACTACACGGCGTTAGAGCGCACCCTGTTTTTCGGCGAAGTGGATGCCGCGTCGCTCAAGCTCTGGGAAGTCAATGTGCGGGTGCACGAAGAGGGGCAAAAACTGGTCAAACCCGGCGTTCGCTGCTGCGATGTGGCCCACGAGCTGAACAAGATTTACGAAGAGTACGGCCTGCTGCAGTACCGCACCTTCGGCTACGGGCACTCGTTTGGTGTGTTGTCGCACTACTACGGCAGGGAAGCGGGCCTGGAATTCCGCGAAGACATAGAAACGGTACTAGAGCCTGGCATGGTAGTGTCTATCGAGCCCATGATCATGCTGCCTGAGGGTTTGCCCGGTTCGGGCGGGTACCGGGAGCACGATATATTGGTGGTTACTGAAGCCGGCCATCAAAACATCACCGGTTTCCCCTATGGCCCCAAGCACAACGTGATCCCAGCGTAGGCACAAACCTTGCTATCGTTACGGGCTTAACCGAAACCAGGAACGCGCATCCATGCAACAGCCCTATGTCCGCTTCGACCACGTAGAAAAAAGCTACGACGGTCGGCAGCTAGTGGTGCAAGACCTCAACCTCGATATTGCGCAAGGCGAGTTTCTCACCTTGCTCGGACCCTCGGGTTCGGGCAAGACCACCACACTGATGATGCTGGCAGGGTTCGAGACGGCCACGGCAGGCGAGATTTACCTGGCTGGCAAGCCAATCAACCGCATCGCACCTGAGCATCGCAACATTGGCATGGTGTTCCAGAGCTACGCCCTGTTTCCTCACATGACGGTTGCAGAAAACGTGGCTTTCCCCTTAAGCGTGCGCGGCGTCACCGGGCACGCTGCCCAAGAACGCGTTCTGCGCGCGCTGGACAAGGTGGGCCTCAAAGGTTTCGAGTCGCGTCGCCCGGCACAAATGTCGGGTGGCCAGCAGCAGCGCGTGGCGGTGGCCCGGGCATTGGTGTTCGAGCCGCAACTGGTGCTGATGGACGAGCCGTTGTCGGCCCTGGACAAGCAACTGCGCGAGCAACTGCAGTACGAAATCAAGCGTCTGCACCACGAGCTTGGAATCACCATGGTCTACGTTACCCATGACCAGACAGAGGCGCTGGCCATGTCGGATAGGGTGGCGGTGTTTCACCACGGCCGCATCCAGCAAATCGACACGCCCACCCAGCTCTACGAGCGCCCTTCTAACGCGTTTGTTGCGCAATTCATTGGCGAGAACAACACGCTACTTGGTACGGTTAGCGCCCTTTCGGGCGGCAGCTGCGAGGTCACGTTGGCTGATGGTCTGCGTCTGGCGGCGCAGCCCGTGGCGGTAAGCCAAGTCGGACAATCAACGCGCCTGTCCATACGCCCGGAGCGCATTCACCTGAACCCGCCAGCCGGTGCGGTGGAAACCATAGTCAGCGGCACGGTAGTCGATGTGACCTACCTGGGACGCTATGCCCGCTTGCGCATGAACGCATGCGGGCTTGAGGATTTCATCGTTACGCTGCCCAACGATGGACGCGACCTTAGCCTGCAATCCGGTAGCACCGCCACTCTGGGGTGGAATGTGGCCGATTGCAGGGCTCTGGACGGCGTTTAAGGGCAGCATTTATTGACCTACCAGGAGAACAGCATGTTCAAGAAAATTCATTTAAGTGCCCTCACGGTTGTTAGCGCCGCCGTCATTGCCATCCTGCCAAGCACTGGCGCTGCCCAACAAGCGTTGACCGTTGCTTCCTGGGGCGGCGCATACACCAACAGCCAAATCGAGGCTTACCACAAACCTTTTACAGCCAAGACCGGCACCAAAATTACATCGGTGGACTGGGGCGGAACACTCGGCGAAATCAGCGCCCAAGTGAAGTCCGGCAACATCAAGTGGGACGTGGTGGACTTGGAGCCTGCTGAAGCCCTCAAAGGTTGCGAAGAAGGTTTGCTCGAAAAAATCGATCCCAGCAAGCTCCCCGCTGGCGCAGACGGCACGCCGGCTGCCAAAGACTTCTCCTCCGGCATGATCCTGCCTTGCGCCATTGGCGTCATCACCTACGCCAATATCGTGGCCTATGACAAAGCCAAACTCGGCGCTAACGGTCCCAAGACCTTGGAAGACTTCTTCAACGTGAGCAAGTTCCCAGGCAAGCGTGGCGTCAAGAAAGACCCCAGCGTGATTCTGGAATGGGCACTGATGGCCGACGGCGTGGCCGTGGCCGATGTTTACAAAGTGCTCTCCACACCAGCTGGTGTGGACCGCGCGTTCAAAAAGCTCGACACCATCAAGAGCAGCATCGTCTGGTGGTCCGCCGGCGCGCAGCCACCCCAGTTGCTGGCCGCTGGTGAAGTCGTCATGACACACGCCTGGCATGGCCGCATCGTAGATGCCAACAACAAAGAGAAAAAAGACTTTGGCGTCATGTGGGATGGCCAAATCCAAATTCCTGACCTGTACGCGATCCTCAAGGGCACCAAAAACCTAGAGTCTGCGCAAGAGTTCATTCGCTTTGCCAGCAGCAGCCAGCCCTTGGCAGACCAGGCCAAGTACATTCCCTACGCGCCTACCCGCAACTCTGCTCTGGCCTTGATCCCTGCGTCCAACCCTTACAAAGCCTGGCTGCCCAATGCCGGTCACCCTGGCCGCGCCATGCCCACGAACGCGCAGTTCTGGATGGAAAACGGGGACGACCTGAACAAGAAGTTCGCTGCCTGGCTGGCCAAGTAAGCAAATGGTGGCCGACAGCACGTCAGACTTGGGGCAGCGCCTGCGCAAAGCAGAACGGCGCGGCCATATGTGGGCCTACGTGCTGATCGCGCCCCTGTTTATTTTTGTCGCGTTGAGCTTTCTCTTGCCCTTGGGCACGGTATTGCTCAACAGCGTCTATGACCCCATGGTGCCTGACGGCCTGCCGCGCACCATCAGCGCGCTGGCTGCCTGGAATGGTCCACGTGAGCAAACCCCGCCAGAGTCCGTCTTCGCGGCACTCGCACAAGACATGAAGGTCGCGGTGGCGGCCGAAAAACACGGCGCCATTGCCAACCGCTTGAACATCGAAGAATCTGGCCTGCGCACCGTCTTTATGCGTGCAGCGCGCCGCATCACCAGCCAGGAAGAGGGGCCCTGGACCCCATTTTTTGAAGCCGCAGACCCCGCCTGGACGCAAAGCGCGATTTGGGGCACGATTCGCAATCTTTCGTCCCCCACGCACGCGCTGTTTTTCCTGTCCGCCCTGGATGCGCGACGCCTCCCCGATGGCTCCATGGCAGCCCAACCCGAGGACCAGCGCATCCACGTGACTATTTACTTACGCACCCTAGGGGTCGCCTTCACCGTAACGCTGATGTGCATATTGCTAGGGTTTCCTCTGGCCTACTTGCTGGCCCACTTGCGTGACAAAACTGCCAATTTGCTGCTGATCCTCGTGCTGCTGCCGTTTTGGACCTCGCTTTTGGTGCGCACCACCGCCTGGATGGTGGTGCTACAAAAAGAAGGCGTGATCAATTCGCTCTTGCAAGCCCTGGGCCTGAT
>CANFWT010000072.1 GCA_947450895.1 Comamonadaceae bacterium | reverse complement strand
TTTCTTCGCTTTGGTTTGCGCATTTTTGCCTGGAGGCGCTGCAAACGCTGCGCTCGCAGACGCCGACTGCGCAAAACACCGCCGGCAAGGCGGTGGACGCGCAAGCAATTTCCGCGCGGTTGCCCCATTCTTGCGGCGAACAAACTCCAGGAATCGTATGAACTTTGGCGTAATTATTATTGGTGATGAAATACTGTCCGGCAAACGCGCGGACAAACACTTGGCACAAACCATCAAGTTGATGGGCGCGCGGGGCTTGCAGTTGGCCTATGCCAACTACGTTGGTGATGACCCCGTGCGCATTACTGCTACCCTGGCCTCGGCATTTGCCAGCGGCGATGTGGTGTTTTCATTTGGCGGCATCGGAGCCACGCCAGACGACCACACCCGCCAGTGCGCGGCCACCGCGTTGAACCGTGAACTTGTGCTCCACCCCCAGGCCCGGGACCTGATATGGGAGCGTATGCAGGACATTGCCCGCGAGAACGGCCAGGCTTTTGAACCCGAGCGGGATGACAACCAGCACCGGCTCAACATGGGCATGTTCCCCTTGGGCGCGACGATTATTCCCAATCCTTACAACAAAATCGCCGGTTTTAGTTGCCAGGGCGCCAACAGGGGCGCCGTGCATTTCGTACCAGGATTCCCGGTCATGGCATGGCCCATGGTGGAGTGGGTGCTCGACACCCATTACGCAGATTGCTTCAACCGTGCCGTGTGGATGGAAAAGTCCGTGATTGTCATGGGCGCCATGGAGGCAAGCCTTACGCCGCTGATGGAAGACGTAGAACGCGTGTACTCGGTGAAGGTGTTCAGTCTGCCCAGCGTGGACCATCCTAGCTATGGACGCCATATTGAACTTGGCGTGAAGGGGGAGGAGGCCATGGCGGAAGCAGCTTTTGTGGCGCTCCTACAGGGGCTCGTACGATTTGGATGCACACTGGGCCCTGAAATAGTGCGAAAAATAGGATGAACCAAACCAGCGTTATTTTTGCACTAAATTGGTGCAAATCAAGAGCCCTCGGAAACTCTCGCAAGATGTTTAGGGCCCTTTCGGCAGAAATGGAACCTTCTCAGGGCAAAATAGCAAGGGATAGTTTGATTCGCGGCTTTGCAGCGTTTGGCATAAAAGCTGCAAGGTAAACAACGCAAAACTTTTTTACAACCGTGCAACAGGAGTATTTGATGGCCAAGACCGTCGCAGATGTGATGAAGATGGTGAAAGAAAATGAAGTCAAGTTCGTTGACTTTCGCTTCACCGACACCCGGGGCAAAGAGCAGCACGTGAGCGTGCCAATCTCTCATTTTGACGAAGACAAGTTCACATCTGGCCACGCCTTTGACGGTTCGTCGATCGCCGGTTGGAAGGGTATTGAAGCGTCCGACATGCAACTCATGCCAGACCCCAACACGGCCAATATTGATCCTTTCTTTGAAGAAACCACCTTGTTCATGAGTTGCGACGTCGTTGAGCCCAGCGACGGCAAGGCCTACGACCGCGATCCACGTTCGATCGCGAAGCGCGCAGAAGCCTATCTCAAGGCGTCTGGCATCGGCGACACCGCCTTTTTCGGTCCTGAGCCCGAATTCTTCATCTTCGACGACGTGCGGTGGAATACCGACATGTCGGGCACCTTCTTCAAGATCGACGAAGTCGAAGCTCCTTGGAATTCCGGTACCAAAATGGACGGTGGCAACAAGGGCCACCGCCCCACCGTCAAGGGTGGTTACTTCCCAGTGCCGCCAGTGGACAGCACGCAAGATATGCGCGCTGAGATGTCCCTGATTCTCGAGTCTTTGGGCGTGCCCGTCGAAGTGTTTCACCACGAAGTTGCTGGCGCCGGCCAAAATGAAATCGGCACCAAATTCAGCACCTTGGTAGAGCGCGCAGACTGGACCCAAATCCTGAAGTACGTGGTGCAAAACGTGGCGCACTCCTACGGAAAAACTGCCACTTTCATGCCTAAACCCATCGTTGGCGACAACGGCTCAGGCATGCACGTGCACCAGTCCATTTGGAAGGATGGCAAAAACCTGTTTGCTGGTGACGGCTATGCAGGCCTGTCGGACTTTGCGCTGTACTACATTGGCGGCATCATCAAGCACGCACGTGCCTTGAATGCGATCACCAACCCCGGTACCAACAGCTACAAACGCCTGGTTCCCGGATACGAAGCACCGGTGAAGCTGGCCTATTCTTCGCGCAACCGCTCTGCATCGATCCGTATTCCGTTTGTGGCCAATCCCAAAGGCCGTCGTATCGAAGCGCGTTTCCCTGATCCCTTGATGAACCCCTACTTGGGCTTCTCGGCACTGATGATGGCGGGTCTGGACGGCGTGGAAAACAAAATCCACCCTGGCGAGGCTGCTACCAAAGACCTCTACCATCTGCCGCCCGAAGAGGACGCGTTGGTGCCAACCGTCTGCCACAGTCTGGACCAGGCGCTTGATTGCCTCAATGCGGACCGCGCCTTCTTGACCAAAGGTGGTGTCTTCACGGACAGCATGATCGACGCTTACATTGAACTCAAAATGGGTGAAGTCACGCGCTTGCGCATGTCGACCCACCCCATCGAGTTCGACATGTATTACTCCCTGTAACAGTGTGGCGTTTGGCGCTTAACATCCCGCGGCATTGCCGCCACCGGGGTAGGATGCGCTAAACACAGGAGAAAAAGACGGCCTTGGCCGTCTTTTTCTATTTCAGGGAGTTCTGTAATGAAGAAATTTGTTTTATCGCTCTTGGTCTTGTCAGCAGCCACCTGCGTTTTTGGGCAAGACAAGGTGTACCGATGTGGAAATGAATACACCAACAACGTTCCGCGTGAACGTTTGTCGCAATGCACCCTGATCACGACAGGAAATGTAACGGTCGTACCCGCTACGAAAGTTCCGTCCACCCCCGGTACGCGATCAGACCCACAGCGAGGTAACGATGCGGATGCGCGTTTCATCCTGGAAACTGAGCTGAAAAAAGCCGAGGCCCGGCAATCGGATCTCCTTAAGGAATTTAACAATGGCGCGCCGGAGAAGTTGGGTGCAGAGGCGCGGAACAACCAGAAATACCTAGACCGGGTTGCAGACTTAAAAGCCGCCATTCAGCGCAACGAGGCAGACATTGCCAGCATCCGACGGGAAATCGCCCGACTGCCCGGCGGCGCGACCCGTTGACGCCCACTTTGGAGTCCCTCTTGGCGTACCAAATATTTGATCTCTTGGCGAGCCTGGTCGCCGTTGTGCGCATAGACACCACGGTGGTATTTTCCAACGCAGCCCTGGAAGACAGTCTTGGCATCTCTCGCAGGGCTATTCAGGGTTCCCGTCTCACCGAGGTATTTGGCGATCCCAGCGCCTTGCACGAAGCCGTCGTCGGCTCCACCAAAAAGGCTTTTGCGGCCATGCGCTATGACGCATTCCTGCGCCGCCCGGGGCTGGAGTCCTTACCCGTACACGTCATCGTCACGGACGCGGAAGACGGTCAGCACTTTGTGGTCGAAATGGTGCCTCTCGAGCAGCAAACGCGCCAGGATCGCGAGGAGCGCTTGGCCGAACGCGCACAAGCGAACAAAGAGCTCATACGTAATTTGGCGCATGAAATCAAAAATCCACTGGGCGGCATACGTGGTGCGGCACAACTGCTCGAAATGGAAATAGATTCCAGCGAGCTCATTGAGTACACCCAGGTCATCATCCGTGAGGCGGACCGTTTGCAAAGCCTGGTGGACCGTCTGTTGGCGCCGCACCGGCGACCGCACATGGTGGGCGACGTGAATATTCATGAGGTGTGTGAGCGAGTGCGCTCACTCATCATGGCTGAGTTTCCTAAAGGATTGCGGGTAGTGCGGGACTACGACGTTTCGATACCCGTCTTTCGCGGTGACCGCGAGCAACTGATACAAACCGTGCTGAATATTGCGCACAATGCCTGCCAAGCGCTCGCAGAGCATATTGTTCGGGGCGACGCATGCCTGACATTTTCGACCCGTATTGCCCGGCAGACCACCTTCGGCAAAACACGCCACCGCCTGGCATTGGAATTGCATGTCATTGACAACGGACCTGGCGTGCCAGATTCGATCAGGGAGCGCATCTTTTACCCACTGGTTTCAGGTCGTGAAGGAGGCTCAGGTTTGGGGCTGACGTTGGCGCAAACTTTTGTGCAGCAGCACCACGGAAAGATCGAAGTCGATAGCGTGCCAGGACACACGGATTTCAAAATTTTGATTCCTCTGCCTTAATTGCCGACACATAAGAGAAAGCCTTTGCCATGAAGCCGATTTGGATCGTAGATGATGACCAGTCCATCCGGTTTGTACTGGAAAAAGCCTTGTTACGCGAACACCTGCCCACGCGCAGCTTCTCCAACCCGCGCGACGTACTGGCGGCTTTGGAGGACGCGACCGATGACGATTCGCCACAAATTCTTGTGAGCGACATCCGCATGCCCGGTGGCTCTGGCTTGGATTTGCTTGAAAAAGTGAAATCCCGCCATCCGGGTTTGCCGGTGATCATCATGACTGCGTTTTCAGATCTCGACAGCGCGGTGAGCGCGTTTCAAGGGGGGGCTTTCGAATATTTGCCTAAGCCCTTCGACTTACCCAAGGCTGTGGAACTGATACGCCGCGCTGTGCAGGAAAGCCAGCGTGAGCAGGTCGCCGAAGAACGGATGAGCGACACGCCCGAAATGCTCGGCCAAGCGCCGGCGATGCAAGACGTGTTTCGCGCCATCGGGCGGCTGAGCCAAAGCAATGTCACCGTCATGATTACTGGTGAATCCGGCTCGGGGAAAGAGTTGGTGGCGCGCGCGTTGCACAAGCATTCGCCACGCGCCAATGGCCCGTTTGTGGCCATCAACACGGCGGCCATACCCAAAGACCTGCTGGAGAGCGAACTATTTGGCCACGAGCGCGGTGCCTTCACAGGCGCCCAGGCCCAGCGACGCGGCCGGTTTGAGCAGGCCGATGAAGGGACCTTGTTTCTCGATGAAATCGGCGACATGCCTTTTGAGTTGCAAACCCGTTTGTTGCGCGTGCTCAGCGACGGACACTTCTACCGGGTGGGCGGGCACAGCGCAGTTAAAACCAATGTCAGGGTAATTGCAGCGACGCACCAAGATTTGGAGCAACGCGTCAAAGGAGGGGCGTTTCGTGAAGATCTGTACCACCGGCTGAACGTCATTCGCCTGCGCCTGCCGGCTTTGCGCGAGCGCAGGGAAGACATTCCCATGCTGACGCGGCATTTTCTGCAACAAAGTGCCAAGCAGCTCGGCGTGGAGCCCAAGCGCATCGCTGAAACAGCGGTGGCAGCCCTGGAAAACTTTGCGTTTCCTGGCAATGTGCGACAGCTTGAGAATATCTGCCACTGGCTTACGGTCATGGCGCCCGCACAGGTGATTGAGCCCAAAGATCTGCCACCCGAGTTCGGCTTGAACCGCCAGTCAATCCATGGCGATGCGCCGTCGCCTGGAATACCCACGGCCATCCACTCACTTTCGGCGGCTTTGATGGCACCCGCGCCCGAACTTAGCAGCATGGAGCCCGAGCTTTCTTCTTCCGAGCCAAGCGGCATGGACTGGCCCGCCGAATATGCCGCCAGTATCCCGACAAGCGCTGCGCCACTGGTGGGTTGGGAGCTGGAACTGGAAGACGAGGCGTTGGTGCAACTGCGCGCCGGTCACAGTGATTTGTGGGATTCCTTTTCCCGCCGGTTTGAGGCGCGGCTCATTCAGGCGGCGCTAACCAATACGCGCGGCCGACGGATTGAGGCCGCTACCAAGTTGGGCATAGGACGCAACACTATCACCCGAAAAATCCAGGAATTGGGGCTGGATAAGAAAATGGTCCTGGTGCCTGAAGACTGATTGGCAGTACGCGACGGGGATGCTATTTCGTCTCGAAATTGGTCGCGCCGTCCCAGTCGGGCGGCGGTGGATGCATCTCAAAATCGTTGACCCGGTTGAGATAAAGCCCGTAGAGGTAGCTGTGGTCCGGGTAGCGGCTTCGTAGTTGGGTCAAGGCATCTTTTGCCTGTGTCCAGTCTTTTCCGCGGTAAGCATCCAGGGCCAAACGCCAAGCAGCCAATTCATCCAGGGTTTCAGGCGCGACCTCGGAGGTGCGTCCTACCGGTTCGAACATCGCCACGGGAACATCTTTGCCTTTGACCCGGACGCGGTCCACCTCACGCCAGGTCCAATCGGGCAGCTTGGCCTGCGTGTTTTCGCCAACCAAAATTTCAACACCGTAGACCTTGGTCAGGCCTTCCAACCGGGCGCCCAAATTCACGGAATCCCCCATGACGGTATAGGCGCGCCTCACCTTGGAGCCCATGTCGCCCACCGTCATCGGGCCGGTGTTCAGGCCAATGCCAATTTTGAATTTGGGCCATCCCCGGGCTACGAATTGTGTATTGAGCGCATGGGCCGCCACTTGCATTGCGATGGCTGCCAAAACCGCGTCCTCCGCGTGTTTCGGGTCGGGAACGGGCGCGCCCCAAAACGCCATGACCGCATCGCCAATGTATTTGTCCAGCGTGCCGTGGTGGCCGTCACGAATGATTTCACTCATGGCAGTGAGGTACTGGTTGATCAGTTCGGCGAGCTCTTGCGGTGACAGGCGTTCAGAGATGGTGGTGAAGTCACGCACGTCGGAAAAAAGCACGGTCAATTCACGCTCTTCCGGCGCCATGCTGAACGCTTGGGGGTTGTCTGCCATTTTTTCGACCAACTCGGGCGGCACATAGTTGGCAAAAAGGTCTGACATTTGCCGTTTGCCGCGTGATTCGATAAAAAACCCGTAAATCATTTGAAACAAAAATACGCTCAGCAAGCACAGCACGGGCGCGGCCAGCGGCAGCATCAATTGCTGCGTTTTGAGCATGGCCACATTGGCCGCTGCGGTTCCAAGCCCCGCCAGCAGAAACAAAACGACGGTGTATGCGGGCTTTCGCCACATTCCACCAAGCACCATGAGAGCGCCCAAAACCAAAACGCCCAAGAGCTCTACGCCTTGCGCATAGGCCGGGGTGTGTGCGATGCGACCGTCGAGCATTCCGGTGATCACATTGGCGTGCACCTCAACCCCCGGAAAACTCACGCCAACGGGGGTGGCGACCAGGTCTGCCAGCCCTGCCGCGGATGTCCCTAGCAAAATAATGCGGTCCTTGAGCTGTGCTGGTGCAACCCGCCCCTGGAGAACGTCCACCGCCGACACATAAGGAAAGCTGTGCGATGCGCCCCGGAAAGGTACCAAAGCGTTCAGCGCAGCGTCTACCGGAACCTCAATGGGACCAAGCTTGATGGTCTCAATTTTCTTGGTATCCGCATAGGCGGCCACGCCTACGTCCAAGGGCATACCACCCATCACCGTTTGCAGCACCGCCAGCGAAAGTGCAGGGTAGTAGCGGTCATGGTGCTCAATCAAAAGGGGAACTCGGCGCGTTCCGCCATCGTCGTCGCGCAGGGGGTTCAAGTGCCCGGCACCGGCTGCTTGCGACTGCAGTTCGGGCAACAAACCTGTAAATCCTGGGTAAGACTGCGCTCGAACGGCCGTCAGGCCCCAGGCGGCAGGGTCCAGGCCTGGCGGAAGCACGGTGCTCTCTGATGGCTTGTCATTGTGAAAGGCGTAGCCCAGTACCACCGGTCCGCCTTGCATCGCCTCGCCCAAGAGGTGGTCAAACGCCAGGGACGGTCGCAGCAGCTCAAGTTGGGCGGCAAATTCGGCGTTGTCCTTGAGTTCATTGGCAGCCAACTGCTCTAGGACTTCCAATCCGGATGACGCGTCCTTTTCCGACAGAATGATGTCGGTGGCGACCAGCGTCACACCATATTGCTGAAACAAAGTGGTGACCAAGGCCGCCAAGCGGTCCCGCCGCCAGGGCCAGCGCCCCTCGCCACCCTGGTCTTTTTCACGCAGGCTTTTCTCATCGATGTCGACAATCACAATGCGGTCATCTACGGTGCCAGGGGCGACTAAGCGGACCCTCGCGTCGTAGAGGACAGATTCAACACGGGCCAGCATCGGCAATTGCCACCACCCCATGCAATGCCCGGCAAACACGGCTACCAAAACCAGACTCCATAGCACTCGCCAGCCGTGTTTGCGCATAATTTTCCTTTAACGATCCAGGTCTTCGACTTTCAAGAACAGCCGGGTGTAGTCACCCCGCGCGCTGCCTGAAGAGATCGTTACATTGTTGGAGGGGCCGCGTCCATTGACTTCCGTCCAAACATTCAATGGCACAGTCAGCGTCGTGGCCACCTTGCTGGCCTGGGTACTGGCAGAGCCCACACTCAGGTTTTGCGCCCACAATTGCACCGTGGCGCTGCCATCCTTGAGCTTGGCAATCACCTCTAAAGCCACCTGCTGAACCGGTCTTGCGCCCGCCTGGCCTGCTTGGCGGGGTCCAGGTCCTTGCATCATGGTCAGAGACGCGCGCTCCCCTTCAATGGTTTGCAAGCGTTGCTCCGCATTGGTGTCCCGATTGCTCGTGGAGCTGATGCTCTCTGATTCAGGCTCGCCATAACGCAGCGTGATTTGCAGGGACTTTGGTTTTGCCACCGCGACCTCCGTGCGCGCCGGTGTGGTGGGCGCTTTGGTGCTCATGAACAAAGGAATGCTGGGAAGGATCTGGGGCTTGTCGGAGGGATCCAGGCCCATGAAGCCGGCCTCATCCTTATTCAAGGTCACACGCCCCGAAGGTCCTTCAAGAACGGTGGAGCCCACATAGACGCGGTTGTAGGTGCCGGGTTCAATGTTGAGTTGCTCTGCCATTTGGGATGTGGCAAAGGTTGCATCGAATTCTGTGCCGCGGATTCCAATGGTGGCATTCGGTGTAGCGAGCTTGTAATCGGCCGGTGCCCCCTTGCCGATGGCGCCCGTCACCTCGCGCATGGTGCCACTGATCAAATTCAGAACCGCTTGGTTTTTGGGCGCGCCATGCTTGTCCGACTGGTATTTCTCAATCCGGAATTGCGAGTCAGGCCGCACCCAAATAATGGCGTCATCGATCATGCGGATTTGTACGTTGGAGTTGGGGTTGGTCATCACCGTGTCTCCCTCATACAACTGGTCACCGCGCAGGGCAGGGCGCTCCTGCCCGGCATGCTTGGAAATTCGTGCGCTGCCGATGAGCACTTGGATGGTGCCAGCGGCAGCCCAAAGCGCGTCGCTACCGCATAACAGGCACAGGGCCATCATGCATGTGAGTATTTTTCTGAGGTAGAGGTGCATAAATTAACCCCGTGTTAAGGCCAGCAGACTACCGGTTTCATGTGCAATTGACTTTTCAGACCCAATTACTTAAAACCAAAAAAGGATTTGATATCGGAAAGTATGGAGTGTTTTTTCTCTTTACTTTCAACCTGATCCGTTTTTTCACTTATTTTTTTGTTGGCCAGTGTGCGTGCATCAATCTGTGCAGCAAATGCGTTGAGCAAACTTGGATTGAGCTCAAACAAGGCCGACATGGATTCTTTGGTAATTTCCATAATGGTGCATTTTGAGATTGCCACCACAGTCGCAGTTCTCGGTGCGCCAGTAAACAGGGACATTTCACCCACGACGTCGCGCGGCCACAGTTTGGCGACCGATACTGGCGCACCTTTGATGGTCACGATGACATCAAAAGTGCCCTCAAGCACAATGTACATGGTGCTGCCCGTGGCTTTTTCCTCTATTAAAACCGTACCTGGCTCCACCTGCACGGGGGCCGTCCTAGCCGCTAAAAATTCTGCTTCCGTACGGCTAAGCACCGAGAAAAGTGGCAGTTGGGCAAGAATACGCAAGCGAACATCTGAAACCAGCAGGTCGGCAGTGAGCTGGTGCTCAGCGACCACATGTTCATGCAGCACCGGAAGCACCGGAATTCCTGCGGCCTTTAAAAAACCGATTGCAGCATCCAGAATAAAGTGACGCGCTCTGCCGCGTGCCACATGGGGCGCGATGCTGTAATACATCACAAAGGTGATTATCCCTTTTGATGCTTCTCCAATCCGAATATAGGGCCCGGGATCGGCCATCACATGGCCTTGGGTAGCCACATAATTGCAAGAATTTTGCAGTATGCGAATCAGACGCGGTATATCCTGACCTATGGAAAGGTCGATTCTGGCACTTGCCTCCGTGTAAGGCGTGGGCTTCGTCATATTGTTTAACCGAAGCATGGAAAATTCTGAATTGGGTATCAGAATCGCATTATTGGCCAGGTCGTGCAGTACCGTGCAGCGCCAATCAAACTCCATGAGTTTTGCGGTGAATTCGGTCCCGCGGACGCTAAACTGCAACCAGTCACCAATGGATACATTGTCATCCAAATGCAGTGCCACGCCGCTGATAATGTCCGACAAAAGGCCGCGCAGTGCGAAGCCAAGAACAAAAGTAAGTATCCCCGAGGCCGCAAGAATCGTATCTAATGAATAATGGTATACGAGGTTGAGACCCAGACTTACTGCTGCGGCATACAGAATAAATGTGGAAATATGAAGTACCAGCTTGGGTACCGGTATCTTCTTTCGTGCGGCAGCAAGCTCGTAGGCAAAATGCGCGACGTGGCTTGCCGTGTACGCAAACGCCACGATTTGCGAGAACTGAAGCAGTCGCAGATACTGCGAAGATACGCCAGACAGTTTGTCACCCGCGCGCACCCCGACCAAACTGTCCAAGTAATAGAGGCATAGTCCTGCAAGTCCGACGTTCAGCAGTACAGGGAACAGATGCCTACGTATTTTTTGCATTTTCTCTCGCTGCCGCCGTCATGATTCATGGAACGATATGGTTCGGAATCTTAACAGCGCGCTCCGGCAGGTGCCGGAGCGTCATCGGCGCCTTTAACGGTACAGCGCCTCACTCAACTGGTGAAGCATTCGCTCCATTTTTGGCTTTGCAGCCCAGTTGGTGTCGATCAGATCCTTACTTTTAAAACCCTGGTACAGCATGTTGGTGTCCAGCGTATCCAAGGCCTGGTCCAGGTTGGGTGCGTATTTGGTCAAGATTTTTTCGTAGTCTTCGATGCGCCAGTAAAAAGCGTACTTTTTGCGCTGTGAAACTCCGGTTTTGTCCCGCGCCAGCTTTTCAGCCGCGACGCCAGCCACCTGTTCGTCGCCGCTGACTGGTTTGCGCATGGTAATCATGATCATCACTGTGCGGAAAAAGTCGGTCGACGCGTAGTTTTGGAACATGTATTGGATACCCGGAATATCCTTGAGCACCGGCACACCGCTTTCCCCGCGTATTACCTCGCGCTCGGTCAGGCCGCTCAATATGACGGTTTCACCAAATTTGGCAATCAGATTAGAGCTAACCGAATTTCGGCTGGTGGACAGAATCACCTGCGTCGAACTCGAGATATTGGGCTCTACAAACGAGCGCACGGCTTTCACCGACAGCATGACGGTGTCGTCGTCCACAAAAGTCGGGGTGATTGAAAAACTCACACCGATCTGCTTGTCGGTGACGGTGCCCTGGCCGCCCGAGGTGCCTGGCACGGAGATGGTTGCGGTTTGCCCAGAAAAGAAGGTAGACGGCATGCGGTCTATTGCCAGCAAGGTGGGCCGCGCCAGTACTTCATTGCGGTTGTTGGCCGCGTTGGCAATGTTGAGCGAGTAAGCCAGCGTGGACGCCGATGCCGATGTGCCCAGTCCCCGCGTGATGGTCTGGGTGGTTCCGTTGGTGATACCGGCTATGTCACTGACGGTGCTGGTGACGCTGTTGCCGAAGAATACGTTCAAGCCATTGAGCAAGTTCATTCCATAGGAGCTCGCCACCGAGTCTTCGGTGCGCAGCAAGACGGCGTCAATCATCACCATTTTGGGAGGTGCGGCGCCGTGGCACGGTGCTGGCAATGCGGTCAATGAAGAGGTTTCTTCGCCTGCGCCTTGGCCACCGCCCATGCCGCCGCCTCCCATGCCCATGCCGCCACCCATGCCCATTCCCATGCCCATTCCCATGCCCATGCCGCCGCCCATACCCATTCCCATGCCCATACCACCCATTCCCGGTGGTGGCTCAGGGGCTTTGCACTCAAACCACGGCTTGCGAGGCGAGCCGGCAGGTATGGCGGCAGCGGGCGTTCCCGGAGCAGCGCCGGGCGCTGGGGTTCCGGGCGGCAGGGCCGACTGCGGCGTCCCGGGCGGGAGCGGGTTCTGCGCGGGATAGGGTTGGTAACTCGGCGCTGTGGCGCCCGTCGCGTCATCCGCACCAGCGCCGCCACTGTCCTGCGCGAGCATCTGCACCAATGCGTGTTTGTTGTGCCCAAGATCTTGGGCAGCGCCTAAAAAGCCTGTTTTAAGTGCGGTTGCACCTGTTTTTTGCCCCTTAAGCCAGTTCTGGCTGTCCAGCGCTGCCCGGATTTCGGCCAGTCGGGCGTCCAGCGCCTTCACCTCGGTGGGGTTGGCGTTGGCCAATCCGGCGTAGGTGTTGCGGAATTGGGCTGCTTGCTCGGGCTCGCCGATGGCGGTGTAGAACACCGCTTTCATCCTGGCCACAGCGCTTGGATTCCAACGCAATTTTTCTAATTCTTCCGCAGCCCACATCGCGGTGACCATGTCCCCGCTGAGGTAGCTTCCCAAGGCCATACCATTCAATGCGTCGGTATGGGTCGGCTGAATTTCGATGGCTTTGGCAAAGAACTGGTTTGCTTGGACATACTTTTTCGAGTCCATGTTCAGCCACGCCGTCTGGACCAATGGCAGCGGGTTACGCGGATCAAAGCGCGCCGCCACCTGGTAGCCTACTTCGCTCTTGTCACGCGCTTCAATGGAGCCATTTTGCAGGTACTCGAGGTGGTAGGCCGTGCCCAGAAGCAAGTGGTATTCCGCCTTGGTGCCGTCGAATTTCACCGCGGCACTGAACAGCCTTCGCGCGCGGTCAAAATCACCCTGCTGCAGGTATTTGATGCCTTCCGAGGCCAATTTCACGGGGTCAACCGAACCCTCCTTGCCCTTGAGCGTTGCGTCAGACGCGCTGCCGGGGCTGTCCATCCACCGCGCCATGGGCGCGCCCGAACTGCAGGCCACTTGGGTCGCCGCCACCAGGGCGAGCAACGCGAAAGTTTTGCGTTGGAACATTGCTTGTGTACCTTTGATGAAAAAGAAGATGGTAGGCTTAAATATCGTGAGATATCAAAAAATTATTATATTCAGTTTATTTATTAATTTGATGTAAATAAAACTAATTTTTATATCTCAGGAAACTCATGCGCCGTGGGCGACACCCCCAAAGAGGATGCCACCCACGTCTTTTTTGCTTTTGCATCCATCGGAGCGATGGATGATTCGGGTTTATTGAGGTGCAGCAGGAGGTACAACCGCCGCGGTGCCAGGCGCGGGCGATCCTTCAACCACCACTTCAGCCAGCGTCAGGTAGTCATTGGGCTTGTTGATCACCCGCACATAGTTGCCCACCGTGCCGGCGGGCACGGGGAATACCAATTTGGGGTTGGCAGCAAAGTCATTTTGGTCGATGACGTGTGAATACACGACGTTTGATCCGTTGAACACTTGCACGGTAGCGCCCAAGATGCGGTCAGAGCAGCAGTCCGTGCGTCCGCCAATTTTGATATTGGAGATGGCAAACGCGCCCAGCAGATTCACTTCCCAGTACTCGACTTTGGCATTCATGGTGTGGCTCATGTGCACGCCGCCAGCGCCCCAGTTCGGGTCATCTTTGCCGTCCACGGCCATGTCAGAGCTTCCGCCCCAACCGGTAGAGGTTTGGAAGGTGGGTTTGCCAAATGCAAGGTTGGGCGC
>CANFWT010000071.1 GCA_947450895.1 Comamonadaceae bacterium | reverse complement strand
GGCTCAAAGAGATTGAAGCGCAGTGGGGTCCAGCGCCTGGTCGCCAGCTGAGCAATGGCAACTCGATTTTTGTGCTGGGCAAGCAGTTTGGCAATGTACTGGTCAGCGTACAGCCTTCCTTTGGCTACGAAGGCGACCCGATGCGCCTGCTGTTTGAAAAAGGCCTGGCGCCCACGCACGCTTTCTCGGCTTTTTACCGCTACCTGCGCGAAGACTTCCAGGCCAACGCGGTGCTGCACTTTGGTACCCACGGCGCACTCGAATTCATGCCCGGCAAGCAAAGCGGCATGGGCGGCAACTGCTGGAGCGACCGCCTGATCGACGACCTGCCCAACATCTACCTTTACGCCGCCAACAACCCCTCAGAGGGTGCGATTGCCAAACGCCGCTCGGGCGCCACGCTGGTGACCTACCTGACACCACCGGTGGCGCAGGCCGGTTTGTACAAGGGCCTGCAAGAGCTCAAAGCCTCGATCGAGCGCTGGCGCGGCCTGGAGCCCCAGTCCACCGAGCGCCCCGAGCTCGCTAGCCTGGTGCAAGCCCAGGCAGCCGCCCTGGACCTGTGCGCCGCCGAACCACTGTGGGACGCCAGCCGCGCAGGCCAGGCCACCACCAACGCTGGCGCAGACATCGATGCCCGGGTGCTGCGCCTGTATGGCGAGATGCTCGAACTCGAATGCTCGCTCATTCCCTACGGCCTGCACGTCACGGGCCGCCCCATGCCACAAGCAGCCCGGGTGGACATGCTGCTCGCCATGGCAGACGCTGCGCATTCGGTGCAGCTGGAGCGCGCGGGTGTGGAGGCGCTGGTCGCTGGCCACAGCCTGGACGCCGCCATGCGCACGGGCCACATCAAGAAGACCGACGACTCACTGGCGCTGATGCAAATGCTGGCCAAGGCCAACGAACAACTCAGCACCGACACCGAAGTCAGCGCGCTCTTGCACGCGCTGGACGGCGGCTACATCCGCCCGGCGCCTGGCGGCGATGTGCTGCGCACACCCGAAGTCTTGCCCAGCGGGCGCAATATGCACGGGTTTGATCCGTTTCGCATTCCCAGCGCCTTTGCGGTGCGCGATGGCGCCAAACACGCCCAGCTGCTGCTGGACCGCTATGTGGCCGACGGCAACCCGCTGCCCGAGTCCATTGCCATGGTGCTCTGGGGCAGCGACAACCTGAAAAACGAAGGCGCCCCCATTGGCCAGGCGCTGGCCCTGATGGGCGCGCTGCCGCGCTTTGACAGCTATGGCCGCATCGCGGGCGCCACGCTGATTCCGCTGGCCGAACTGGGCCGCCCACGCGTGGACGTGGTGATCACCCTCTCGGGCATCTTCCGCGACCTGATGCCGCTGCAAATCAAACTGCTGGCCGAAGCCGCCTTTTTGGCCGCCTCCGCCGACGAGCCGCTAGAGCTGAACTGGGTGCGCAAACACACCCTGGCCTACCAGCAAGAGCATGGCTGCACGCTGGAGATTGCCGCCCTGCGCGTTTACGGCAATGCCGAAGGCGCCTATGGCTCCAACGTCAACAACCTGATTGAGAGCAGCCGCTGGACCGACGAAGGCGAACTGGCCGAGACCTACAAGCGCCGCAAAGGCTTTGCCTACGGCCGCAGTGGCCGCGCGGTGCAGCACACCGCTTTGCTCAGCAGCGCACTGGCTGACGTGCAGCTCACTTACCAAAACCTCGATTCGGTCGAACTCGGTGTAACCACGGTGGACAACTACTTTGACACCTTGGGCGGCATCACCCAGGCCGTGAAGCTGGCCCAGGGCGGAAAAACGCCGCCGGTCTATATCGGCGACCAGACCCGGGGCGAGGCCTCGGTGCGCTCGCTCAAAGAACAAGTGGCGCTGGAGACGCGCACCCGCATGCTCAACCCCAAGTGGTTTGAAAGCATGCTGGAGCACGGCTACGAGGGCGTGCGCCAGATCGAAACCCATGTCACCAACACCATGGGCTGGTCGGCCACCACCGGCCAAGTGCAACCGTGGGTTTATCAGCAGCTGACCGAGACTTTCATGCTGGACCCCGCCATGCGCGAGCGCCTGGCGCAACTCAACCCCACCGCCTCGGCGCGCGTGGCCAACCGATTGATCGAAGCATCCGAGCGCAACTACTGGCAACCGGATGCCCCAACGCTGGACGCCTTACGGCGCGCCGGTGAAGAGCTAGAAGACCGCCTTGAAGGCGTCTATGAAGGAGCCCCCGCATGAACGTTGAAACCCTGCCCTTTCCCACCGTACGGCGCTCCGTACCCCACCTGGACGGCGACGGAAGCGTCCAAGTCCAACTCGACCCGAACCTGAAGATCGGCAACGCCAAAGTGTTTGCCATCTACGGCAAAGGCGGCATTGGCAAGAGCACCACCAGCAGCAATCTGTCGGCGGCGTTTTCCAAGCTGGGCAAGCGCGTGCTGCAAATCGGCTGCGACCCCAAGCACGACAGCACCTTCACCCTGACCAAGAAGATGCTGCCCACGGTGATTGATGTGCTGGAAACCGTGGACTTCCATGCCGAAGAATTGCGCGTGGAAGACTTTGTGTTCCCCGGCTACAACGGCGTGATGTGCGTCGAAGCCGGCGGCCCGCCCGCCGGTACCGGCTGCGGCGGCTACGTGGTCGGCCAGACCGTGAAGCTGCTCAAGGAACACCACCTGCTGGAAGACACCGACGTGGTGATTTTTGACGTGCTGGGTGACGTGGTGTGCGGTGGCTTTGCCGCGCCGCTGCAACACGCCGACAAGGCCCTCATCGTCACGGCCAACGACTTTGACTCCATCTTTGCCATGAACCGCATCGTGCAGGCCATTGGCGCCAAGGCCAAAAACTACAACGTACGCCTGGGCGGCGTGATCGCCAACCGCAGCGCGGCCACCGACCAGATTGACAAGTACAACGACAAGATCGGCCTCAAGCTCGCCGCGCATTTCCCAGACTTGGACGTGATCCGGCGCAGCCGCCTCAAAAAATCTACCTTGTTTGAGATGGAGCATTCGCCCGAACTGGAAGCGGTGCAGAACGAATACCTGCGCCTAGCGGCCTCGCTGTGGCTGGGCGGCCAGTCCTACAGCGCCGTGCCCATGAAGGACCGCGACATTTTTGACCTGCTGGGTTTTGACTGAAAAGGCGCCCGCCATGAGCCTGACCACTTACCACGCGCGCCGCGGCCAGATCGAAACCTATTTCGACCGCACCGCCGCTGCCGCCTGGGCTACGCTGACTTCGGACGCGCCAGTAGGCCGCATCCGCACCACGGTGCGCGCCGGGCGCGACCGCATGCGCGCCACGCTGCTGTCCTGGCTGCCCCAAAACCTGCATGGCATGCGCATTCTGGACGCGGGCTGTGGCACCGGTGCGCTGGCGGTCGAGGCAGCCCGCCGGGGTGCCGAGGTGGTGGGCATCGACCTGTCACCCACCTTGGTCGATCTGGCGCGCACCCGCTTGCCGGTGGACGTGGCCGAGCGCATTGATCTGCGCAGCGGCGACATGCTGGACCCGGCCCTGGGCCACTTCGACCACGTGGTGGCCATGGACTCCATCATCCATTACCAAACCGAAGACGCGGTGCACGCGCTGGCCCAGCTGGCCCAGCGCACCTCAGGCTCCATCGTGTTTACCTTTGCGCCACGCACACCACTGCTGGCGGCCATGATTTCCGTAGGCCGACTGTTTCCGCGCGGTGACCGCGCGCCCTGGTTGGAGCCCATGGCCGAAGAAAAAATTGCCGCGCTGATGGCCGCCAACACCGCTCTGGACGCTTGGGCCTGCGGCCGCACCCAGCGGGTCTCCAGCGGCTTTTACAAGTCGCAAGCGATGGAGTGGACGCGGCGATGAAAGGCAAGACCTTCACCCGGCTGGCCAAGAACCTGCCCGCGAGCTGGCTGCCCTTTGCCGACGTGGCCAGCCCCGGCCTGCCGCTGGCGCGCCTGCTGCGCCTGTCGCTGTTCAAGGTAACCATGGGCATGACCACAGCTTTGCTGATTGGCACGCTCAACCGGGTGATGATTGTCGAACTGGGTGTCTCGGCCTGGCTGGTGTCGCTGATGCTGGCCCTGCCCTTGCTGGTGGCGCCGTTTCGGGCGGTGACGGGCTACCAATCGGATGTGCACCGCTCGGCCTTTGGCTGGAAGCGCGTGCCGTTTATGTGGGGCGGCACGCTGATCCAGTTCTTTGGCTTGGCGGTGATGCCGTTTGCACTCTTGGTGCTCTCAGGCGGCGGGCAGATTGCCACGCCGGCTTGGGTCGGCCAAGGGGCGGCGGCGATTGCCTTTTTGATGGTGGGCGCGGGACTGCAAACCTCGCAAACCGCCGGGCTGGCCCTGGCCACGGACCAGGCCAGCGAAGAAACCCGTCCGCGCGTGGTGGCCTTGCTGTATGTGATGTTGCTGGCCGGTGCCGTGGGCGGCAGCCTGGTTTTCAGCCTGCTGCTGGCCCACTTCACGCCAGAGCGCCTGGTGCAGGTGGTGCAGGGCTCGGCACTGGTAGTGTTGCTGCTCAATTCGGTGGCCTTGTGGAAGCAAGAGCCACGCAATCCCCAACGCGCCGCCGCGCTCAAGACGGCCGTGCAGCCAAGCTTTGCCGAAGTCTGGGCCCAATTCATCGGTCTGCCCCACGCACGCCGGTTCTTGTGGACCACGGCGCTGGGCACCATGGCCTTCAATATGCAAGACATCGTGCTCGAACCCTATGGCGGCGAGATTCTGCACCTGAGCGTAGGCGCCACCAGTGCGCTCACCGCCATGCTGGCCGGGGGCGGCCTGTTGGGCTTTGTACTCGCCGGGCGGCAACTGGCGCGCGGCATTGACCCGCTGCGCCTGGCCGCCTACGGCGCACTGGCCGGCTTGCCCGCTTTCTCTGCCGTAATCTTTTCCGCGCCGCTGGAAGCCGGCTGGCTGTTTCGCGCCGGCGCCCTGGGCATTGGCTTTGGCGGCGGCCTGTTTGCGGTCGGCACCCTGTTCTCGGCCATGCGCATGGACGGCAGCGGCTTCGTGGGCTTGGCGCTGGGCGCTTGGGGAGCGGTGCAATCCACCGGGGCCGGTATCGCCATGTTTTTTGGCGGTGCGCTGCGCGATATCGTGACCGGTTTATCGGCCCAAGGCGTGCTGGGCCCGGCCATGGCCATGCCCTCGGTGGGTTACAGCGTGGTCTATCACTTAGAGATGCTGTTGCTGTTTATGACCTTGGTAGCCATCGGACCCCTGGTGCAGCGCAACGCCCGTTTCAAGCCCCAAATTTCGCCCCCGCTCGGTCATCCCGAGCTTTTCATTTAAGTCCCCCAAGCCTCCAACCCATCGCTATTCACCAGGAGAAGCTCTTATGCAAACCGTTGGCTACATCACCTCATACATCGATCTGGCGCAGCTCATGCTGTATGTGTTTTGGATATTTTTCGCCGGCCTGATCTATTACCTCGCACAAGAAAACCACCGCGAGGGCTACCCCATGGAGTCCAGCAGCAACGGGCGCGTGGTGGTCAAGGGCTGGCCGATTCCCGAACCCAAGACCTTCAAACTCGAAGGCGGACACAGTGTCACCGTGCCTGATCTGGCGCGCAAAGAGCCACCGCTGCACGGCAAGTCCACCGGCTACGGTTCCGGCGCACCGATGGAGCCTACCGGTGACCCGATGAAGGCCGCCCTGGGTGCTGGCGCCTACACGCTGCGGGAGGACGTGCCCGAGATGACTGCGCACGGCACGCCGGTATTGCAGCCGCTGCGCCTGGCTGCGGGCTACAGCGTTGCGGCACAGGACGTCGATCCACGCGGCCTGCCCGTCATGGGCGGCGACGGCAAACAGGGCGGCACGGTCAAGGACATCTGGATTGATTCGGCCGAAATGATGTTCCGTTACCTGGAAGTGGAAACCACCACCAGTGCAGGTCTGCGCCGCGTGCTGCTGCCGATTCCGTTTACCTTGATCCGCCGCAACCAGGTTGAAGTGCACGCCATCTATGGCCGCCACTTTGCCGACGTGCCGCAACTGCGCAACGCCGACCAAGTGACCAAGCTTGAAGAGGAAATGATCACCGCCTACTTTGGCGGCGGCACGCTGTATGCGGACCCGCAGCGCAGCCAGCCCCTGATTTAAGCCCCTTGCGACTTTCGCGCTGACCTAAAGAGACCACCATGAGCATCGACCACCACGGCCACGCGCACGAGTTTGAACCGCAATTCGGCCTGCCCGAGCGGCTTCCGAGCGATGAGCGCGTCATCTGGCAGGGCTCGCCCGACGTGGCCACCTTGGCACGCAGCGCCTTTCACCTGCGCAAGCTGATGCTGTACTTTGGCCTGCTGCTGGTGGCGCGCGCCTATCTGGAAACTATAGCCGGCGCCAGCGCACTGCAAGTGCTGCTGGCCTTGAAATGGCTGGCACCGGTGACGGTGCTCGGCCTGCTTACGGTGTGGACACTGGCCTGGCTGACCGCGCGTACCACCGTTTACACGCTGACCAACAAACGCGTGGTGATGCGCCTGGGCGTGGTGCTGACAGTGAGCTTCAATCTGCCTTTGTCCAAGATCGCGGCCGCAGACCTGCGCGCGCTCGGTGGCGACCACGGCGACATCACCCTGGCGCTCAAGGGCGAAGACCGCATCGCCTGGGTGCATTTGTGGCCCAGCGTGCGGCCATGGCGCATCAGCAAACCCGAGCCCACACTGCGCGCGGTACCCGGCGCTAGCGCCCTGGCTGCGGACTTGCGCGCTGCCTGGACGGCGGTCAACGGCTCCTGCGTCGCCCTAGCCCCGGCTGATAAGGCCAACAGCCGAACCATGGCACCCACGCGCCTGCACCAAGCCAGCGCCCTATGAACACCACAACTTTGCCCGCTCGGCCCATGACGCGCCAGCGCGATACCTTTCCACAATGGGTGCTTTACTGCGCCGGTGGCATCTTGGCTTTTGCGCTGGTGTCGGTGGGACTGGTGCGCATCACTGGCAATGGTCCCGACCAGCGCGCCGCCGCTGCGACGGTGGAACGCGCGCTGCGCTTTGAAGACCAGAGCGACCACAGCGTGCGGGTGTCGGATGGCCGTACCGGAGAACCGCTGACGGTGCTGTACGGCGAACAGGGTTTTGTGCGCGGGGTGCTGCGTGCGCTGAGCCGCGAGCGCCACGCGCGCGGCATTGGATCGGCGCCGCCGTTCACGCTGGTGGCCCGGGTGGATGGGCGCATCACGCTGATGGACCCGGTCACGGGCGAACGCGTTGACCTGGATTCCTTTGGCCCGACCAACACCGCCGAATTTGCCCGCTTTCTGGCGATGCAGCCTGAATAACAACGACACGATACCGGAGACAAACCATGCAAGCCGCCACCCCCATTGACTCCTCCGACCTGGCAGCGCAAAAGGCCGTCGAAACGACCATGCTCAGCCCGCGCTTCTACACCACGGACTTTGCCGCCATGGACCGGCTTGACGTATCGGCCCTGCGCAGCGAATGGGACGCCATGCTGGCGGAGTACGAGGGCGATAACAACCACGACCATTTCCAGCGCACGCCCGAATTTGCCCAGGAAGTGGCCGAACGCTTTTCCCAGGTCAGCCCGGCCATGCGCCAGGAGTTTCTGGACTTCCTGATCTCTTCGCTGACCTCCGAGTTCTCAGGCTGCATTCTGTACAACGAGATCTTCAAGCACGTCGAAAACCCCGACATCAAGCAACTCATGCGCTACATGGCCCGCGACGAGTCGCGCCACGCCAGCTTCCTTAACCAGTCGCTCAAGGACTTTGGCTTAGGCATCGACCTGGGAAACCTCAAGCGCACCAAGGCCTACACCTACTTCAAGCCCAAGTACATCTTTTACGCCACCTACTTGTCCGAAAAAATTGGCTACGCGCGCTACATCACCATTTACCGCCAGCTGGAGAAAAACCCGGACAAGCGCTTTCACCCTATCTTCAAGTGGTTTGAGCGCTGGTGCAATGACGAGTTCCGCCATGGCGAGTCCTTTGCCCTGATCATGCGTGCCAACCCGCACCTGTTGCGCGGCGCCAACCTGTATTGGATTCGCTTCTTCTTGCTGGCTGTCTACGCCACCATGTATGTGCGCGACCACACCCGCCCCATGCTGCACCACGAGATGGGGCTGGAATCCACCAGCTACGACTTCACGGTGTTTCGCATCACCAACGAGATCACCAAGCAGGTGTTCCCCATCAGCCTGGACCTGGACAACCCCGCGTTTCGCAACGGACTGGCGCGCCTGTTCCACATCCAGACGCAAATGGACGCAGCCAAGGCCCAAGGCGGCGTGTTGGGCACCTTGCGCCGGGGCGCCTGGGCCGCCGCTGGACTGGCCACCTTTGTGCGACTGTATTTCCTGCCGGTGCAGCACCATGCGCTGCCCGCCCAGGTGCGCATGGCGCCGGCTTGGTAGACGCCCGCAGCCCGTCACAGAAAGCCCAGGATGAATGACACCTCGATTGCCGTCGGTTTCGCGATCTTCATCTGGTGGTTCAGTACGGGCATCGTCATCCTGCTCAACCGCATGTCGCGCAGCGCCATTGCGCTGAGCCTGGTCTTGTCCTCGCTGCTGGGCGTAGCGGCGCTGGTGGGCCTGGCCCACACTGCGCAGCAAACCAGCCTGACCGGAGCCTACTGCGCATTTACCTGTGCGCTGCTGGCCTGGGGCTGGAACGAGCTGAGCTTTTTGACCGGCTGGATCACCGGGCCGCGCACCACGCCCCTGCCTGCGGGCACTGTGGGTTGGCGCCGGTTTGTCGAGTCGTTTCGGGCGGTGCTGTGGCATGAACTGGGGATCTTGCTGGTGGGCTTGAGTATTGTGGCCATCACCTGGGACGCGCCCAACCAGGTTGGCACCGGTACCTACCTGGTGCTGTGGGTTATGCGTACCAGCGCCAAACTCAACCTCTTCTTTGGCGTGCGCAACCTGAGCGAAGAATTTTTGCCCGCCCACCTGGCCTATCTGCAAAGTTTTTTTCGCCGCCGCGCGGCGAATGTCTTTTTCTTCTTCGCGGTGGCGGCTGCCAGTGCCTGCCTCTTGCTGCTGGTCGCAGGGGCTAAGGACGTGCTGACCTCGGCGTCTCAGGCCGTGGGCTATGCGCTGGTGGCCACCATGCTCGCGCTGGCCATCCTGGAGCACTTGCTACTGGTGTTGCCTCTGGACACGACGGCGCTGTGGCGCTGGGCGATCCGCAAAGCGCCACAGCAACCCGCAGGCCCGGTGGTGGTGCAAAGCACGAGCGCGGCGGCCCTGACGGTAAAAGACACATTGGACGCCCATGACAAATTATTTCAAATCCATTAGCGGCGCCAGCAGCGGCGGCGATGCGGGCGGCGCCGGTGCAAGCAATGGCGGCAGTGCCAGCCTGCCCACGCCAACCGGTGGTGGACACCAAGCGCCGCTGGCGCTGGTGATTGGCACAGGCTTTGGCGGTCTGGCTGCGGCCATTCGCCTGCGCGTCAAAGGCTACCGGGTGCAGATGCTCGAAAAGCTCGACGCCCCGGGTGGCCGCGCCTATGTGTACAAGCAAGACGGCTTCACCTTTGACGCCGGGCCCACCATCATCACCCTGCCGCACCTGATTGGCGAGCTCTTTACCCTGTGCGGCGAGCGCATGGAAGACCACGTCGATCTGCGCCTGATGTCGCCCTTCTACCGCATCCGCTTTGACGACGGCAGCCACTTTGACTACAGCAACGACGACGAGGCCATGCTCGACCAGATCGCGCGCATCAGCCCCGAAGACGTGCAAGGCTTCAAGAACCTGCTGGTAGCGTCCGAGCGCTGCTTCAAACTCGGCTTTGAAGAGCTGGGCATGGTGGCCTTTGAGTCGATCACCGACGTGCTCAAGGCCATGCCCAACCTGATCAAGATGCAGGCCTGGCGCTCGATCTACAGCCTGGTGGCCCAGCACATCAAACATCCGCAGTTGCGCATCGTGATGAGTTTTCATCCCCTGCTCATTGGCGGCAACCCGTATTCGGTCACCTGCGTGTATTCGCTCATCCACTCGCTGGAGCGCCGCTGGGGCGTGCATTCGGCCATGGGCGGCACCGGCGCCATCGTGCGCGAACTTGTCAGGCTGCTGCACGACCGGCAAGTACCCATTCGCTACAACGCGCCAGTGACCCGCATTCGGGTGGACAACGGGCGCGCCTGCGGCGTGGAGCTGCAAAGCGGCGAGTTCATCCAATCCGACATCGTCGTCAGCAACGCCGACGCCGCCTGGACCTACCGCCACCTGATCGAACCCCAACACCGCAAGCACTGGACCAACAAGCGCATTGCCAAGGGCAACTATTCCTCAGGCCTGTTCGTCTGGTACTTCGGCACCAATCGCAAATACGAAGACGTGCCGCACCACATGATGGTGCTGGGGCCGCGCTACAAGGGTTTGCTGCAAGACATCTTCAAGAACCACACGCTGTCCAAAGATTTCAGCCTGTATTTGTACCGGCCCACGGCCACCGACCCTTCGCTGGCACCCGAGGGCTGCGACAGCTTTTATGCGCTCTCCGTGGTGCCCAACCTGGCCAGCGGTACCGACTGGGCCGCCGTGGGCGAGCAGTACCGCCAGGCCATTGCCACGGCGCTGCAAGAGTCGGTGCTGCCAGATCTGAACCAGCACGTGGTCAGCTCGCGTTTCACCACGCCACAAGACTTCCAGGACCGGCTCTGGTCCTACCAAGGTGCCGGCTTTGGGCTGGAGCCCGTGCTGACGCAGAGCGCCTGGTTTCGGCCCCATAACCGCAGCCAGGACGTCAAAGACTTGTACCTGGTGGGCGCCAGCAGCCAGCCCGGCGCGGGGGTTCCCAGCGTGTTGATGTCCGCAAAAATGCTTGAACAGGTGGTACCCGATGTCCGATCTTTCGCCTAAACCCAACCCTGCACCGGTGCAAGCCGCGGCGTTCGATCTACAGGCCTGCACCGCCTTGATGCGTGGGGGCTCCAAGTCGTTTTTTGCCGCGTCCAAGTTGCTGCCAGCGCGCTTGCGCGCCCCGGCCACCGCCCTGTATGCCTATTGCCGCCTTGCCGACGACGCGATTGACCTCGGCTCTGACGCCAGCGTGGCCATGCAAGACCTGCAGCAGCGTTTGGACGCCATCTATGAAGGTCGCCCCAGCGAACAAGATGCCGACCGCGCGCTGGCGCATGTGGTACACCGGTATGGCATCGCGCGGGGCTTGCTCGACGCGCTGCTCGACGGCTTTTTGTGGGACTCACAAGGCCGACGCTACGACACGCTGGCGGACGTCGAAGCCTATGGCGCGCGGGTGGCAGGCACGGTAGGCGCCATGATGTCCACCATCATGGGCGCAGCCACGGAGACCGCCATCGCCCGCGCATGCGAGCTCGGCGTGGCCATGCAGCTCACCAATATTGCCCGCGACATTGGCGAAGATGCGCGCAACGGCCGCCTCTATATCCCACGCGCCTGGTTCCGCGAAATCGGCATGGACGCCGACGCTTGGCTGGCGTCTCCGGTGTTTGATGCGCGCATAGCCAGCTTTACCCAGCGCCTGCTGCTGCGCGCCGATGTGCTGTACCGGCGCGGTGAGTTTGGCCTGGCCGAGCTGCCCTGGGACTGCCGCCCGGCCATTCAGGCGGCGCGCCTGGTGTATGCCGAAATTGGCAAACAACTGGAGCGAGAGGGCCTGGACTCGGTATCGCGGCGCACCGTGGTGTCTACCCGGCGCAAGCTAGCGCTAATAGCGCGCGCCGCCACGGTGGCGGTCAAGGCGCCCGCCCTGCCTGCGGTGCCGCTGAGCCCGGTGCCCGCCATCGCCTTTTTGGTCGATGTGGTGGGCCGCGACCGTGCCCCGGCGACCGAGCACAAGCCCTGGACCGTGCCGCAGCGCAGCTTTGACGAGCGGGTGGAATGGATGGTTGACCTGTTCGGACGCCTGGAACAACGCCAACGCGCCAACCGCTGAAGGCCCCGTGTCCCTCAAGCTGATTGAAGTCTTGGTGCTGCTGTGCGCTGGCGCCTTGTTTGTGGGGTGGCAGTGGCGCGATCTGCGCCGCGCCCGCGAGCAGACACGCAAGCAGCGCGAGGCCGAACGCCTGTGCGCCGCATCCCCGGCGCACCAGGAAAACATGCAGGAGCCGCATGAACGCTGAGCTCAAGGTCATCCACCTGGTCTGCGCGGCCCTGTTTCTGGGCAACGTGATCGTCAGCGGCGTGTGGGCACTGCTGGCCGAACGCACGCGCAACCACGCCATCATCGCCTTCAGCAACCGCATGGTGCTCATTACCGACGCGCTGTTTACCCTGGTGGGCGCAGTGGGCGTGGTGTGGACCGGCCACGGCATGGCCACGCACTTTGGCGGCGAAGCGGGCCACCCGTGGATACAGTGGTCGTACGCGCTGCTGAGCTTCTCGGGCCTGATCTGGCTTTTCGTGCTGGTACCCATCCAGTTGAAACAGCGCGCCCTGTTAATGGCCAGCGACACCGTGGGCCCCGAATACTGGCGCCTGTCGCGCATCTGGCAAATCTCTGGGGCGATTGCCACGGTGCTGCCGCTGCCAATCGTCTATTTGATGGTCAACAAGACGGTCTAGGCGCTGCGCCTGACTGCCCGACCGTCCCGCCCGCACATGCCCCAAGCCAAGGCCCCGCTCTCCGGCCAGGTGGTGTTGATCACCGGCGCCGCCTCGGGCATAGGCGCGGCCACCGCGCTGGAGGTGCTGGCCCAAGGCGGCCTGCCGGTGCTGGTGGACTGCGACGCCGAGCCGCTGGCCCAGATGGCGCAGCGCTGCGGCCCGGGCACGCTGCAGCTGGTGGCCGACGTCACCAGCCTGGCCGCCATGGAAGACGCGGTGGCGCACACACTGGCGCACCACGGCCGCATTGACGCAGTGTTTGCCAACGCCGGCGTCGCCGCCTTTGGCCCGCTGGCGCACGTGGACCCGCAGGCCTGGAAGCGCTGCGTGGAGGTCAATGTGTTTGGCGTGTTCAACACCGTGCGCGCCGCCCTGCCCGCCGTGGTGCAGGCGCGCGGCTATGTGCTGATCAACGCCTCTGTGTCCTCGTTTGCGCACCCGCCGGTGATGTCAGCCTACGCCGCCAGCAAATCGGCGGTCGAGGCCATGGGCAATTCATGGCGCATTGAGCTGGCGGCGCATGGCGTGGACGTGGGCGTGGTGCACGCGGGCTGGGTGCGCACGCCGCTGGTCACGGAAGGCGCGCTGCACCCCGGCTTTGTGCGCCTGCGTGCCACCATGCCGGGCCCGCTGAACGCCGAAACCTCGGCTGAGGACGCCGCCCGCGCCATCGTGCGCGGCATGGCGCAGCGCCGCAGCCGCATCTTTATCGGGCGCTGGCTGCGCCTGCTGTTCGCTCTGCGCTCACTGTTGCACCTTCCCTTTGCCGAACGGGAATTGCGCCGCGCTGCGCCCGAGATTGAGGCGATTTACCTCGAAGGACTGGAGGCCGAAGGCGCGCTGGCCTCGTCGTTTGGGCCACGCGAGCGGGAGCGGACCTTGGCGCGGGAGCGGCACTCGCCTTGAGGCAAATGGCCGCACCAGATACGCCACGGGTTAGCTAAACACCCCGCCATACTGCTTGCGCAAGTCGCCCTTTTGCACCTTGCCGGTGCCGCCCACGGGCAGGGCGTCCAGGAAGACCACGTCGTCGGGCACCCACCATTTGGCGACTTTGGTTTCCAGGAATTTCAGGATCTCTTCCTTCTCCAGGCTGGCGCCGGGCTTGCGCACGATGAAGAGCAAGGGGCGTTCGTCCCACTTGGGGTGTTTGACGCCGATGACTGCGGCCATGGCCACGGCGGGGTGGCCGACGGCGGCGCTTTCCAGGTCGATGGAGCTGATCCATTCGCCGCCGGTTTTGATCACGTCTTTGGTGCGGTCGCGGATTTGCATCACGCCCTCGGCGTCTATGGTGGC
>CANFWT010000070.1 GCA_947450895.1 Comamonadaceae bacterium | reverse complement strand
GCGAGGCCGTGTTTGGTCTGCCTGGCCTGGTGGCCGCGCCGCTGTACTACGCGTTCGCCAAGCGCGAACTACAGGCCGCCGGTCTGGTCTGAGGCCGTTTATGCCGTTGGCGCGGAGGGCCCCTGGGCCTCGTGCGTCAGCACCGCCTGCGTGAAGGCCAAAAACTCGTCCAGGTGATTGCGGATGATGTTGACGGTAATGGGCAGTTGCAGCGCTTGGTAGTCGTGCACCGCAATATTGCGAAAACCCACCATGCGTTTCATGGCTTCGGCCAGGTCTGCCGATAGCCAGCCGCCAGCGTGCAGCAATTCAAATACATCGCGCGCGCTTTGCGGTACGCCCAAGCGCTCGCGGCGCACCAGGTGTTGGCCCATGTGCAGCGCCGCTTCGCAGGCGCGCTGGATGTTCAAAATCGCCGCGTCCTGGCGGGTGAAGTCTTGGGCGAAGGTGTCAGGGTTCAGCGCGTACTCGGCTTTGGCGCGCGCCACGCAGCGCTCCATGCTCGCAGCCTTGTTGAGCAGGGTGTCATCGTGCATAAACGCGCCCTTCTTGGTAGATGTCGGCCAGCAGGCCGCTGCGGGCTTCATCAAGCGCGGTTTTTTCGCTCAGGATGAAGCATTCGAACAGGCCGGCTTGCAGCGGCAAGCCCCACAGGCGCAAGCCGCCCTGCAGCACTTGGTATTGCATAACGGTGCTGGCCGCGCGCAGGTCCAGCACATCCACCGCGCAGCCCACCACATCTTCCAAACGCCCGGCCAGTTCCCACAGCGCCACCGGGTCGGCGTAGCCTGCCACCAACACCGCCAAATCCAAGTCGCTGCCCGCTTGGGCCGTGCCTGCGAGCTGGCTGCCAAAGGCATACACCGCCAAAGCCTGCGGCAGCGCAGCGCGCATGGCGCTCACCAGCGGCCCCTGCGGGGACAGGGCGTGGGCCAGGTGGCGGGGGATTGCAGGGGTGGCGTGCATGGTGCAGATCAGCCTAAAGCAAGGCTGCGCTCGGCGGCAGGTCGCCCTCGCTCTTTGGTTCGGCGCCAGTTGCGCCGTCAGATACCGGTCCATGGCCCGCCAGGCGCAGCGCCAGGGCACTGAGCGCTAGGTAGGCGTCCCCCGCTTTTTCGTCCCATGCCCCCACGGCAGTGGCTTGCCGGGCGATGGCCGCCGTGTCGCCGCGCGCCGCCGGGCCGGTCAGCGCGCCTTGCGGCCCCAGGCGCGTGATGTTGGCCACCGCGTTGTTCAGCAAGGAGGTGCGCAAGTGCGGCAGCAGCGCTGCGGGCACGCCGGTGGCGCGCCAGGCGTCTTCGGCCACCGACTGCAGCACCGGCAAGAAGTTGGTGGCAAACACGGCAGCGGCGTGGTAGAGCAGTTTGTCCTGGCTGCGCACTTCAAAACACTGCGCGCCGATGGCGCTAAAGGCGTCTTGCAGCAGCGCGCGCGCGGCTGGATCGCCTTCCAGGGCGCAGGGCGTGCCGGCAAACTGGGCGCAGGCGGCCTGGGGCGTGGCAAAACTCAAAATGGGGTGGGCACTGGCGGTGTGCCAGCCTAAAGCGGCCAAGGGCGCGAGCTGGTCGGCGCCCAGGGCGCCGCTGCAATGGAAGGCGGTGGGGCAGGGCGGTGACAGCGCCAGCCCGGTAGGGGCGGCGGCGTTTGCCAAGCCGGTTTGGCGGCTAAGCGATGCGGCTTCGCTATTGGACCCATGGCTTGCGTGCGCAGCCAAGGCGGCGGCGCTTGCAGCAATGTGCGCATCGGTGGTGGCAATCAGCCAGACGTCCGCCTGGCGCATCGCGCCCAAGTGCGCGGCCGGAGCGCCTGCGCCCATAAAGTCACAGGCCGCTTGCGCGCTTGCTGGCGAACGGGTCAGCACGTCTTGCACCGCAAACACGCCGGCTTGCGTCCACAGCCGCCCCAGCGTTTGACCCACGCGCCCGGCGCCAATCAGGTTGAGGGTGGCCTTGAATTGCACCATGGGCTACACCACCAGCGGGTCTTCTTGCATGGCTTCGCATTGCTCCACCAGCATTTGCACCTGGCCTTGCCAGTAGTCGCTGGAGCCAAACCAAGGAAAGTTGACCGGGAAGGTAGGGTCGCTCCAGCGCCGCGCCAGCCAAGCGCTGTAGTGGATGAGCCGCAGGGTGCGCAGCGGCTCGATCAGGGCCAACTCGTCGCGGTCAAATTCGCGGAACTGCTCGTAGCCGTCCACCAGCGCGCCCAACTGGCGCGTGCGCTGGCTGCGGTCGCCACTGAGCAGCATCCACAGGTCTTGCACTGCGGGGCCCATGCGGGCGTCGTCCAGGTCCACAAAATGCGGCCCCGGCCCGGCGCTGGCGGCGGCCTCAAGCGGCGTCCACAAGATATTGCCAGGGTGGCAGTCGCCGTGCAGGCGCAGCAGGCGAATGGGCGACTTCTCACCGGTCAGCGCCGGGTGGCGCGCAATCAAGGCCATGGCCTCGTCGCAGGCGCGGCTCCAGGCGCCCTGCACGTCCAGCGGCACCATGTCGTGGGCCAGCAGCCAGTCTTTGGGCTCTTGGGCAAAAGTCGCCAGATTGAGCGTGGGGCGCAGCGCAAACGGCTGCTGGGCGCCCACACTGTGAATGCGCGCCAAAAAGCGGCCAATCCACTCCAGCACCTCGCCGTCGTCCAGCTCGGGCGGTCTGCCGCCCCGGCGCGGGCTGACGCTGAAAGCGAAGCCGCCAAAAGAGTGCAGCGTGGCGCCGCGCAAGTGCAAGGGGCCGATCACCGGGATTTCGGCGTCCATCAGCGCTTGGGCAAAGCCGTGTTCTTCCAAAATCTGCGCCTCGCTCCAGCGCTCGGGGCGGTAAAACTTTGCCACCACCGCGCTGCCGTCTTCGAGCTGCACCTGGTAAACCCGGTTTTCGTACGACGACAGGGCCGTCAGGCGTCCGTCGCCGCGCAGGCCCACAGAGTCGAGTGCATCGAGCACGACGTCGGGGGTGAGGGTTTCAAAAGCATGGTGCATGGCCCGATTGTCAACCCTGGTGTGCCGCTGTCCGCCGCATTGGGGGCCGCGTTGGCCTGCGTTTTCTCATCTTTGGGGTGACTGCTGAATTGTTAGGCAGCTAGAATCGCCCTCCGGCACTCGCACGGGTGTTTCTCGTTTTACCCCCCAGACCCTATTTTTCTATGAAGATTGGCCAGTTTGCTTTGGCAAATTCCCTCTTTGTCGCGCCCATGGCCGGGGTGACTGATCGGCCGTTTCGCCAGCTGTGCAAACGCCTGGGGGCGGGCTACGCGGTCAGCGAAATGGTCACTTCCAGGCGGGACCTGTGGAATACGCTGAAGACGTCCCGGCGCGCCAACCATGACGGCGAGCCCGGGCCTATCGCGGTACAAATTGCTGGCACAGACGCCGCCATGATGGCCGATGCGGCACGCTACAACGTGGACAGAGGCGCGCAAATCATCGACATCAATATGGGCTGCCCTGCCAAAAAAGTGTGCAACAAATGGGCGGGTTCGGCATTGATGCAAGACGAAGGCCTGGCGCTCTCCATCATTGACGCCGTGGTGCAAGCATGCACGCCTTCTGGCGTTCCGGTGACCCTCAAAATGCGCACCGGCTGGTGCCAAAGCCACAAAAATGCATTTGCGATCGCCTTGGCCGCGCAAAATGCCGGCGTGCAAATGGTGACGGTGCACGGGCGCACACGCGAGCAAGGCTACAAGGGCGTGGCCGAATATGACACGGTGGCCGCAGTCAAGGCGGCGCTGCGCATCCCTGTGGTGGCCAATGGCGACATCGACAGCCCGGAAAAAGCAGGCGAAGTACTGCGCCTGACGGGTGCGGACGCCTTGATGATTGGGCGCGCAGCCCAGGGGCGGCCTTGGATATTTCGCGAAATCACCCACTTTCTGGAGACCGGCGAACACCTGGCGCCGCCGCTGGTGAGCGAGGTTAAACGCCTGTTGATCGAGCACCTGCATGACCACTTTAGCTTGTACGGCGAGTTCAGCGGCGTGCGTACCGCGCGCAAGCACATAGGCTGGTATGTGCGCGCGCTGCCCGGCGGCGAAACATTTCGCAGCCAAATCAATGCGGTGGAGGACAGCGCCAGCCAGCTCGCGGCGGTAGCGCAGTTTTTTGACCGCTTGAACGACGCCATGGACCGCATTCCCCCGGCGCCGCCCGCTTCGATGGCACCGGCCATGTCCCACTCTCACCTTGAAGACCGCACGGAGCTCGCGCTATGAGCAAACAACAACTTGACGACTGCGTACGCGCCAGCCTGGAAGCCTATTTGCGTGACCTCGATGGATTGGAACCCCATGGCATGCATGAGATGCTGGTGCGCGCGGTCGAAAAGCCGCTGCTGGAAATGGTGATGGTCGCCGCCGCAAACAACCAGTCCAAAGCCGCCCAGTGGTTGGGCCTGAACCGCAACACCCTTCGTAAAAAACTTTTGGAACACCAGCTTCTATGAACGCACTGCTCTCCGTCTCTGACAAAACCGGCATCCTGGAACTGGCGCAAGCGCTGCATGGCCTGGGCGTTACGCTGTTGTCCACCGGTGGAACCGCCAAGCTCTTGGCCGACCAGGGCCTGCCCGTGACCGAGGTGGCGCAGATGACAGGATTCCCGGAAATGCTCGACGGCCGCGTCAAGACTTTGCACCCGCGCGTGCACGGTGGCCTGCTGGCGCGCCGCGATGTGCCCGCGCACATGGCTGCGCTGGCAGAACATGGCATCGACACCATCGATTTCTTGGTGGTTAACCTGTATCCGTTTGAGGCGACAGTGGCCAAACCCGGTTGTACCTTGGAGGACGCAATCGAGAACATCGACATCGGCGGCCCAGCCATGGTGCGCAGCGCAGCGAAAAATTGGAAAGATGTGGCGGTGTTAACCGACGCCTCGCAATACGCTACGGTCCTGGCTGAGCTACAAAGCACGGGCGCGGTGAGCGACACGACCAAGTTTGCCCTGTCCGTGGCCGCATTCAACCGCATCAGCCAGTACGACGGCGCCATCAGCGACTACCTGTCCAGCATCCAAAGCGACGGCAGCATTGCGACCTTTCCAGCGCAGTCCAACGGTCGCTTTGTCAAGGTGCAGGACCTGCGCTACGGCGAAAACCCGCACCAAAGCGCCGCGTTTTACCGCGACCTTCACCCGGCACCCGGTTCGCTGGTAACCGCCCAGCAGTTGCAGGGCAAGGAACTCAGCTTTAACAACATCGCCGACGCCGACGCCGCCTGGGAGTGCGTCAAGAGCTTTGACACCCCGGCCTGCGTCATTGTGAAACACGCCAACCCTTGCGGTGTGGCCATCGCCACAGACGCGCTGTCGGCCTACGCCAAGGCCTTTGCCACCGACCCTACGTCGGCCTTTGGCGGCATCATTGCCTTCAACTGCCCGGTCGACGAGGTGGCAGCCCTGCAAATCAGCAAACAGTTTGTCGAGGTGCTGATGGCGCCTGCTTTCACACCCGCGGCATTGGCGGTGTTGCAAGCCAAGGCCAATGTGCGTGTGCTTCAGATTGCACTGCCCCAGTCCCCGGGCTCGGCCTCGGGTACCCGCGCGTGGGAGCAGGGTCGTAACGCCATGGACATCAAACGCGTGGGCTCGGGTCTGCTGATTCAAACGGCTGACAACCACACACTCACGCTGGCAGACCTTCAAGTGGTGACCAAGGTGCAGCCCACGGCAGCACAACTGCAAGACCTGTTGTTTGCCTGGACCGTGGCGAAATATGTGAAATCCAATGCCATCGTGTTCTGCCAAAACGGCATGACCATGGGGGTGGGTGCCGGTCAAATGAGCCGCTTGGACTCAGCCCGCATTGCCAGCATCAAGGCCTCGCATGCCGGCCTGTCGCTGGCAGGTACGGTCGTGGCCAGTGACGCCTTCTTTCCATTCCGCGACGGGCTCGACGTGGTGGTGGACGCCGGCGCGACCTGCATCATCCAACCTGGCGGCAGCATGCGGGACGATGAAGTGGTGGCTGCCGCCAATGAGCGTGGCGTAGCCATGGTGTACACCGGGGTTCGCCACTTCCGCCATTGACTCCCACACCGGCGCCAGGCTTTAATGGCCCTGCAGATCTATGGGCGCAGTGCCCAGGGCACGCAAGCTAAAGCGCAGCAAAAATCTCGGCCGCCGCTTCCACCGTGTGCGCAATGTCGGCGTCGCTGTGCGCGGCACTGACAAAGCCTGCCTCGTACAAGGCGGGCGCAAAGTACACGCCGCGGTCCAGCATGCCGTGGAAGAGGGTGTTGAAGCGCTTGGCATCGGTGGTCATCACCTTGGCGTAGTTTTGCGGCAGTTCCGGGAACAAGAAGAAACCGAACATGCCACCTTCGCTGTCGCCGCAAAACGGCACGCCCGCCGCGTCCGCTGCGCCTTGGAGGCCGGCCACCAGTTTCTTTGTTTGCGATGCCAGCGCCTCATAAAACCCGGGTTTGCTGATTTCGCGCAGCGTGGCCAGGCCGCAGGCGGTGGCAATCGGGTTGCCTGAGAGCGTGCCTGCCTGGTAGACCGTGCCCAGGGGCGCCATGTGTTCCATGATGGCGCGTTTGGCGCCAAAGGCCGCCAGCGGCATGCCCCCGCCAATCACCTTGCCCATCACCGTGATGTCGGGCGCAAAGCCGGGAATCGCCTTGGCATACACGCTTTGCGCGCCGCCTAGCGCCACGCGAAAGCCGGTCATCACCTCGTCAAGCACCAAGAGCGCGCCGTGTTCGGTGCACAACTCGCGGGCGCGGCGCATAAAGGGCACGGCGGTGCGCACAAAATTCATATTGCCGGCAATCGGCTCAATCATCAGACAGGCCAGTTCTTTGCCATGCAGCACAAAGGCTTCTTCGAGTTGCGCCAGGTTATTGAATTCAAGCACCAGCGTGTGCTGCACCACTTCGGGCGGCACGCCCGCGCTGGTGGGGTTGCCAAAAGTCGCCAGGCCCGATCCGGCTTTGACCAACAAGGCGTCGGCGTGGCCGTGGTAGCAGCCCTCAAATTTGATGATCTTGCTGCGCCCCGTGGCACCGCGCGCCAGGCGGATGGCGCTCATGGCGGCCTCGGTGCCCGAACTCACCAGGCGCACCATGTCCATGCTGGGCACGTTTTTGACAATTTCTTCGGCCAGTTCCACCTCGCGCTCGGTGGGTGCGCCAAAAGAGAAGCCGTCTTGCAGCGCTTTTTGCACCGCCTCTACCACCGCCGGGTGGCCGTGGCCCAAAATCATCGGCCCCCAAGAGCCGATGTAGTCGGTATAGCGCTGGCCATTGGCGTCCCACATATAGGCGCCCTGGGCGCGGCTGATAAAGCGCGGTGTGCCGCCCACCGCCTTGAAAGCGCGTACTGGCGAATTCACGCCGCCAGGGATAACGCCAGCGGCGCGTTGGAACAGTTCGAAATTGCGGTCAGTGGCGGGTTTCATTGGGGCCTAGGTCAAAAGGAAAGGGTTCATCGGATTCTTCAAAGTCCAGACCGTCGTCCTCACCATGGGCCCAGAACAGCCGGTCGGGCTGCATGTGGCCCATGCCGGGGCGAAACCCGCCCTCCAGGCTGCGGTCCAGGTAACTCAGGGCCTCGGTCACCGCCTCGGTGAGTTCGGTGCCTGCGGCAATGAGCGCCGCCAGCGTGGCAGAAAGCGTGTCGCCAGCACCCACAAAAGTGGCCTCCAGGCGCTCAAATTTTTCACTGCACAAGACCGCGGTGCCCGAACACAGCACGTTGTCGATGAACTGCTCGGGCAGGTTGATGCCGGTGACCAAGGTGTACGGCACGCCGTATTCCTGCGCGGCGCGGGCAATCTCCAAGGCGCTGGGCGCGCGCGCCTTGCTCCATTCGGGCAGCAGCCAGCGGGACAAGGTGCTGTGGTTGCCCACCAGCACAGTGGTTTGGGGCAGCATCAGCTCGGCACAGGCGTCCAAGTACTGGTCTATCAGGTCGTCCTGCCACCAGGCCAGGTCGGGCATATAGGTGACCACCGGCACATCTGCCCAATCGGACAGCAATGAAGCAATGGCGCCCAGGTTGTGGGGGCTGCCGACAAAGCCGACCTTGAACACGTCGGGCGGCACGTCTTCGGCGATGGTGCTGGCCTGGTTGACCACGGCATCGTCGTCAAAGGCGAAGTGGTCGACGATTTCACTGGTGTCGCGCACATAGGCGCCGGTGACTACCGGCATGCTGTGGACGCCCACCGACGCCATGGCCACGCTGTCAGCGGCCAATCCACCAGCGCCGCTGGCATCGTTGGCATTGAAAGCCATGACACTGGCCAGGGGCGCGTCCATGCCTTCGTCGTCAAAGTCTTCCAGCACCTCAATCGGTGGGGGCATGGTGATGTCATTGTTGGAGCGTTTCATGGTCTTGGCAGATAGAGGGGCGACGATCAACCTTAGCCCAGAAGTGCCCGCAATCCTTTGCGCTGGCGCGTACTTATTACAATCGCGCGATTCTATTCTCAAGGTTTATGACGCTGTGACCGATACCAAAACATGGATGTGCCTGATTTGCGGCTGGATTTACGACGAGGCGCTGGGCGCCCCCGATGACGGCATCGCCCCCGGCACGCTTTGGGCCGATGTGCCCATGAACTGGGTCTGCCCCGAATGCGGCGCACGCAAAGAAGATTTTGAGTTGGTACAGATTTAAGGTCTAAAGCCCAAGACCGCCAAGACCGGTCGTCACCACCGCCTGTCGCGCTGCCTCAGCCTGGTGGGCGCCAAGCCCCCAGCGCGCAGGCTACTCGTCCGGGGCACCGGACGTTTCCACTTTCTTCACCACCCCGTAGCGCTGCAAGGTGCGCGCACGGGCTGTGGCATGGTCCACCACCGGCGCGGGGTAGTCGCGCCCCAGTTCGACGCCGGCGGCCTGCAGCACCAGCGGCTTGGCCAGCCAGGGGGCGTGGATGCTTTTGGCGTCCAGCTTGGCAAGTGCGGGCAGGTAGCGGCGGATGAACTTGCCGGTGGCGTCAAACTTCTCGCTTTGGGTGACGGGGTTGAAGATGCGAAAGTAGGGCTGCGCGTCGCAGCCGCTGGAGGCCACCCACTGCCAGCCGCCGTTGTTGGCTGACAGGTCAAAGTCGTTCAGGTGGCGCGCAAAATAGGCCTCGCCCCAGCGCCAGTCCAGCCCCAGGTGCTTGACCAAAAAGCTCCCGGCCACCATGCGCAGGCGGTTGTGCACATAGCCGCTTTGGTTGAGCTGCGCCATGGCCGCGTCCACCAGCGGGTAGCCGGTGCGGCCCTGGCACCAGGCGTCAAACAAGGCTTGCGCATGCGCGCCGTGTTCCCAGGTGATGGCGTTGTATTCAGGCTTGAAGGCGCCGGTGGCCACCTGCGGAAAGTTCGCCAGTATCTGAAAGTAAAAGTCGCGCCAGCCCAGTTCGGCCAGCCAGACGCTGGCGCCCTTGTTGCCGTCTTGGTGGCGTGGCAGGGCCAGCGCCACCAACTGCCGCACCGACACCGTGCCAAAACGCAAATGCACGCCCAGGTAGCTCGGGCCTTTGACGGAGGGGAAGTTGCGCGTCTCGTCGTAAGCGTCCATGCGCGGCAAAAAATCTTCCAGCGTGGCCTGCGCGCCAGAGGCCCCGGGTTGGATGCCCAAGGCGCGCAAATTGGTGGTCTCAAAGCCGATGTCGGCCAGGCTGGGAACGGGCGCGTCCAAGCCGCCTGGGCGCGCGGCCAGGCGTTCGCCATGGCGTTGGCTGTCGTGGCGCGCCGGGCCTTGGGTGCCCATGGCGGCCAGCCAAGCGCGCAGGTAGGGCGTGAATACGCCATAAGGCTTGCCGGTTTGGGTCAGCACCTCGCGCCGCTCGAAAATCACATGGTCCTTCACGCCCACCCAGGCCACGCCTAGGTCGGTCAGCGCAGCTTGCACCTGCGCGTCGCGCGCCAGGGCGGCGGGTTCATAGTCGTGGGCGGCGTACACCGCATTAGCCTGCAGGCTGGCGGCCAGGCGGGGAATTTCGTCGGCCGCCACGGCGTGGCGCACGATCAGGCCGCCAGTGGCTTTGCCCGAGAGCGCACGCAGTTCGGCGTCGAGTTCGATCAGGCTGGCCTGGATAAATTCCACCCGCCGGTCAGCGCGGGGCAGGGCGTCCAAAATGCTGCGGTCGAACACAAACACGCAGTGCACCTGGGTGCAATTTTGCAAGGCCAGCGCGAGCGCGGGGTTGTCTGTGGTGCGCAAATCGCGGCGAAACCAGACCAATCCGGTGGAATAAGAAGTTTGCATGCCTGCCGTTAAAATCAGAAAATGACAGGCGATTCTGCACCCACCAACCTTACGCACCATTTCTTGATCGCGATGCCAGGCTTGGAAGACGGGCTGTTCTCCAAAAGCGTGGTCTATGTGTGCGAACACAGCCCCCGGGGCGCGTTGGGCCTGATCATCAACAAGCCGGCGGACATCAATATGGCGGCCTTGTTTGGCAAGGTGGACTTGCAATTGCAGCGCACCGACATGGCGACCCAGGCCGTATTTCAGGGGGGGCCGGTGCACGAGGAACGGGGTTTTGTACTGCATGAGCCCGTCTTTTCTGAATACAAAAGCCGTGAAGAGTCGCAGTACGCGTCAACCATGGTGATACCCGGCGGTCTGGAAATGACGACCTCGCGCGACGTGCTCGAAGCAATTGCTGCAGGCGCGGGGCCGAGCAAGGTGCTTGTCTCTCTGGGCTATTCTTCCTGGGGCGAAGGCCAGCTTGAGAGTGAAATCAAGGACAACAGCTGGCTCACGGTGGATGCGCAAAGCAGCATTATTTTTGACACTCCGGTTGCACAGCGTTACGACCAGGCGCTGGCGCTGCTGGGCGTGCAGGCCTGGATGATTTCTCCGCACGCGGGCAGCGCATGAGCGTCGCCCCGGCATTGACCGACGCACAACGCACGTCCACTGCAGGCGGCGCACCGCTGGCCTCGAAAGCCCTGCCCGCCGTGGCGCCGCATCTGTCCACTTTCATGGCCTTTGACTTTGGTACCCAGCGCACCGGCGTGGCCGTGGGCAACCGGCTGCTGGGTACGGCGCAGCCGCAAGCCACGATTGCCGCCAGCGGCGACGCCCGCTTTGCCCAGATTGCTCTGCGCCTCAAAGAGTGGCAGCCCGACGCCATCGTCATTGGCGTGCCCTACCACCCCGACGGCGCAGCGCACGAAAACACCGCCCGCGCGCAAAAGTTTGGCCGCCAGCTGCGCGGCCGCTTTGGCCTGCCGGTGTTTGAGGTGGACGAGCGCTACAGCACCACCGAAGCCCTGGCCTCGGGTGCCAAAGACGCCGATGCGGCGTCGGCCTGCATCATTCTTGAACAGTTTTTGAGGAGCCTTTGATGCCAGAAGCCATGAGCGCCGCCGGGCCGTCCCAAGGCGCGAACGCCCCCTCGGGGGGCAGCGAAGTACGCGCAGCGACGAGCGTGGGGGCATTGATTTTGAATGCAGAGGCGCTGTACCTCGAATTGCTGCGCGGCGTGCGTGGCCTGTGTGGCCCAGATACGCGGCTGGTCGGCATCACGTCGGGCGGCGCCTGGTTGGCGGAGCGCTTGCAAAAAGACCTGAGGCTTGCAGGCAGCCACGGCACCATTTCTTCGGCCCTGCACCGCGACGACTTTGCCCAGCGCGGGCTGGCCTCGGGGGGGCAGACCAAGCTGCCGTTTGCCGTTCAAGGGGCACACATTCTGGTGCTGGACGACGTGCTGTTCACCGGGCGCACCATCCGCGCGGTCACCAACGAGCTGTTTGACTACGGCCGCCCGGCCAGCGTGAAACTGGCGGTGCTGGTGGACCGGGGCGCTCGCGAGCTGCCCATCCAGGCCGACTTTGCCGCTGCGCGCGTCACCCTGCAGCCGACGCAGTTGCTGGCGCTGGCGCGGGGCTTCGATGGCCGCTTCAGTTTTGACGTGAAAGGCGCCTGAATATGCTGGGACGACGCAACCCCCAACTCAACAAAAACGGCGAGCTGATTCACCTCTTGTCCACCGAAGGGCTGTCCAAGGACATCCTCACGCACATTCTGGACACCGCGGCGCAGTTTGTGTCGGTGAGCGACCGCGAGGTCAAAAAAGTGCCGCTCTTGCGCGGCAAAAGCGTGTTCAACCTGTTTTTTGAGAACAGCACCCGCACCCGCACCACCTTTGACATTGCCGCCACGCGGCTTTCCGCCGACGTAATCAACTTGGACATTGCGCGCTCCAGCGCGTCCAAGGGCGAGTCGCTGCTTGACACCATTGCCAACCTGAGCGCCATGGCGGCGGATATTTTTGTGGTGCGCCACAGCGAGTCGGGCGCGCCTTATCTGATCGCCCAGCACGTGGCGCCGCATGTGCATGTGGTCAACGCCGGTGACGGCCGCCACGCCCACCCGACCCAGGGTTTGCTCGACATGTACACCATCCGCCACTACAAGAAGGACTTTTCCAACCTGACCGTGGCCGTTGTTGGTGATGTGCTGCATTCGCGCGTGGCGCGTTCGGACATTCACGCTTTGACCACCTTGGGCTGCGCCGAGGTGCGGGTGGTGGGGCCGCGCACGCTGGTACCGTCCGACATGGCGGCCATGGGCGTGCGGGTGTGCAACACGCTCGAAGAAGGCATCAAGGACTGCGATGTGGTCATCATGCTGCGCCTGCAAAACGAACGCATGAACGGCGCCTTGCTGCCGTCCAGCCAAGAGTATTTCAAAAGCTTTGGCCTGACGCCCGAAAAACTCACGCTGGCCAAGAGCGACGCCATCGTCATGCACCCCGGCCCCATCAACCGTGGCGTGGAAATTGACTCGGCGGTGGTGGACGGTCGCCAGAGCGTGATCTTGCCGCAGGTGACCTTTGGCATCGCGGTGCGCATGGCGGTGATGGGCATCGTGGCGGGTAATGAAGCGTAAAGGACCCGCAACATGAAAATCCTTATTCAAAACGGCCGTGTGATCGACCCCGCCAGCGGCTTTGACGCGCTGGCCGATGTGGCGATTGCGGCGGGGCACGTGGTGTCCATAGGCGCCGCGCCCGCCGACTTTGCGCCGAACCAGACGATTGACGCCACCGGCTGCCTGGTGCTACCCGGTCTGGTGGACTTGGCCGCGCGCCTGCGCGAACCGGGCCACGAACATGAGGGCATGCTGGCGTCCGAGCTGGCCGCTGCGGTGGCCGGGGGTGTGACCAGCTTGGTCTGCCCGCCCGACACCGACCCGGTGCTCGACGAGCCCGGTTTGGTGGAAATGCTGCGCTTTCGCGCCGAAAAACTGCACCAGGCGCGCGTGTTGCCGCTGGGCGCCTTGACGCGTGGTCTGCAAGGCGAGGTGCTGACCGAGATGCTGCAACTCACCGAGGCCGGTTGCATCGGCTTTGGCCAGGCGGAAGTGCCGCTGGCCAACACCCAGGTAATGCGGCGCGCCCTCCAATACGCGCGCTCCTTTGGTTATACCGTCTGGCTGCGCCCCCAGGAACTGTACTTGGGCAAGGGCGTGGCGGCCAGCGGTCCGCTGGCCACGCGCATGGGCCTCTCGGGTGTGCCGGTGGCTGCGGAGACGATTGCCCTGCACACGATTTTTGAGCTGGTGCGTGCCACTGGCGCGCGCGTGCACCTGTGCCGCCTCAGCAGCGCCGCCGGGGTAGAACTGGTGCGCCAGGCCAAGGCCCAGGGCCTGCCGGTGAGCGCGGACGTGAGTATTAACTCATTGCACCTGACCGATTTAGACATTGGCTACTTTGACAGCCGGACCCGCCTGACCCCGCCGCTGCGCCAGCAAAGCGACCGCGCCGCGCTGCGCACCGGACTGGCCGACGGGACCCTAGACGCCTTGGTGTCCGACCATACGCCGGTGGGCGCGGATGAGAAAGACCTGCCCTTTGCCCAGAGCGAACCCGGCGCCACAGGGTTGGAGCTCCTTCTGGGCCTGACCTGCAAATGGGCGCAAGACGATGCCGTACCGCTGGCGCAAGCCTTGGCCTGTGTCACCTACCGCTCGACGCAGGTCTTGGGCACAGCGGCTGGGCCCTTGGGCAGCAGCCTGGGTCGTTTGCAGGTGGGTGGAATGGCAGATATTTGCGTGCTGGACCCGCAAGACGCCTGGCGGGTGCAGGCTGGCGACTTGCGCAGCCAGAGCAAACACACGCCCTTTGACGGCTACGAGCTGCCTGCCCGAGTGCGTGCCACCCTGGTAGCTGGC
>CANFWT010000069.1 GCA_947450895.1 Comamonadaceae bacterium | reverse complement strand
CGCCCAAGGCATCGTCTGGTACACCAACTTTTCCAGCCGCAAGGGCCAGGAGCTCGCGGGCAACCCTTTTGCAGCGCTGCAGTTTCATTGGGTGGAGTTAGAACGGGTGGTGCGCATCGAGGGCGTTGTAGAAAAAGTGAGCGACGCCGAGGCTGACGCCTATTTTCACAGCCGCCCTTTGGATTCCCGCATAGGCGCATGGGCCTCGCCGCAAAGCGAGGTCATCAGCGGACGCAGCGTATTGGTGGCCAATGCGGCCAAATACGCGGCGCAGTTCATGCTGAACCCTCCCCGTCCGCCGCACTGGGGCGGATACCGCCTCAAGCCGGACAACTGGCAGTTTTGGCAAGGGCGTAAAAGCCGCCTGCACGACCGCTTGCGCTACCGACGTGAGGGCGCGCTGTGGGTGCGCGAGCGCCTGGCGCCCTGAACTGCTTCCAAAGGCATTATTTGACAGCCACTGCGTCCGTCATCCGGTAGTACATGCCGTAGGGATCATCGGCCAGCACAGCAAACTTGCCTTCCACCACGACCGGCTCCATCGAGTAATTGACTGCGGTTTTGGTGTGCACTTCGACCATGCTTTCGGGCCCGCCGGGCAGGCAAAACGCACAAGTCAGAGGCACCGAGCTGATTAAGAAGTGCTTTTGCTTTTCGCCCGGCTCCAGCGGCATCATGAAGCCCTGAATGCGCTGGCTTTTTTGGTCCATGGCTTTGAGATTGGGCCCAAACACCGGAAGGATGCGGTTTTTCTCCGTTTTGGTTTTCACTGCCGTCAGCACCGACCAGGGCAACACATCGCTGCGCTCGGCCAACGGCGCAAACGGGCTGTTGGGACTGTGGTAACCCGGGCCACTGCCTTGGGGCGGGGCAACACGTTCGGCCACAGGGGGAGTCAGCTGGGCCATGGCTGGCGGCAAAGCAACAAGCGTGAGCAGCGTGGCGCCCAGTGCCCAACCCGCCGCCAGCATGGCGCGCCGTGTAGAAATCATCACCCCAAATCGTGCATTCATAGTCAACCTCAAAAAAAACGCAACCTCGTACCGTTAGTGCTTCATGCCGCAAAACTTGCCAATCGCCAAGCCCTTGCATGCGGCTTGAAGCGCTTGCTCACAGACCTCGTCCTTTTTGCCCGATTCCAGGCATTTCGCCGCCGCCTCATGGGCTGCAGCGATAGCGCGGTGGCGCGCAACGTCGTCTTTGCGTTCCTGGTCTGGTGGGCTTTCGCCCGCTATCAAGCCACCCGCAAAACAGCCAAGCACGCACACCACCATGGCAATATTTTTCACTGCGTCACCGCTCTTGGAGTAATTGCAGCACATCAACGCGGTACACGCCCACCGCTGGCAGCAATGCTGCGCCCAAAGAAACACCCAGCGCCAGCGCGGGGACCCATGCCAGCTCTGGCGGCCACAGGGCGCCGCCCAACAGCAGGGTCTGGTCCAAACCCAACATCCACCCCAGGGCCAGGACAAAGACCTGCCCTAGCGCCAAGCCGATCAGGGCAGACAACACGCCCAACCACAGCGCCTCGGTCATCAACAAACGTGCAATTCTGGCCGGCGGCGCACCGAGCATGCGCAGCAAGGCCAGGTCGCCCCGGCGCTCGCGCACCGCATTCCACAGCGCGATAAAAACACTCAATCCCGCGGTCAAAAGCAGCATGGCCGCGAAAGCCTGCAGCACGTCAGTGCCCAGGCCCAGCATGTGCAGCAAGCGCGTGACCTCCAGAGCGGGCGACGCTGCCTGCATTTCAGTCGTCGTATTGACCCACCTTGGAAAGCTCACCGCCGCCAGCGGGGTCTTGTACCGCACCAGGGCCATGGTGACCTCACGTTCGGACTCCATCACCTTGCGATCCTCGGCATCCACAGCGGTGTAATCCTCGTGTACCTTCCATACGGACGCCGTGTCGGTGAGCAAGAGGCGGTCTAGCACCCCGCCGGTGGGCTGCAAAACGCCCACCACCCGGTATGCACTGTCGCCATGGCTGTGCCCGCCCGCCCCCAGCCCGTGGGAGCCGACAAAACTTTGCCCCAACTGCAAACCCAGCTTGTGCGCTACGGCAGCACCGGCGATGATTTCCATCGGCTGGCCCCATTGCCGCCCTTGCGCCAGCGTAGCGTGGTACTGGTCCAAGTAGGCCAGTGAGGTGCCCACAATCCGGTAGCCTTGCAAGTTATCGCCCAGGCTGATGGGAATGACTTCGGCCACCAGCGGGTTCTTTTGAAGCGCATGGACCGCCTCCAAAGGCACATTGCCAGGGGGGACATCCAAGTGCAACACCCCAGAAAGAATGAGCTGCATCGGGCTGCCCTTGGCACCGACGACCACATCGATACCGGCCAGATCCCTGTTGAACGCAGAGGCAAGCTGGTGCGCCACCAAAAGCAAGAACGTGATGGAGGCCAGGCCCAGGCTGAGCAACAGCACATTGAGCGCAGCCGCCAGAGGCCGCGCCCATAAATAGCGCCAGGAAAAATGCAAGGTGTTCATGCGGCCAGGTCTGCCTTGCGAAGGGCGCGCAGCTGCAAATGCTGCAAGGCGGCCAGGCCTCTGCCCGCCAGCACGGGCTCCAACAGCGTCGCAACCCGCGCATCGTGGGTGGCAATCACCAAGGTCGCGCCCTGCTGGCATGCTGTGTCCAGCAACAGCGCCACTGCCGTCGAGGCGGCAGCATCGTCGAGGCTGGCTGTGGGTTCATCGGCCAGCAAAACTTTGGGACGCATCAGCACTGCACGCGCCAGGGCTACGCGCTGCGCCTGTCCACCCGAGAGCTGCGCGGGCAGACGCTGCGCCAGTGCCAACACGTCCAGTGCCCGCAACGCCGCCTCAATGCGCTGCGGCTCTGGGGCGTTGCCCGCGGCCCAGAAAGCCAGCGCCAGGTTGTCTTGAACCGTGAGCGCCGCGCTCAGGTGCAGCTTTTGTGGCAAAAATCCAATGGTTTTCGCCCTCCAGGCATCGGTTTTGCGCCCACCCATGGTGCCTAATGCTTGCCCGGCCACTTGCAGCGTGCCAGCGCCGGGAGCGACCAAGCCAGCAACCAGCGCCAGCCAGGTCGATTTGCCACTGCCGGAAGGGCCGCTGAGCAGCAGCACACCGCCTTGCGGCACGTCCACATCGGCAAAACCCAAGGCCGACCCGTCTCGGTAGCTGAACTGCAAACCCCGGCTCTGAATCATGGGGACTCGGCAATCGACTCAGGCCTTGGCCAGTCGCGCAAAGGTTTTGCGGAACTTGGCCACCTTGGGTGCGGCAACTGCCACGCAATAGCCCTGGCTGGGGTTTTTGGCAAAGAAATTCTGGTGGTATTCCTCAGCGCGGGCGTAGTTGGCCAGGATCTGCACTTCGGTGACCACCGGGCTGGTGTAGGTGCCGATGGCGTTCACTTCGGCCACCAAATCGCGGGCCAGTTGCAATTGCGCGGGCGTGGTGCAGTAGATGCCGCTGCGGTACTGGGTGCCCACGTCGTGGCCCTGGCGGTTCAAGGTGGTCGGGTCGTGGATGACAAAAAAGATTTCCAGCATTTCGCGCACGGTGATCACGGAAGTATCGAACTCGAGCTTGACGACTTCGTTGTGGCCGCTCAGACCGGTGCAGACATCGTCGTAGCGCGGGTTGGGCAAATGGCCGTTGCAGTAACCCGATTCCACCGCCACCACACCGCGCACCTGAAGATAGACCGATTCGCTGCACCAGAAGCAGCCGGCGCCCAAGGCCAGCGTTTGGGTGGAATGTTGCATGTCTAAAGTTTCCCGAGTTGGTATTCAGAAGTGAGAAGCCGCGAGCATACGCGGGTCATGTTTCCATCGAATGAAGGCCGCATTTTAAAAAGTGGCTGCCCCCCGGGCGATCGCCGGTATTGGCACAGAGCGCTACACTACTAACCAGTTAGTCATTAACAAGCCTTCCCGCACTTCCCCGATGTCTCTCCCCAGCTCCGTGCCGAAACGCGAAAGACGCAAAGAGGCCCGACCCCGCGAGTTGCTCGACGCTGCATTGGCGCTTTTCGTAGCCCAAGGCTTTGCCGCCACCAAAGCCGAAGACGTGGCCAAGCACGCGGGCGTCTCCAAGGGCACTTTGTTTCTTTACTTCAGCAGCAAAGAAGATTTATTCAAAGCGGTGGTGCGGGAGAATATTGCCGGTCAGTTTTCCGAGTTCAACGTCGCGCTGGACAGCTTTACCGGCACCACGGAGCAGCTGATGCGCACTTTTATGACGGCCTGGTGGCACCGCGTCGTTGCAACGCGCAGTGCGGGAATTTGCAAACTGATGGTGAGTGAAGGCGGCCAGTTTCCCGAACTGGCTGATTTTTACCGCTCCGAAGTCATACAACCGGCCTGCCACATCATCGCGCGGGTGCTCGCGCGCGGCGTGCAGCGGGGCGAACTCAAAGCCATGGATACGCAGCACAGCGTGTACACGCTCCTGGCGCCTATTTTGTTTTTGATGCTTTGGAACAGTGCGCCCAGCCTGTCGGGTACCCTGGCGCTGGACGGCCAGACGTTCTTGGAGGGCCAAATCGAGGTGCTGCTGCGCGGCATCGGGGTGCAGACGCAGGCCCCGTCATCAACGCTGGTGCCCCCAGGGCCGCCGCAATAACCGTTAAAAAAACATGAAACTCCGCCTTCAATGGATGGTGATAGCCGCCGGTGTGGCACTGCTTGGCGCAGGCGCTTTTCACACCTGGCAAAGCCGCGTGCAGCAAAAACAGCTGATCGAGCGCCAGCAGCAGGCCCAGCAAAACCGCCCAGTCGTGCAACTCGCACCCAGCGATTTGGTGACGGCACAGGTGCTGCCGCTCACGCTCGGGCTGCCGATTTCCGGCCAGACCAAGGCCGTCAATTCCGCCTTTGTGAAGGCCCGGGTGGCTGGCGAACTACAACAATTGCAGGTACGCGAAGGCGATTTTGTGCAGGCCGGACAATGGATCGCCAAGATCGACAGCACAGAAAACGTCGCCCGCCTGCGCCAGGCCCAACAGCAGGCCCAAGCAGCCAAATCGCAGGTCGATATTGCGCAACGCAGCTTCGACAACAACCGCGCCCTGGTCGACCAGGGCTTCATCTCCAAAACGGGGTTGGACGCGTCCTCGTCCAACCTGGCGGCTGCGCAGGCGACCTACCTGGCCGCACAAGCCGGGGTCGATGTGCTGCAAAAGGCGGTGGACGACGCCGTGCTGCGCGCACCCATTGCCGGGCAGGTGGCGCAGCGTTTGGCGCAAAACGGCGAGAGGGTCAGCGTCGACAGCCGAATCCTGGAAATCATTGACGTGCGCAAGCTTGAACTGGAAGCCAGTGTGGGTGTGGCCGAAGCCATGCAAATCCGAGTAGGTCAAGCGGCGCAACTGCGCTTCGAAGGGGCGGAACAAACTGTGGCGGCGCAGCTCGTGCGCATCAACCCCAGCGCCACGCCAGGGAGCCGGGCCGTGATGGTGTACCTGGCCATCAGCGGCAACACAGCGCTGCGCCAAGGCTTGTATGCCCAAGGATTACTGGCCACGGGCCAAGTTACCACGCTGGCTCTGCCCCTGAGCGCCATACGCACGGACAAGCCCAATCCTTATGTGCAGGCGGTGGTCGGTGACCGCGTGCGCCACATACCCGTCGTTCTGGGCGCGCGGGGCGAGCGCAAGCAAGAAACCATGGTAGCGGTCAGCGGGCTCGAGGCCGGTGCCGTAGTGCTCGCCGCAGGCGTGGGGCCGATGCTGGCCGACACCTTGGTAAGCCTGGTCAGCGGGGCAAAGTAGCTATGTGGTTTACCCGCATCAGCCTGCACAACCCGGTGTTGGCCACCATGGTGATGCTGGCACTGATGGTGCTGGGCGTTTTTTCGCTGCAGCGCCTGCAGGTGGACCAGTTCCCCAACATCGATTTCCCGGTGGTGGTGGTGATTGCCGAATACCCTGGGGCATCGCCCGAAATTGTGGAAAGCGAGGTCTCGAAAAAGATCGAAGAAGGTGTGAATTCGATTGCTGGCATCAACGCCCTGACCTCCCGCAGCTATGAAGGCCAGTCGGTGGTGGTCATCGAATTTGGCCTGCAAATCAACGGCCGCAAGGCGGCCGAAGATGTGCGCGAGAAAGTGGCCTCGATCAAACCCCTGCTGCGCGCCGAAGTCAAAGAGCCGCGGGTGCTGCGCATTGACCCCTCGTCCAAGGCCATTTGGTCGGTCGCCGTGTTGCCCGACAACCGCGCCGGCGGCCCCCCATTGAGCGCCGTGGAGCTGACAAATTGGGCCGACCAGGTGTTTCGAAAGCGCCTGGAAAACGTGCGCGGCGTCGGCTCGGCCACGGTGGTGGGCGGCACCAAGCGCGAAATCAACATCTACCTCGATCCCCAAGCACTGGAATCGTTTGCCATCACGCCCGACCAGGTGGTCAACGCCGTGCGCAATGAGAACCAAGACCTGCCGCTGGGCAGCATCCGCTCCTTGCAGCAAGAGCGCACCATCCAGATCAGTGCCCGCATGGAGCGACCGGAAGACTTTGGCCAGATCATCGTCGCGCGCAAGAACGGCGCACCGGTGCGGGTGTCGCAATTGGCGCAGGTGCGCGACGGCGCGCAAGAAGTGGAGAGCCTGGCGCTTTACAACGGCGAACGCACCCTGATGCTCACCGTGCAAAAAGCGCAGGACGAGAACACCATTGAAGTCGTGGACGGGCTGCAAAAAACCCTGGCCGAGATTCAAAAGCAGGCGCCCCCGGGCATCAAGCTGGTCCAAATCACCGATGGATCGCGCTCCATCCGCGTTTCGGTGAACAACGTGACACGCACCCTGGTCGAGGGCGCGCTGCTGACGGTGCTGATTGTGTTTTTGTTCCTCAACTCCTGGCGCTCGACGGTGATTACCGGCCTGACGCTGCCGATTGCGCTGATTGGCACCTTCTGGTTCATGGACATGATGGGCTTTACCCTCAACATGATCTCCATGATGGCGCTGAGCCTGTGTGTGGGCCTGCTGATTGACGACGCCATCGTGGTGCGCGAAAACATCGTGCGCCATGTGCAAATGGGAAAAACGCCGTTCCAGGCCGCGCTTGACGGCACCCAGGAGATTGGTCTGGCGGTGCTGGCCACCACCTTGTCGATCGTCGCGGTGTTTCTGCCCATTGGTTTTATGGGGGGCATCATCGGCCGGTTTTTCCACGAATTTGGCCTGACCATTGTGGTGGCGGTGTTGATTTCGATGTTTGTCAGCTTCACGCTTGACCCCATGCTGTCAAGCATCTGGCACGACCCGACGGTGGAACACATAAGCCTGCGCGGGCCGCCGCGCACGCTGTATGACCGCACACTGGGTCGCATCACCGGCTGGTTCGAACGTGCCACCGAGCGGCTGGCCGAGGCTTACCAGAGCATCCTGGCCTGGGCGCTGGTACACAAATTGAAAACGTTGCTGATGGCGCTTGGCATCTTTGCGCTCAGCGTGGCCATGGTGCCGCTCTTGGGCACCGAGTTCGTGCCCAAGTCGGACTTTTCCGAAACGACGCTGAACTTCAACACCCCTACCGGCACCTCGCTGGAGGTGACTGAGGCCAGAGCGCGCCAGGTCGAGGCCATGGTGCGCGCGTTTCCTGAAGTGCGCTACACGCTCACCACCATCAACACCGGCAATGCCCAGGGAAAAATCTACGCCAGCATCTACATCCGCCTGGTGGACCGCAAGGAGCGCAAACTCAGCATTGACCAAATGACCGTGCAACTGCGCCAGCGCTTGCAGCAGGTGCCGGGCATCACCGTGACCCATATCGGACTGCTCGACTCGGTGGGGGGATCCAAACAAATCCTGTTCTCCATCCAGGGCGCCGACACCCCCACTCTGGAGCGGCTCACCCAGACCGCGCTGGGAAAGCTGCGCAGCGTGCCTGGCCTGGTGGACATCGATTCCAGTTTTAAACCCAACAAACCCACGCTCAACGTGGAGGTGCGGCGCGACGCGGCGTCGGACTTGGGCCTGAACGTAGCCCAGGTTGGCAACAGCCTGCGCACCCTGGTCGCCGGCCAAACCGTGGGCAACTGGCGTGCCGGCGACGACCAGACCTACGACGTCAATGTGCGCCTGAACCCCGAAGCCCGCAACACACCGCAAGACCTGGAGCGCCTGCCCTTTGCGCTGACCAATGCGAGCGATGGCAGCAGCCGTATCGTGCGGCTCAACCAGATAGCGAAGGTGGTCGAGACGACGGGCTCCAACCAGATCAACCGGCGCGACCTCACGCGCGAAGTGGCTATCAGCGGCAATGTATCGGGCCGCTCGGCCGGCGAAGTGTCTGCCGACATTAAAAAAGTGATGGACGAGATCGCTATGCCGCCGGGCTACAGCTACAAGTTCAGCGGCTCCACCAAGGACATGGCAGAGGCCTTTGGCTACGCCATTTCCGCCCTGGCGCTGGCCGTGATCTTCATCTACATGATCCTGGCGAGCCAGTTCAAAAGCTTTTTGCAGCCGCTGGCACTGATGACGGCGCTGCCGCTGACCTTGATTGGCGTGGTGCTGGCCTTGCTGATGTTTAACTCGACACTGTCGATGTTTTCGGTGATCGGCATCATCATGCTCATGGGGCTGGTCACCAAAAATGCGATTTTGCTGGTGGATTTTGCGATCCGCGCCCGTGAACCCGGCGCAAATGCCGCTGGCAGCGCGGTTCCCGGCTTGGACCGCAATGCGGCGCTGCTGCTGGCTGCCAAGGTTCGGCTGCGCCCCATCCTGATGACCACGCTGGCCATGGTGTTTGGCATGGTGCCCCTGGCCTTTGCTTTAACCGAAGGCTCCGAAATGCGCGCCCCCATGGGCCAGGCGGTGATTGGCGGCGTCATCACCTCCTCGCTGCTGACGCTGGTGGTGGTGCCGGTGGTGTACTGCTACATGGATGACCTGGCGCAATGGGCGCGGCGCTTTTTTGCTTCTGACAGCGGGCGCTCGCCGGCAGCGAGACCGGGCCGGTAAAATTACCCCATCGCCTGGCAAACCACCCTTTTTTTGAGAACACGCTATGGAACTCAGCAATATCGCTCAAGCCCGCTTCAATATGATTGAGCAGCAAATCCGCCCTTGGAACGTGCTCGATGCCCGGGTATTGGAAATACTCTCGGTGGTGCCGCGTGAAGACTTCGTACCGGCCGCGCACCATGCATTGGCGTTTGCAGACCTGGAAATCCCGTTGGGCCATGGTGAATGCATGCTGGCGCCGCGCATGGAGGCCCGCCTCTTGCAAGACCTGCAGCTGCAAGGCCATGAGCGGGTGCTCGAGGTCGGCACCGGGTCGGGCTATATGGCTGCCTTGCTGGCCCAACAGTGCGCCAGCGTGTTGTCCTTGGAAATCAATCCCAGCCTGGCCGCCGTGGCGCGCGCCAATCTGCAAAACGCTGGCATTGGCAAGGTCGAGGTCCGCGTGGCAGACGGAGCCCAATCGCTGGCGACCGAAGGACTGTTTGACGCCATTGTGCTTAGCGGGTCGGTGCAGCAGCTGCCGCAGCACCTGCTAGACCTTCTGGCCGTCGGCGGCCGCCTGATCGCAGTGGTGGGGGACGAGCCCATCATGTGCGCCACATTGGCTACGCGCGTGGGCCCGGCGGAGGTGCGCAGTGTCAAGCTGTGGGACGCCAATGCACCGCGCCTGCACGGTTTTGCCGAACATTCACACTTTCACTTTTGACCCTGAAGCACGCACAACGGCCTTCGCGTACCCATGATCGACCAAATAGCACCTGTTGATTTTGCACACTGGCTGGCAACCGTGGCGCAATCGCATCCACTGGAGCACGCAGTGTTGCTCGACGTGCGTGAACCCAGAGAACTGGAGTGGGCTCAGGTGGGCAATGACAGTGCCAAACATGGCTACAGGTTGGTCACGATCCCGATGGCCAGCGTGCCGCTTCGACTCGCTGAGCTGGACCCGGACCAGCCCATTGCATGTTTGTGCCACCATGGCGCACGCAGCATGCAAGTTGCCCGATTTTTGGTGGGCAACGGATTTACCGAAGTCGTCAACATCGCTGGCGGCATAGACGCTTGGGCCACGCAAGTCGACCCGTCAATACCCCGCTACTGAGGCGCCTTCAGCACGCTCGCTCAAGGCCGTCTCATCGTCACCCCCAGATTTCCAAAGCCACCGCGTCCCTCAATTACCGAGACTCCACCATGCTCAGCACACCCCCATTCGCACGCTTTCGGCGCCTTCCCCTGCTCATCGCGCTCGCGCTCGGGGCCTCGGTCCAAGCCCAAAGTCTGGTGGATCTGTATGCTGCTGCGCGCGGCTACGATGCGGCTTACCAGTCAGCCAAAGCGCAATACGACGCAGCGCTGGCCAAATCTGACCAGGCGCGTGCTTTGTGGCTTCCCAAAGTGGGCCTGGGCGCCAACCTCGCGCGTACCAACTATGAAAGCGGTTCGATTGCCGGCGCGGCGACCGATCGCGCATTCACTACCCAATCGGCCACACTCAGCGCCTCGCAATCGCTGTACCGACCGGCGGACGACGCCAGCTATGCACAAAGCCTCAAGGCCAACGAACAAGCGGCAGCGGCCCTCAAGGCTGCCGAACAAGACCTGATCGTCCGGCTCAGCCAAGCTTACTTTGACGTGCTGGCCTCCAGTGACAGCCTGACCTTCGTTAAAGCCCAAAAAACCGCGGTGCAAGAACAATTAGCGTCTGCCAAGCGCAATTTCGAGGTCGGAACCTCCACCATTACCGACACCCGCGAAGCCCAGGCCCGCTTTGACTTGGTGATCGCGCAAGAAATCGCCGCTGCCAACGACCTGCGCGTCAAGGCCCTGGCGCTCACGCAACTGGTGGGACAACAAAATACACAACCCAAGCCGGTGGCAGAGCCAGTCGCCCTGGATGCCTTCGCTCCCAAGGACGTCGAGCAGTGGGTCAGCCAATCCCAAAGCCAAAACACCAGCGTGCAGCAATTGCGATCCCTGCTGGAAGTAGCCCAACTGGAGACCCGCAAAGCCAACGCAGGCCACCTACCAACCGTGGACCTGGTAGCGAGCTACCAGGCCACCACCAACAACGGATCAGCCACCTCCCCCAAAGACTTCGGCAGCAATGCCACCACGGTGGGAGTCTCTCTGAACCTTCCTCTGTTTGCGGGCTACTCCATCCAGAACCGGGTTAAGGAAACTGTTTCACTGGAAAGCAAGGCGCAGTCAGACCTGGACAACGCGCAGCGCCAAGCAGCGCAAGGTACCCGTACCGCCTATTACGGCGTAGAGTCCGGACTCGGCCAGGTCAAGGCCTTTGAGGCGGCAGAAATCTCGAGCCAAAGCGCGCTGGACGCCAACAAGCTGGGCTACCAGGTGGGTGTTCGTATCAATATTGACGTGCTCAACGCCCAAAGCCAGTTGTTTGACACCAAGGCCAAGCTGGCCAAAGCCCGCTACGACGTGCTGGTGGGCAGCTTGCGACTGGGCCAAGCCAGTGGCACGCTCAGCGAGGCCGATTTGCAAAAAATCAACGCCCTATTGGCGAAGTAATCGGCTTGCCCAGGGCAGCTCGGCGCCTCAAAGCCCGCGCCCGGTACACCAGCCCACGACGTAGTCGCAGGTACGCTGTGCGGCGCCCTGGTGGCGGCCAGCGAATGCGACGGCCGCACTGCTGGCGTCCTCAAGAACCTGGGGGTTGTGTACCAGTTGCAGCACAAATCGCACCGCTTGTGCCATCCCTGCAACTGCGAATGCCGCCCCTTCCGACTGCGCCATTTCCGCCGCTTGGGCAAAGTTAAAAGTATGCGGACCCATGACTACCGGGCAAGCACAGGCAGCGGCCTCAATCAGGTTTTGTCCGCCCAGCGGCGCAAAACTACCACCCAGCAATGCGGCGTCGGCCAAGCCCAGATAGAGCGCCATTTCCCCCAAGCTGTCTCCCAGCCAGATGTCGGCTGGTGCAAAGCCACTGCCGTCCACGCTGCGGCGCGACACGCTGAGACCCGCCGACTCAAACAATGCGGCCACCGCATCAAAGCGCTGCGGATGGCGCGGCACGACCAGCCACTGCACGCTTGCCAGGGGGTGGGCGGCTTGCTGCTTTGCGTCCGGGCGCCCGGACGGTGCGCCCCAGGACTGCGGCGCACGCAAAACTTCGAGCAGCATCTGCTCCTCGGTCTCTCGCGAGCTTGCAAAAAGCACCACGGGCTTGTCGACGGCTTGGCGCTGGGCTTGGCCCTGGGCCAGCAGGCGGGCGTCAGGCGTGGTGTCAAACTTCAGGTTGCCCAGAACGGCGTCCACCGGCGCACCCAGCACGCGCAGGCGCCGGGCATCCTCTTCGGTTTGGGCCCATACCGCACTCAAGGCACGGTAGGCTGGTGCAGCCAGCCATCGCAAGCGTTGGGTCTGGCGCAAGGATTTGCCACTCATGCGCGCATTGACCAGGCAGACCGGTACCCCCGCTTCGTGACAGGCGCGCACCAGATTAGGCCAAACTTCGGTTTCCACCAGCAATCCAATCTGGGGGCGAAAGCGCGCCACAAAACGCCTTGTGGCGCCAGGGGTGTCCCACGCTTGCCAAACCTGCACATCACCGGGTAGCAGCAGGTCTTTGCCCGCTGCGCGCCCGGTGGCCGTGCCATGGGTCAACAGCAGCCGCATACCAGGTAAAGCCTGGCGCAGTTGCCGCAGCAAGGTTGCCGCCGCATGGGTTTCGCCCAAAGACACGGCGTGGATCCAGACATAGCCGCCCTGCGGCGCAAGTCCCGTGTCGTATTGGCCAAAGCGCTCTTCCACGTTCTGCCCATAGGCGGGCTCTTGCTGTGCCCGTTGGCGCAACTTGCGCCGCAACAGCACCTGAAGCAACACCAACACCACGCTGTACACCACCAAGGCCAAGCGTTCGTGCCATTGCAATGCTGCGGACCCGGCCTGACAGACATTTCGATCCAAAGCACCGCTTGGGCGCGTCACTGGGGGTGCTCCTTGACCCGCGCATGTGCGGCCCCCACTGCCAACCAGGCCGCCCAAACTTCTGCGACCCCGGGTGCAGCCTCCCCCCCCAGCGCCACTTGGTAGGCGCAAGCCACTGGCCCAGCGCGCCAGGCCCGGGGCTGGCTGAAGATTTGCACATGGGGCAAGTCCAGCGCGACGGCCAGGTGGCTCAAGCCCGAGTCCACGCCAATGACACCGCGTGACGCTGCCATGCGCTGCGCCACCTGCGCCAGCGACAACGCCGGCCAGACGCGGGCCTGCGGGCCCAAGGCCTGTGCGATGCGCTGCACCCGGGCAAGTTCCAGAGCGCCCGCCTGGGGTAGCTCCACCGTGTGGCCTTGGGCAATGAGTTGCTGGCCCAAGGCAATCCATTGACGCTCGGGCCATTCGTTGTCAGCGCGCGTGGTGCCGTGGGCCAGCACCACGCCCAATGCGTCCGCCGGCGCACCAGGCGCCAGGGGCATCAGGGGATAAATGTTGGGTCCATCGGCCGCATATCCCAAGGCCTGCGCAGCCAGCAGCCGGTAGCGCGCCACCGCGTGGATGCGCCGTGGCATGGGCACCAAGCGGTCCAGCAGCCAGCGCACCGGCCATTCGTAGGCGCAAGCCTCGCTGGCATTGGCGTAGGTGGCGCGAAAGCCGCCAGGCGCCAGGCGCGCGCTGCGCGCCACCAGGGCGGATTTGATGAGGCCCTGGAAATCAATCACTGCGTCATAGGCTTGCTCCTGCAGCAGCCTGGCAAACGCAGCGCGCTCACGCCGGGTGGGTGCGGCAAGCCACGACTTGCGCCAGCGCCGCTGCGCAATAGGAAGCACGCACCGTAATCCGCTGACCTCTTGCACCAGGGACGCGAAAGCCTCTTCCACCACCCAGTCGATCTGCGCCTGTGGAAAAGCCTGCCGGATGTCGTGCACTACCGGCATGGTCTGCACCACGTCGCCCAGCGAAGAGAGCTTGACGATCAGGACACGCATGGGGTCCCGGTGCGCCCATGGTTCATTCAGTGCGCCGATTGCTCAAACTGCGCGTCGGGCTTGACCGCACGCAGCAGCGCGAGCATGGCCGCCTGTATGCGTGCAAGTGCCTCGGGCGTGTGGCCCTCAAAGCGCAGCACCAGCACCGGCGTGGTGTTGGACGCGCGCACCAGGCCAAAGCCGTCGGGCCAGTCCACACGCAGGCCGTCGATGGTGTTGACGCTGGCCGGGGCCGCAAAGTCCGCGCGCGCCACCAGTTGCGCCACCACCGCAGGCGGCTCGCCTTCGGCGCAAGGCACGTTGAGCTCGGGGGTGGAAAAGCTGGTGGGCAAAGCGTGCAAGAGCGCGTTGGAATCCGCCACCTTGCTCACAATTTCCAGCAATCGGCAACCCGCGTAAGTGCCGTCGTCAAAGCCAAACCAGCGCTCTTTGAAGAAGATGTGGCCGCTCATCTCGCCGCCCAGGGGCGAGTCGAGCTCGCGCATCTTGGCCTTGATCAGCGAATGGCCGGTTTTGAACATCAGCGGCACGCCACCGGCGGCCTCAATGGCCGGGGCCAGGCGCTGCGAACATTTCACGTCAAACACAATGGTGCCGCCGGGCACGCGCGCGAGCACGTCCTGGGCAAACAGCATCATCTGCCGGTCGGGGAAGATATTGCTGCCGTCGCGGGTGACAATGCCCAAGCGGTCGCCGTCGCCGTCAAAGGCCAGGCCCAGTTCGGCGTCACTGGCCTG
>CANFWT010000068.1 GCA_947450895.1 Comamonadaceae bacterium | reverse complement strand
CGGCAAAAAGGTGGATGTCAGGCGCGCTGGCCGTGCCAGGCTTGCAACTGGGCCACGGTGACGTCTTGCAAGTCGGGCAGGACGCGCAGCGCGCCGTCAAAACTGTGGTGCTGGGTAAAGCGGTTGGACGTGATGATGGTGGCCAGGCCTGCAGCGCGCGCAGCTTGCAGCCCATTGGCGGAATCCTCAATCGCCAAGCACTGGCTTGCGCCCAGCCCCATGCGCTGCAAGGTTTGCAGATAGACCTGGGGGTTGGGCTTTTTCACCGGCGCGGTGGACGCGTCCTCGACCACGCTGAAAAATGTGCGCCAGTCCGGGCCAATGGCCTTGCGCAACAGCGCGGCAATATTGACCGGCGAGGTAGTGGTGGCAATGGCCAGCGCCAGCCCCGCCTGGTGGGCGGCGTCAATCAGCGCCAGCACGCCGGGGCGCAGCACCACCTGTCCGTCGTTCACCATGCCCTCGTAGGCGGCGGTCTTGTGCTCGTGCAGGCGGGCAATGGTGTCACGCAGGCCGTCACCAGCAAGCTCCACCATGCCGGGCCGGGTGGATTGCCAGTAGTGCAGGATGCGCTCTTTGCCGCCCGAGATATTTAAGAGTTCGGTGTACAGCGCCTCGTCCCAGACCCAGTCCAAGCCCTCTTCGGCAAAAGCCTGGTTAAAGGCGGCGCGGTGCGCGGATTCGGTATCGGCCAGGGTGCCGTCCACGTCAAATATCAGGGCTTGCAGCATGGGGGTCTTTCAAACGGCGCCGCTAGAAAACAAGCGGCTGGCCAAAATATCGCTGGCCTCGATCGTGGTCAGGTCCTGCGCGGTCAAAATCCGCTCGCGGTCGGCAAACAAGCGGCTGGCCTGGCGCAGGCGCGCGCGGTCCAAGGCGTTGCGCACGCTGCGGGCGTTGGCGAATTGGGGTTGGGCAATGCGCAGGCCCAGGTACTGCTCGAACGCCTCCAGCGCGCCGGGGCCAAAACGGTAGTTTTGCTGCGCCAGGGTTTTGCTGGAGATGTGCAGCAACTCTGGCACCGAGTAGTCGGGAAAGTCGAGGTGGTGCGCCACGCGCGAACGCATACCAGGGTTGGACTGGAAGAAGGTTTCCATGCGGTCGTGGTAGCCGGCCAGAATGACCACCAGGTCTTTGCGCTGGTTTTCCATCACCTGCAGCAGAATTTCGATGGCCTCTTGGCCGTAGTCGCGCTCGTTCTCGGGGCGGTACAGGTAGTAGGCCTCGTCAATGAACAATACGCCGCCCATAGCGCGCTGCAAGACCTCTTTGGTCTTGGGGGCGGTATGGCCTATGTACTGGCCCACCAGATCGTCCCGCGTGACCGACACCAGGTGGCCCTTGCGCACGTAACCCAGGCGGTGCAGGATTTGCGCCATGCGCATGGCAACCGTAGTTTTGCCGGTGCCAGGGTTGCCGCTAAAGCACATGTGCAAACTCGGCGCCTGGCTGGTCAGCCCCAGGTTGATGCGCAGTTTGTCGATGACCAAGAGCGCCGCAATGTCACGAATGCGCGCCTTGACCGGCACCAGCCCCACCAGGTCGGCGTCCAGCTCGGCCAGCACCGCCTCCACCTGCGAGCCCTCCAGCACCTCGCCCACCGAGCGGGCCTGCGCCGTGGCGCTGGCTGCCGTATCGGCGGGCTCGGGCACGCTGGCAGCGACCTTCAAGGCGGGCGTGCTGCCAGGAATGGAGTAGGAGGGTGCGTTCATGGCAATTCTGGTGGTGGCGGGTGCGGGCGATTAACCCTTGTAGCGCTCGCCTTCGGGCTGGTTGGCACCGTAGCCCCGCGTGGTGTAGCGCAGCGAGCGACCGTTGACCTCTTGGCGCTCCAGCATGAAACCGGGCTCCACGGCAGGGCGGTTGACGATGAAGCTCATGGCAATGGTCTCTACGCCGCGCGTGGAGTCGAAGGCCATCATGCGGATGTAGTGCTGGGGAAAGGCCGCGCGGCAGGCGTGCAGCTCGTGCATCACGCCAGCGGCGTCGTGCAGGTCAAACATCGGGTTGCCGTACATGCTCCAGTAGGTATTGCGCGGGTGCGGGTCGTCGGTGTATTCCACGCTCCAGGCGTAGCCTTTTTTCAGGCCATATTCAATTTGCAGCGTGATTTCGGCATCGATCAGGTCGGGCAAAAAGCTGAACTGGCCTTGGGTGAGGCGGCCGGTAGGGTTGGTCATCATGGTAGGTTTCTCCTTGTGCGTGGGGCGGGTTCAGGCAACAGACGGGGTGGTGGCGTAGTCGCTGGAGTCGGTGCTTTGGTAGTTGAAGCTGATGTCGCCCCAGGTGTCCAAGGCGGCCTTGAGCGGCGTGCAATGGTTGGCAGCTTGCTTCAGGATTTCCGGGCCTTCTTGCAAGATGTTGCGCCCCTCGTTGCGGGCTTTGACCATGGTCTCCAAGGCCACGCGGTTGGCTACCGCACCGGCCTGGATGCCCATGGGATGGCCGATGGTGCCGCCGCCAAACTGCAGCACCACGTCGTCGCCGAACAGGTCAATCAGTTGGTGCATTTGCCCGGCGTGGATGCCGCCGCTGGCCACCGGCATGATCTTTTTCAGGTCAGCCCAGTCCTGGTCAAAGTACAGGCCGCGCGGCAGGTCCATCTTGGTGTAGCTGTCGCGGCAGACGTTGTAGTAGCCCTGCACGGTCATCGGGTCGCCTTCCAATTTACCCACGGCCGTGCCGGTGTGCAAGTGGTCGCAGCCCGCCAGGCGCAGCCACTTGGCGATCACACGGAAGCTCACACCGTGGTTTTTCTGGCGCGTGTAGGTGCCGTGGCCCGCGCGGTGCATGTGCATGATCATGTCGTTTTTGCGACACCAGTTGGCCATGGACTGGATCGCGGTCCAGCCAATCACCAGGTCCACCATCACGATCACCGAGCCCAGGTCTTTGGCAAATTCGGCCCGCTCGTACATGTCTTCCATGGTGGCGCCGGTAATGTTGAGGTAGCTGCCTTTGACCTCGCCGGTCTCGGCGCTGGCTTTGTTGACCGCGTCCATGACAAACAAAAAGCGGTCACGCCAGTGCATAAAGGGCTGGCTGTTGATGTTCTCGTCGTCCTTCATGAAGTCGAGACCGCCTTTGAGGCCTTCGTACACCACGCGTCCGTAGTTGCGGCCCGACAAGCCCAGCTTGGGCTTGGTGGTGGCGCCCAGCAAGGGGCGGCCAAACTTGTCCAAACGCTCGCGCTCCACCACCAAGCCGGTGGGCGGCCCTTTGAAGGTCTTCACGTAGGCCACGGGAATGCGGATGTCCTCCAGGCGTGCCGCCTTAAGCGGTTTAAAGCTGAACACATTGCCAATCAGGCTGGCGGTCATGTTCGCAATGGAACCCTCCTCGAACAAAATCAAGTCATAGGCCACGTAGGCGAAATATTGGCCCGGGTTGTTGGGCACGGGAATGACCTTGTAGGCCTTGGCGCGGTAGCTGTCGCAAGCGGTCAGGCGGTCGGTCCACACCACCGTCCAGGTGGCGGTGCTGGACTCGCCCGCCACGGCTGCAGCGGCTTCTTCGGGGTCCACGCCGTCTTGCGGGGTGATGCGAAACAGGCACAAGGTGTCCGTGTCTTTGGGCACGTAATCGGGCATCCAGTAGCCCATTTGCTTGTATTTCAAAACGCCCGCGCTGTAGCGCTTTTTGGCGTCGGTGATCTGGCCGGTTCCGCTGTCGTTGTCGCTCATGTCTGTCTCCTCAAAGGGTTGTAGGGTGGCTGGAGAGGAATGTATTGGCGTCTTCAAATAAAGTAAATTCACTTATTATTGGATTTCACTTAAGGTATTGCTTAATGAAAAATGCCACCTTCCGCCAGTTGCGCGTTTTCAGCGAAGTGGCGCGCCACCTGAGCTTTGCGCGTGCCGCCCAAACCCTGAGCCTGACGCCCCCGGCCATCACCATGCAGGTGCGCGAGCTGGAGAGGCACATTGGCATGCCGCTGTTTGACCGCAGCGGACGCAGCGTGGCACTGACGACGGTGGGCGAATACATGCTGGTCTACGCGCGCAAGATGCTCGCCACCCTCAAAGACGCCGAGGACGCTGCAGCCCGCTTGCAAAAGCTCGAAGTGGGCTTGCTCACCATTGGGATGGTCAGCACCGCCAAGTATTTCTTGCCCCACTTGCTGGCGCAGTTCCGCAAAGAGCACGAAGGCATTGATATCAAATTGGTCGTGGGAAATCGCGAACAGTTGGTCAAGATGCTGCAAGCCAATGAAGTTGACATCGCCATCATGGGCCGGCCGCCCAACGAACTGGCCACCCGCGCGGAGCCTTTTGCAGCACACCCGCATGTGTTTGTCGCACCCGTCAAACACCCGCTGGCGCAGGGTGAGACGCTGGCGCCTGGGGATCTGCAGGGGCAGCCTTTCATCTTGCGCGAGCCGGGTTCAGGTACGCGCGCAGCACTGGAGCGCTTTTTGAGCACCGCCCGTGTTGAGCCGCATGTGACCATGGAGATGGCCAGCAACGAGACCATCAAGCAGGCAGTCATGGCCGGTATGGGCCTGAGCTTTTTGTCGCTGCACACGCTGGGCCTGGAACTCGACAACCAATTGATTGCGGTGCTGGACGTACAGGGCGCACCGGTCGTGCGCGCATGGAACGTGGTGCACATGCTGTCCAAATTGCTTTCGCCTGCGGCCGAAGCGTTTCGCTACTTTGTGCTGGAGCACGGAGAAGACTATCTGGCGCAGCATTTTTCGCGGCATGTGCGACTTGGCAGTACGAGCGAACTTGCGCCGCGCTAGCGCGGCGCACGGCGATCAGCCTTTGCTGCGTAAGCGCAGCAGCAGGTCCGCATAGTGGGCAGCACCTGCAGCCAAAAGTCCCAATGCCACCAGACCCCACTGCGGCATGAGCGCACCACGCAAAGCCACCATCAGCCCCAGTCCGGCAAAGCCATTGAGCAAATAATCGCCCGGCGCCAGGCCGCGCCCGGTACGCTTGTGGAACGCCCACAAAGCCAGCAACTCCACAGCGGTCAGAGCCATTACCGCATCCACCAGCGCGCCCGAAGCGTACCAATGCTCCAAGATCAGACCTTCGCCAGACCCAGCAGATGCGCCATGTCCTTGAAGAAGATGCGCACATGGGCCATGGGCTTTTTGCGCACCAGTTCCTTGTTCATATATGACTCAAAAGTGAGTTGCTGCACATCCGGGTCTTCGCAAATTTTGACAAAACGCTCGCGCCGCTTTTCGCTGCTGTACCAAAACCATTGCATGATGCCCAGTACCGTAAAAACCGTGCGGTGTTTTTGCATGAACTGTTTGCGCGCAAGCTTGAGGCAACGCGCGTCGCCGGTGCGCAGCAGTTCATGCGCCGCATGGGCTGCGAGTTGGCCGCCCACCATGGCGTAATAAATCCCTTCGCCCGAGGCGGGGGCGACCACACCGGCGGCATCCCCGGCAAGCACCACGTCACGCCCGTTGTCCCAGCGTTTGAGCGGTTTCATGGGCAGCGGCGCCCCTTCGCGGCGCAGCACTTCTGCCCCGCCCAGGCCAGCCGATTGGCGCAATGCGCCCACAGCACCGCGCAATGAGAAGCCCTTGTCCGCGCTGCCGGTACCAATGCTGAGCGTGTCTCCATGCGGAAACACCCAGCCATAAAAGTCAGGCGACAGCTTGCCCTGGTAATAAACGTCGCAACGCGTGCCATCGTAGCCCGCAGGTTTGACGACCGGCGCCTTAACGATCTCGTGGTATGCGAATACGTATTCGGTTTCCTTGGCGCCCTCAATCGACTGTCGCGCCACCTGCGACTTGGCGCCATCCGCGCCAATAATGGTGCGCGCCCGCACCTGCGCTGGCGTGCCCTCGCCGCGGTGGTGGTGCGCGCGCGCCTGATAGTGCACGACGCTGACGCCGTCGGGGTCACGACTGAGCCGCTCAAAAGTTCCAATTCGGCGTACCGCACCACTGCGGGCCGCGCGCTCACGCAGCCATTCGTCAAAGTCAGCACGGTCAACCATGCCCACAAAGCCATTGTCGATGGGAATATCCACCGCATGGTTACTGGGCGCAACCATGCGGGCACTGCGCGCACGGGCCACCAGCAAGTGGTCAGGGATCTCAAAGTCCTTGATCAGGCGCGGTGGAATCGCACCGCCGCAGGGCTTGATGCGTCCGGCGCGGTCGAGCAGGAGCACGCTGTGGCCCTTTTGCGCCAAAGCCTGGGCTGCTGTGGCGCCGGCCGGTCCGCCACCGACTACGACCACATCAAATGTTTCTGTCTTTGGCATACGAATGTCTCCGAGTGGGTGCTGACTGGCAGCGTCGCTTGCTTGGGGTTTCATGTCAGGACTCCAGCGCCAGGCCTTTGAGAGCAAAAGCGCTAACCATCATTCCGAGCACGAAAAAGGGCACACCAAAACCGCTGTACCAATAGGCGCGCTGGCTCACTTGGGCCAGAAAATAGTCCATCATCAGAAGCTGAATTCCCAGCAGCACCGCCACGGCCAAGCCATAGCCCGGCTGGCCCCAGGCAAACAGCAGCACAATCACTGCCAGCTGTGACAGGCCCATGATCCAGCAGGCCACGCCTGCAGCCTTCTGCTCTCCGAGTTGCACGGGCAGTGAGCGTACGCCCATTGCGCGGTCACCCTTGACGGACTTGAAATCATTGAGGGTCATGATGCCGTGGGTGCCTACGCTGTAGAGCAAAGCCAACAGCAGCGAGCGAGCGCCCGGCATTGCCCCGCCTGCCATGACAGCAGCACCCGTGGTCCAGGCAATACCCTCGTAGCTGATGCCGCAGGCAGCATTGCCCCACCAGCCGTTCTCTTTCAAACGAAGTGGTGGCGCGCTGTAGGCCCAGGCCAAGGCCAAGCCCAGCGCAGCAGCACCAAAGCCCCAGGGACCCAAGACCAAGGCCACCGCCAGTGAAACGCCCGTCCACAGCACAGAAATACCAAGTCCCCAGCGCCCTGGCATGCGCCCCGAGGGTATGGGGCGCTGCGGTTCATTGATCGCATCGACATGCCGGTCGAACCAGTCGTTAACCGCTTGGCTGGTCGCGCAGACAAAGGGGCCCGCCAGGGCAATCCCTAGGACCACCAGCCACCATTTCCCATCGAGCGCAACACCGGAGGCAATTACCCCGCAGGTAAAAGCCCACATCGGCGGAAACCAGGTGATCGGCTTAAACAGCTCAGCGATGGCGGAAAGGGCGGGAAGCGACATGCAAAGTGTTTTATCTTTGACACCTTGAAGTGTCAAGATAAATTTACACTTTTTAGGGTGTGCCCTCGGTCATACGCCCAGGCACTGCCCCAGCCTTGCTAATTTTCAGCGTCAGAATCCGCGCTGGCGTCGCCCATCCCGAAGCGGCGCAACTTCACATACAAGCTCTGGCGCGAAAGACCGAGCATTTCTGCCGCTGAAGCACGGTTGTCGCCAGTGAGTTCGAGCGCCGCCTCGATGCACAACTGCTCAATGAGGTCGGTGGTCTCGCGCACAATGTCCTTCAGGGGTACACGGCCCACCAACTCGGTCATTTGACCGGTGGATCGCGGCAGTTCCTTGCTAGGCTTGGTCTCGTTATTCAGGCGCAGGCCAACGTCTCGAATCGTGAAACCGAGACAACGCTTTTCTCCGGTGTTGACCGCAACAGCAGAAATTTCCACGTCAGTCGTGGATCCGTAATCGCCACGCATACGGGTTGCAAACAGACGCACCACATCACGCTGCCGCAAATTTGAAATCAACACACTCAGGTCAACCCCCGCCCGGCCCAGCCAGCGCTCGAGCGACTCGCCGCGGACCAGGTCTTCGTTGCTCACTTGCGCGAGTTGCAAGAACGCGCGGTTGGCAGTGAGCACCTGACCCGCCAGGTCGGTCACGACGAAAGCGTCAGGTGCACTCTCCATGACGTCAACAAGTATTTGCTTGGCGTTGGCGGTGCCCGCTGAGTCTGACTGCGCGACTTTGGGCACCAAGCGCAATAAAAAGTGCGCGCTGTGCTCTTGCCTGAACAAGGATACCGACACCATCAATTCGACCCCGCTGCCGGACAAACGCACTTCACAGGGTGCAGAGCGTCCACTGGCGCGCAGCCCGGAAAACACCTGGTTCAAGGCGGTGTAGCTGCGCTGCTCTAGGCTGTCACGCAGACTCCAGCCACTCTTGCTGAGGGCCTCGCCGAACAAAGCCTGCGCTGCTGGGTTGCTGTCTTCGGGCTTTTCGGTGCTCGCATCCAAAATCAGCAAGGCCTCAGAAGTCACCTGAAACAACAAGCGGTAGCGGGTTTCAATATGCTTGAGCTGCCAATAGTCGCGCTCCATCGAGCGCTGAGCGGAAACCAGTTTTTGCTGTAACGCGGCTTGAGGACGCAGGTCGCGCCCGAATGCGATCGCATGGGCTTGCATTCCGTTGGAAGCAGGCACCCGAATAAGCGAATACGACAACGGCAATTCGCTCCCATCACGGGCAAACTGGTTCACATGGCGCCACTTCGGACCCTTGCCGGCCCCGGCCTCGCGCAACAAAGACGCCACCTTGCCGCGGCTCTCCGCCGTCACCGTCTGGTCCCAAGGCTTGCCCAACCAGTGCTGGTAGCCCTGACCCACCATCTCATCGCTGCCGAAGGCCGCATCGCGAATCACGCCGGTTTCATCCATGACCAGGACCACGTCGGCTGCAGCCGTGATCAACGTCGCCGCAAGGTCTGCATCCAAGTGAGAAAAGACGCGCTCTGGATCTTCAAAACGCCCTATGGGATGCGAAGCTGACGTTTGAATAACTTGGTTCATGGGTAGTCCGGTAGGGAATCTGGGAAAGTCAGCCGCTAATGCGCAGCCAGCCCGGAAGACAAATGCAATCGCGCCAAGCCCGGCGCTAAGCTTCCGTCACCTGCCAGCAGATCAGCGCCCACGCGCTCAAAGAAATCAGGGTTGCTAGCAAAAAGTGGACCACCTACCATTATGCACACACCGGGGTGTTGGGATGCTTTTCGAACGGCGCGGATACATTGCGCCAATTGCTCCAAGTGCCGGTCGGTTGCCAGAGAGAAACCCACGACATCGTATTTCTGGCGTCTGACCATGGCAACTGGATCATCCAAAAGTTCATAGGGGCCGCCGGTGACGTCCCAACCTTCGCGCTGAAAAAACTCTGCCACCATGGCCAGGCCGAAGGTGTGTTGTTCGCCAGGCGTTGGAACCAGCAAAATGTGCAAGCCGTTGCGCACGGGGTTCTTGTATTTTTCAAACTCGGCGCTGAGCTCGTGCAGCATGTTTTGCAAACGCCCCAGCCCAATAGTGACGTCGGTGAAATCACACCGGTCCTCTTCCCACAACTCGCCCAGGTAGCGCGCGGCGGGCGCCAGCAGATCAAGGTAAATGGATTCGATCGGTGCACCCTTGATCCGCAAGGATTCGATCAGCTCAAGCGCCTGAACTTCGCTGCGGGCCAAAATGAGGTCGGAAAATCGCACCACCATGTCGGGGGTGACAACGACAGCAGCGTAATCAGCAGGCATTTCGCAGAGTTGAGGCGTTTTGTGGGCAAGCATCAAGCGCGGAATAATTTCATGCTGAATCGCCTGGGCCAGCACCGCCACGGTGTGGTCGTCCTGCGCCAAAAGACTGAATTCAGCGCGTGTCGAAGCGTATGCGCTCTTGTCGGTCCGACCCCGCTTTGACCATGCGTCAGAGCTGCCGGACTCACCCGAATTTCCATCTGAAACCAAACTGATCCGGTTGCTGGAACCCATTTTTGTCTCCTCGTTATGGGATTTCGCCCTTCAGGCGAACGCGCCCCAGTTCGTGCCAAGGCTCTTATCTCTTATTTACGGCCTCCATCACAGGCGCCAAGTCCAACAGGTACACCAGCAAAATCGCCGTACGTTGCAACCAATCGCTTCGTTTTACGCCTGTCTTTGACATAAATCAAAGCTTTTCTTATACCTGATTAAAACGGTAGGATTAAAATAAGTGTCAAAAAATTTTTACGTAACAAAAAGTTGACATTTGCTTGAAGCGGGGATAAATTGGGTTTCATGGCCCACCCATCCCATCCCCCTTTGCAGGCTGCATCCAAGGCAGCCCAAGCGCGGCGACCGCTTTACAGCGCGGAGGAGCGCATCCGGCGCGACGCATCCATCTGGACCTTTGTCCAAGGTTTGCTGGCGCCCATCCAATTTTTTATCTTTTTGGGCAGCCTGGGGCTGGTGCTGCGCTTTTTGCTGACCGGCAACGGGCTGGACATCGCCAACCAGTCGGTGGTGGTGAAGACGATGGCGCTCTACACCATCATGATTACCGGCTGCATTTGGGAAAAAGCCGTCTATGGGCGCTACTTGTTTGCCCCGGCGTTTTTCTGGGAAGACGTGTTCAGCATGCTGGTGCTGGCCTTGCACACCGGCTACCTGTGGGCCATGGCCACTGGCGCGCTCTCGGGCGTACCGCTGATGTACCTGGCGCTGGCCGCCTACACCGCCTATGTGGTCAACGCAGGCCAGTTCTTGCTCAAGCTGCGCGCAGCGCGCCTGGACCATGAGGCCAGCCTGCAGGCAGGCAGTGCCAGCGCAACCGACCTGGGCTTGGCGGCATGAGCGCCGTGGTCATGCCCATCAAGGTCATCCCCTCGGGAGGCTGCAGCGACGCGCCCGTGCTGCGCGAGCGCGGTCAGCACGAGGTGTTTTGTGGCCTGACCGGCATCATTTGGCTGCACCGCAAAATCCAGGACGCATTTTTTCTGGTGGTCGGCTCGCGCACCTGCGCGCACCTGATCCAGTCGGCCGCCGGGGTGATGATTTTTGCCGAGCCGCGCTTTGCCACCGCCATCATCGACGAGCGGGACCTGGCCGGTCTGGCCGATGCCAACACCGAACTCGACCGCGTGGTGCAGCAGCTGCTGGCGCGCCGCCCCGAGATCAAACTGCTGTTTTTGGTCGGCTCTTGCCCGTCTGAGGTCATCAAACTCGACCTGGCCCGCGCCGCGGCCCGCCTGTCGACCACGTTTTCACCCGCAGTGCGGGTGCTCAATTACTCCGGCAGCGGTATCGAGACCACGTTCACCCAGGGCGAGGACGCCTGTCTGGCGTCCATGGTGCCCGGTTTGCCCGCCGCAGCGCCCGATGCGCCGCCCGAGTTGCTGGTGGTCGGCGCCCTCGCTGACGTGGTGGAAGACCAGTTTTTGCGCCTGTTCAAGCAAATGGGCATTGCCCGCGTACGCTTTTTCCCACCCCGGCGCGCCTCAGACATGGCCCCGGTGGGCGCCAACACCCGCTTGCTGCTGGCGCAACCCTTTTTGGCGGATACGGCACGGGCGCTGCAGGCGCGCGGCGCGGTACTACTGGGTGCGCCTTTCCCGCTGGGCGTGGAAGGCACCACCCTTTGGCTGCAAGCCGCCGCCCAGGCCTTCGGCATTGCACCGGCCGCGTTTGACGCTGCCGTGGCACCCGCTACGCAGCGCGCCAATGTGGCGCTGGCGCGGGCGCGCATTACGTTGGACGGCAAACGCATCTTCTTTTTCCCCGATTCCCAGCTGGAAATTCCCCTGGCGCGCTTTTTGGCCCGCGAACTGGGCATGCAGCTCATCGAAGTCGGCACGCCGTATTTGCACCGCCACCATATGGCGCACGAACTGGCCTTGCTGCCCGAGGGCACCCGTTTGTCCGAAGGCCAGCACGTGGAAAAACAGCTCGACCGCTGCCGCGCCGAGCGACCGGACATCGTGGTCTGCGGCCTGGGTCTGGCCAACCCGCTGGAGTCCGAAGGCATGACCACCAAGTGGGCGATCGAGCTGGTGTTCACACCCATCCAGGGTTTTGACCAGGCGGCCGATCTGGCCGAACTGTTCACCCGACCGCTGGTGCGCCGCATGCGCTTGGCGGCCTAAGTAGTCCGGAGCCCCGCACCATGCAACTCACGCTCTGGACTTATGAAGGCCCGCCCCATGTGGGCGCCATGCGGGTAGCCACGGCGATGGAGCAAGTGCACTACGTGCTGCACGCCCCCCAGGGCGACACCTACGCGGACCTGCTGTTCACCATGATCGAGCGCCTGCAAAAGCGCCCGCCGGTGACCTACACCACCTTCCAAGCCCGGGATTTGGGCGGCGACACCGCAGAGCTGTTCAAGACCGCCGCGCGCGAGGCCTTTGAGCGCTTCAAGCCCCAAGCGATGCTGGTGGGCGCGTCTTGCACCGCCGAACTGATTCAGGACGACCCAGGCGGCCTGTGCAAAGCCCTGAACCTGCCAGTGCCCGTGGTGGCGCTGGAATTGCCTGCCTACCAACGCAAGGAAAACTGGGGCGCCTCAGAAACTTTTTACCAATTGGTGCGCAATCTGGCCAAGCCTGCCGACCCTCTAGGTGAAAACACTGAGGCGAAAAAGCCACGCTGCAACATCCTCGGACCCACCGCACTTGGCTTTCGCCACCGCGATGACCTGCAAGAAATCCGCACCCTGCTGACCGGCATGGGCATCGACATCAACGTGGTGGCACCGCTGTCGGCCACGCCCGAAGATTTGGGGCGTCTGGCCAACGCCGACTTCAATGTGGTGCTTTACCCCGAAATCGCCAACCTGACGGCGCAGTGGCTGCAGCGCACTTTTGGCCAGCCGTTCACCAAATCCATCCCCCTAGGCACCGGCGCCACCCGCACGTTTGTGCGCGAAGTGGCCACGCTGGCCGGCCTGGACCCCGAAGTGGCGCTGGCCCAGGCCGTGTCGCGCGCCGCCTGGTACGCCCGCTCGGTGGATTCCACCTACCTCACCCACAAGCGCGTGTTCGTGTTTGGCGACGCCACCCATGCTGTGGCGGCTGCCAAAGTGGCCAGCGAAGAGATGGGCTTTACCGTGGTCGGCATTGGCACCTACAGCCGCGAATTTGCGCGCGAAGTGCGCGACGCCGCCAAGCTCTATGGCGTGGAACCCCTGATCAGTGACGACTACCTGGAAGTGGAAGCGCGCATTACGGAGTTGCAGCCCGAACTGGTGCTGGGTACGCAGATGGAGCGCCATATCGCCAAGCGCCTGGGCGTGCCCTGCGCCGTGATCTCTGCGCCGGTGCATGTGCAAGACTTTCCAGCGCGCTACTCCCCGCAAATGGGCTTTGAAGGCGCCAACGTGCTGTTTGACACCTGGGTGCATCCGCTGATGATGGGCCTGGAAGAACATTTGATTGGCATGTTCCGCGGCGACTCTGAGTTCCACGAAGACGCTGCACCCTCGCACCTGGGCGGCGGCGTCATGCAGGAGGCCCCCAGCGCGGCCCCGGCAGCAGGCAGCGAAAGCGCGCCGGCCAGCGAAGCCATTTTGGTTGCTGCCTGGAACGCCGACGCCGAGCGCGAACTGAAAAAGATTCCCTTCTTTGTGCGCGGCAAAGCCCGACGCAACACCGAGCGGTATGCCGTGGACCACGGTCTGGCTCTGATCACGGTGGAGACTTTGTATGACGCTAAAGCCCATTTCTCTCGCTAAAGCGGCGTCGCCCCGTCCCCAAACACCGATCAAACTGGTGATCGTGACCATGGACACGCACCTGGCCAGCGCGCTGGCACGGGCGCAGCGCACGCTAGCGCACGAACTGCCAGGCCTGAGCGTGAGCCTGCACGCCGCCTCGGAGTACGCAGGCAACGACCAGCTGATCGCCCGCTGCAAGGCCGACATTGCCCAGGCCGACATCGTGGTGGCTGGCATGCTGTTTCTGGAAGACCACTTCCTGCCCATCCTGGAAGACTTGCGGGCGCGGCGCATGCAATGCGACGCCATGATCTGCATCGCGTCGGCCACCGAGGTCACCCAACTCACCCGTCTGGGCCAGTTTGACATGCTCAAACCCGCCAGCGGCCCGATGGCGCTGCTCAAAAAACTGCGCGGCGACAAGGGCAAAAAGCCCACTGGGGGCGCTGCGCAAATGAAAATGCTACGCCGCCTGCCGCAAATGCTGCGCTTTATTCCAGGCACCGCGCAAGACGTGCGCGCCTACTTTCTGGCCATGCAGTACTGGATGAGCGGCTCGGACGACAACGTGCTCAACCTGGTGCGCCACGTGGTGGACCGGGGCGCTGACGGTCCCCGGCGCAGCCTGCGCGGCAGCTTCAAGGTGGAAGCGCCGGTGCATTACCCCGAAGTTGGCGTCTACCACCCGCGTCTGGCAGGGCGCTTCGCAGAAGAGGCCCAAGCCCTGCCTCTGCCCGCCCAGGGCGCGGTGCGCGGCACGGTGGGCTTGCTGCTGATGCGTTCCTATTTGCTGGCCGGCAATGCGGGGCATTACGACGGCGTGATCGCCAGCCTGGAAGCACGTGGCCTGCGCGTGATTCCGGCCTTTGCCGCCGGGCTGGATTCGCGCCCCGCGATTGATGCCTTCTTTTACCAGGACGGTCGCGTCTGTGTGGACGCGGTAGTTTCGCTCACCGGCTTCTCACTGGTCGGTGGCCCGGCCTACAACGACGCCAAGGGCGCCGAAGAAGTGCTGGCTGGCCTGGACGTGCCTTACGTGGCTGCGCACCCGGTGGAGTTTCAGACCCTGGACCAGTGGGGCGGTTCGGACCGTGGCCTGCTGCCGGTGGAAAGCACCATCATGGTCGCCATTCCCGAACTCGACGGCTCGACCGGACCCATGGTTTTTGGCGGGCGCCCCGGCGCACCCGGCGTCACCTGCACCGGCTGCCACCACGCCTGCACCTTCAAGGCCGCCGACACCGCGCAAGACATGCATTCCTGCCCCGAGCGCGCCACCATGCTGGCCGCGCGCGTGACCAAGCTGGTGGCCCTTAAGCGCGGTGCGCGCAGCGCGCGCAAAGTGGCCATCGTGCTATTTAACTTCCCGCCCAATGCGGGCAATATTGGCACGGCGGCGTACCTCTCGGTGTTTGAGTCGCTGATGCACACCCTGACCGGCATGCAAGCGCAGGGCTACACCGTGGACCTGCCGCCCAGCGTGGACGCACTGCGCGACGCCCTGCTACATGGCAACGCCGCCCAATACGGCGCAGATGCGAACGTACATACCCTGATCAGTGCCGACGACCACGTCCGGCGCGAGCGTTGGCTCAAAGAGATTGAAGCGCAGTGGGGTCCAGCGCCTGGTCGCCAGCTGAGCAATGGCAACTCGATTTTTGTGCTGGGCAAGCAGTTTGGCAATGTACTGGTCAGCGTACAGCCTTCCTT
>CANFWT010000067.1 GCA_947450895.1 Comamonadaceae bacterium | reverse complement strand
CTCGTTCGCTTCGAACAAGCCGGCCCAAGCATCCTTCTCCAAGGTGGCCTGGGCTGGTTTTATTTCTTAACTTTTCAATTTAGGAATCAAAAAATGAAAAAAACTCTCATCGCTATCGCTGCCATCGCAGCCATGGGCGCCGCTTCTGCTGAAGTGACTTTGTACGGCAAGTTGGACGCTGGCGTTTCTGTCAAGACCGACAGCGCCGTTGGCGCTGTCAACCAAGGCGCTCAATTCGGCTCCGGCAACTACGAAACCAGCCGCCTTGGCGTGAAGGGCTCGTCCGAGATCGCTTCTGGCGTGAAAGGCATCTTCCAAATCGAAGGCAAATTGGGCGCGACTGACGGCACGCTGGGCGCTAGCGCAAAAGACGGTACGGCGACATCCGTGTTTAACCGTGAAGCTTTCCTGGGCTTGACCGGTAGCTTCGGTACCGTGGCTGTGGGCAAAATGTGGACGCCTTACGACAGCGCGTTCAATGACGCTCTGGAATACAACGGCTTCACCGCAATGGGCAACGCCTTCTACGGCGGCTTCCATGGCGACAACGGAACTGACGGTTCTGGCGCTGCTAAGAACTCCTTCCAGTACACCACCCCCACCGTGGGCGGCTTCAACGCAGTGGTGATGTACGCCCCCAATGCTGATGCAACCGCCACCACCAGCGCTACCAACTACACCGGTTTTGGCGTGAACTACGCCAACGGCCCTCTGTCGGTGAACCTGGCAACGGAAAAAGTGTTGACCAGCACGCACGTCAAAGAGTCAATGGCTGGTATGTACACCAACGCTTGGATCTTGGCTGCTGGCTACAACCTGGGCGTCGCAACCGTGAACATTGGCTTTGAATCCGCCAGCGCCGACCTCGCCACAGGCGTGTCCGGCAAAGACACCGGTACCACCATCGGTCTGTCGATCCCTGTGAACAAGGCAACCACGGTTGCTTTGGGTTATGCAACGGAGACATCGACTGTTGCTGGTGTTGCTAACGACGGCAAGACAACTTCTGTCGGCGCGCAAGTGGTTTACGCCTGGAATGCAGCTACTGCAATCTACGCGGGCTACAACAAGACCGATACGACTGCCATCGGCTCTACCACGACCAACACCAGTACCAAGTTCGCTTCCGGCGTGCGTTACAACTTCTAATTCCCTCGCTGGCTTGATGCCAGCTTGAGAATGAACAAGTTAAAAGCCCCCAGGCTGCAAAGCCTGGGGGCTTTTTTTATAGCCGCGTCGCGCTGCGGTTCGGACATTGCGCCTTGTTACAGGTGGCGTAAAGGCTTAGCGCGTGGTCGGTGATGGTGAAGCCTTTGGTGGCGGCCACGGACTGCTGGCGGCGCTCGATTTCGGGGTCGTAAAACTCTTCGACCTGGCCGCAGTCCAGGCAGACGATGTGGTCATGGTGCTGACCCTCGTTGAGCTCGTAGACCGATTTCCCCCCCTCAAACTGGCTGCGGTTGAGGATGCTGGCTTGCTCAAACTGGGTGAGCACGCGGTACACGGTGGCCAGGCCCACGTCGGCGCGCTCTTGCAGCAGCACGCGAAACACGTCTTCGGCCGACATGTGGCGCTGGCCGCCGCGCTGAAAGACTTCCAGGATTTTGAGCCGGGGAATGGTGGCTTTGAGCCCGGTGCTTTTGAGTTCGTGGATGTTGGTCATGGCGCTACGGTCGCGAGGGGCGAGCCTGGGGGGCAAGGCTACAATGGTTCGATCTTACTGCCGCCCAACGCCCGCACATGACCCTTCTTTCGCTCGTTCACCGCCGTGTGGCCCTGGCAGGTTTGCTGATAGGCGCCTTGGCACTGACTGCCTGTGCTGGCTTCGACCGGGTGAGCCGCGCGGTGCCCAGCCTGGTGACGCCCTACCGCATGGATATTGTGCAGGGCAATGTGGTCACGAGCGAGCAATTGGCAGCCCTGCAAACCGGCGCGCCGCGTGCCCAGGTGCTGGCCGTGTTGGGAACGCCTTTGCTGGCCAGTCCGTTCCATGCGCAGCGCTGGGACTACACCTTTACCATCCAACGCCAAGGCGTGGCCTCCCAAGAGCGCCACGTTACTGTGTTTTTCAAGGACGACAAGCTCGAACGCATAGAAGCCGATGCGCTGCCCAGTGAGTCTGAGTTTGTCGGAAGCTTGCGCAAGCCGGCCAACACGCCTGCGGCTAAGAGCTTGGAGGCGAGCGAGTCGGCCTTGGCCAAGTACCCCCCACCGGCCGCGGCAACCGCGCCCGCTGCCTTGCTGGCAGCACCCAGCGCGGCCAGTTATCCGCCCTTAGAGCCGCTTACCAAATAGCGCAGGCGTTCGCGTGGCGTACCGGGGCTACCGTGCGTGACAGCAGGGATGTGAGCACCAACCAGTCAACAGGGAGCAGGACACATGGTCCAGACAACGACAAATACGGGCACCATTGCGGTTGCCATCGCCGGGGCTTCTGGTCGGATGGGCCAGATGCTGGTCGACGCGGTACGCGCTGACAGCGCATTTGCCCTGGCGGGTGCGCTGGACATGGCCAGCAGCCCGGCCATTGGGCAAGACGCTGGCGCCTATGCCGGCAAAGTGACCGGCGTCGCCATTACCGCTGACTTGCATGCGGGCTTGCAGCACAGCCAGGTGCTGATCGACTTCACCCGGCCCGAGGGCACCATGGCGCACTTGGCCGTATGTCGGGCCTTGGGCGTGGGTTTGGTCATTGGCACGACGGGCTTTAGCGAGGCGCAAAAGGCCGAGATTGCCGAGGCAGCTAAAACCATTCCGATCATGATGGCGCCCAATATGAGCGTGGGCGTGAACGTGACCCTGAAGCTGCTGGAAATGGCGGCCAAAGCACTGTCCACCGGCTACGACATTGAAATCATCGAGGCCCACCACCGCCACAAAGTCGACGCCCCCTCAGGCACCGCGCTGAAAATGGGCGAGGTGATTGCCAGCGCGCTGGGCCGCGACCTGAAAGACTGCGCCGTCTACGCCCGCGAAGGTGTGACCGGCGAGCGCGACCCGTCGAGCATTGGCTTTGCGACCATCCGCGGCGGCGACATTGTGGGTGACCACACGGTGCTCTTTGCGGGCACCGGCGAGCGCATCGAGATCAGCCACAAATCCTCCAGCCGCGCCACCTATGCCCAGGGCAGCCTGCGCGCGGTGCGCTACCTTGCGGGGCAAAAAAACGGCCTCTTTGACATGTTTGACGTGCTGGGGCTGAAATGAACCCGGTCGAGGCGCTCACGGGACTCTTTCAGGGCGACGCGGTGCATAACGCAGTAGCGCTGGTGCTGCTGCTGATGTCGGTGGGCAGCTGGGTGGTGATTGTCTGGAAGACCGCGCTTTTGCGCCGCGCCGTGGTGGATGTGGAGCGCAGCACCGCAGCGTTTTGGCAGGCGGCCACCATGGACGCTGCCGCCGTGGCGATGCAGGCCTTTGACCGCAGTGCGCTGCTGCTGCCCCTGGTGACCGCGGCACAGGCGCAATTAGCCCACTCCCGCGCGGCGCGCAGCCTGGGCGGCGCCGGCGATGTGGCGGCGCAGCTGACGCGCGTGCTGCGGGACGCCTTGCACGCCAGCCTGCGCCGGCTGCAAGCGGGCCAAATACTGCTGGCCACCGTGGGCGCAGTCGCGCCTTTTGTGGGCTTGCTGGGCACGGTGTGGGGTATCTACCACGCGCTCATCACCATCGCGAGCGCGGGCCAGGTCAGCATCGACAAGATTGCCGGACCGGTGGGCGAGGCGCTGATCATGACCGCTGCCGGGCTGGCGGTGGCCATTCCGGCGGTGTTGGGCTACAACCTGTTGGGCCGCCTGATTGCCCGCATTGAGGCAGACATGGACGGCTTTGCGCGCGACGTGCGCGAGCTGCTGGCAGCGCAACAGGGCCACGGCGGTGCGGACGCCGCACCGTCCAAGGACTGAACCGCCATGTCCTTTGGCCGCATGGAACGCACGCCGGGCAGCGCGCCCATGGGCGAGATCAATATGACGCCGCTCATTGACGTGATGCTGGTGCTGCTGGTGATTTTTATCATCACCGCCCCGCTGATGGTGAGCGCCGTGCGGGTGGAGTTGCCCCAGGCCAGCGCCACGCCGGTGGCCGACGCCGCCAGCCCGAGCCTGGAAGTGGCGATTGACAAGGCCGGGCTGGTGTATGTGCGCGGCAAGCCCTTGGCCGGAACGGCGCTGGAGGCGGTCTTGCGCGAGGCGGCCACGCGTGACGCCATGACCGAGGTGCAATTGCGCGCCGACACCGCGGTGCCTTACGGCAGGGTGGTTGAATTTATGGCGCTGGCCAACCGCGCGGGCCTGAGCCGGGTGGGCTTTGTGGCCCAAGAGCCAAAGTAAGGCGCGATTGCCCGCCCCTACAGCGGCGGCAATGCGGTTTGGCGGCGGGTGCACCGCCTAAAATGGCCCGGATTCCCACCAAGACCCCCCATGCAAGACAAGTACCAACACACCGCCATTGAGCAAGCCGCCCGCGACCACTGGGCCCAGCCCCTGTGGAACGGCCACGAGGCCTACCGGGTGACCGAAGACCAGTCAAAACCGAAGTTCTACGCCTGCTCCATGCTGCCTTACCCCAGCGGCAAGCTGCACATGGGCCATGTGCGCAACTACACCATCAACGACATGCTGGCGCGCTACCTGCGCATGAACGGCCACAACGTGCTCATGCCCATGGGCTGGGACGCTTTTGGCCTGCCTGCTGAAAACGCGGCGCTGAAAAACGGCGTGCCCCCGGCCAAGTGGACTTTCGAAAACATTGCCCACATGAAGCAGCAAATGCAGGCCATGGGTTTGGCCATCGACTGGAGCCGCGAGGTGGCTACCTGCGAGCCGACCTATTACAAGTGGAACCAGTGGTTGTTCCTGAAGATGCTCGAAAAGGGTATTGCCTACCGCAAAACCCAGGTCGTGAACTGGGACCCGGTGGACCAGACGGTGCTGGCCAACGAGCAAGTCATTGACGGGCGCGGCTGGCGCACTGGCGCGCTGGTGGAAAAGCGCGAGATTCCGGGCTACTACCTCAAGATCACCGACTATGCCGAAGAGCTGCTGGAGCATGTGAAAACCGGCCTGCCGGGCTGGCCCGAGCGCGTCAAGCTGATGCAGGAAAACTGGATTGGCAAGAGCGAGGGTGTGCGCTTTGCCTTTCCGCACGACATCCAAGACGCCAGTGGCGCGCTGATTGGCGGCGGCCACATGTATGTGTTCACCACCCGGGTGGACACCATCATGGGCGTGACCTTTTGCGCCGTGGCCCCCGAGCACCCTTTGGCCGCGCACGCCGCAGCCAACAACCCTGCCCTTGCTGCCTTTATTGAAGAATGCCAAAAAGGCGGCACCACCGAGGCCGAACTGGCCGTGAAGGAAAAAGAAGGCATGGCCACCGGACTGTTTGTGCGCCACCCGCTGACCGGCGCGCCGGTGGCGGTGTGGGTGGGCAACTACGTGCTCATGGGCTATGGCGACGGCGCTGTGATGGGCGTGCCCGGGCACGACGAGCGCGACTTTGCGTTTGCTTTGAAATACGCGCTGCCCATCACCCAGGTGGTGGCGGTGGACAAGGCCGGTGCGTTTGACGCCACCGTCTGGCATGACTGGTACGCCGAAAAAGGCGCGGGCTTGGCGGTGAACTCCGGCAAATACGACGGCCTGGCCTTCAAGGCCTGTGTGGACGCGGTAGCTGCTGACCTGGCCGCTCTGGGCCTGGGCGAAAAGAAAACCACCTGGCGCTTGCGCGACTGGGGCGTGAGCCGCCAGCGCTACTGGGGCACGCCGATTCCCATCATCCACTGTCCGGAGCACGGCGCGGTGCCGGTGCCCGAAAAAGACCTGCCGGTGGTGCTGCCCATGGACTGCATTCCCGACGGCTCGGGCAACCCGCTGCACAAGCACGTGGCCTTTCACGCCGGTGTCACCTGCCCGATTTGCGGCGTGGCCGCGCGGCGCGAAACCGACACCATGGACACCTTTGTGGATTCGAGCTGGTATTTCATGCGCTACTGCGACCCAACCAATGCCGAGCACATGGTGGGGGCGGGCACGGCGTATTGGATGCGCGACCAGGCGCAAAAGACCGGCGGCAGCGGCATGGACCAGTACATCGGCGGTATTGAGCACGCCATATTGCACCTGCTGTACGCGCGCTTTTGGACCAAGGTGATGCGCGATCTGGGGCTGGTGAAGATCGACGAGCCGTTTACCAAGCTGCTCACGCAAGGCATGGTGCTGAACCACATTTACTCCCGGCGCACCGACAAGGGCGCCAAAGAGTATTTCTGGCCGCAAGACGTGGAGCATGTGTTTGACGAAGCGGGCAAGGTAGTTGGCGCGCGCCTTATCAAAGCCGTGGGCGACCTACCGGTGGGCACGGCGATTGACTACGAGGGCGTGGGCACCATGTCCAAGTCCAAGAACAACGGCGTGGACCCGCAAGACCTGATTGGCAAATACGGCGCCGACACCGCGCGCCTGTACACCATGTTCACCGCCCCGCCCGAGGCCACGCTGGAGTGGAACGACGCGGGCGTGGAAGGCAGCTACCGCTTTTTGCGCCGGGTGTGGAACTTTGGCTACAAGCTCTCGGGCCTGGACCTGGCTGGCGCGCGCGCGGTCGTGGGCCAGGGTGGCGTGGCGGCACTGGCGCTGTCCAAAGAAGCCAAGGCGCTGCGTTTTGATGTGCACACTGTGCTCAAGCAGGTGGACTACGACTACCAGCGCATGCAATACAACACAGTCGTCTCGGGCGCGATGAAGATGATCAACGCGCTGGACAGTTTTGCCCCCACGCTCCCCACTGCGTGTGGTTCGCTGCCCCCCGAGGGGGCGCTCGCGGCTAGGGGCGGCCCGTCGCCGCTCGATCCTTCAGCCGGGGTCGCCGATCTTGCGGTGCTCGTAGAGGGCTTCGGCATTCTGCTGCGCTGCTTGTACCCCGCCACGCCGCATCTTGCGCACGCCCTGTGGGTGGAGCTGGGTTACGCCAACGCGCAGGGCGATTTGCTTGACGCCCCCTGGCCGCAGGTAGACCCGTCCGCCCTGGTGCAAGACGAGATAGAGCTGGTGCTGCAAATCAACGGCAAGCTGCGCGGCGCGGTGGTGGTGCCATCAGGCGCGTCCAAAGAGGCCATCGAAGCGCTCGCGCTGGCCAGTCCGACGCTGCTGGCCTTTGCGGCGGGCGCGGTGCCCAAGAAAGTCATCGTGGTGCCTGGGCGCTTGGTGAACGTGGTTTTGTAGCTTTACGCAATGTCGCAGACCATGCACCCGTTTTCACCGACCGCAATCCTGCCAAGTCGTCGCACGACAGTGCGCGGGCAGGGCTTGCGCCTGGGGTGGCTGGGTGTGCTGGCTGCGGGCTGTGTGCTGACAATCGGTTTGCAGGGCTGCGGCTTTGCGCTGCGCAGCAGCCAAAACTTTGTCTTTGAGACGGTGGCGGTAACGCCAGAAAAAACCGCTGGCGTGGCCGCCGAGCTGGCGCGCTACCTGGGTGACCGGGTGCGCCCGCTGGCGGCGCTGGCGGGCCAGGCCCCCCCTCAGGCGGTGGTTGACATCTTGCAAGAAACGCGTGAAAAAGTGGTGGTGGGGGTGAATGCTTCAGGCCAGGTGCGCGAGTTTCAGTTGCGCTTGACGGTGAAGTTTCGGCTGAGAACCCCAACCGGGGTAGAGCTGATTGCGCCCACGCAGCTCGCCCTTCAGCGCGAGATCAGCTTTAACGAGACGGCGGTGCTGGCCAAGGAGGCCGAAGAGGTGCTGCTGTACCGTGACATGCAGACGGACATCGTGCAGCAGCTGGTGCGCCGTCTGGCGGCGGTCAAAGCGCTGGCGCCCTAGGCGCCGCTGGCCATGCAAATTGCCCCGCTGCAGCTTGGCCGCCACCTGGAGCGTGGCTTAAAGAGCCTCTACACCCTGCATGGTGACGAGCCGCTGCTCCAGCTCGAAGCGCTGGACACCCTCCGGGCCCACGCCCGCGCTCAGGGCTTTGGCGAACGCAGCGCCCACACCGTGGCGGGCGCACACTTTGACTGGAGCGAGGTGCTGGCCGCCGCAGGCAGTTTGAGCCTCTTTGCCGACAAGCAGATCATTGAAATTCGCATCCCCAGTGGCAAGCCCGGCAAAGAAGGCAGCGCCGCGCTACAGCAACTGGCTGAACAAGCGCAGGGCAATGACAGCACCCTGACCATCGTGCTCTTGCCGCGCCTGGACAAGGCAACCAAGTCGTCCGCCTGGTTTATGGCCTTGGAAAATCACGGCATCAGCGTGCAAGTGGAGCCGGTGGAGCGCGCCGCGCTGCCACAGTGGATCGCCCAGCGCCTGGCTGCGCAGGGCCAGCGCGTGGCCGCAGGCGAAGAGGGCCAGCACACGCTGCAATTTTTCGCCGACCGGGTGGAGGGTAATTTGCTCGCGGCGCACCAGGAAATCCAGAAGCTGGGCTTGCTGTTCCCGCCCAGCGCAGACAACGCCGGGGTGTTGGCCTTGGAGCAGGTGGAAGCTGCGGTGCTCAACGTGGCGCGCTACGACGTGTTCAAGCTCTCCGAGGCCGTGCTGGCTGGGCAGGCTTTGCGGGTGCAGCGTATGCTCGACGGCCTGCAAGCCGAGGGCGAGGCCGAGGTGCTGGTGCATTACACGCTGGCGGAGGACATTCGCGCGCTCAAACGCGTGAAAGACGCCATGGGCCAGGGCCGCCCGCTGCCCATGGCACTGCGCGAAAACCGCATTTGGGGCGCTAAGGAGCGCCTGTTTGAGCGCGTGCTGCCCCGACTGAGCGCCGCCACGCTGGCCGATTTGCTGCAATCGGCGCAGGTGGTGGACGGTATTGTCAAAGGCCTCAAGCAGCCCGATTGGCCCGCCAGCGGCTGGCAGGCGCTGCACCGGCTGGCGCAGCAGTTGTGCAGCCTGTGTGCAACAGGCAGCGCTGCAGCCAACCCCCCTAAGCGCAAATAGCAGGGCCTTGCGCCCAATGTTCCTAGAACCTTCCGCGGTTTGTACAAAGTTTGTGCTGCCTGTTCGAGACGAAATTTCGTATTTAAACAATATTTAAAATTTAATAAAATAAAAAAACAAAATGAAATAAAATAGGGAATGCCCTCTGAATCAATGAAATTTGTTGGAGCTTCTTCAATTGGAGCACCGGTACCACGCGCTGTTTCGTCAGGGTTTACCCTGATCGAAATGATGATCGTGGTTGTGATTTTGGGGATTTTGGCTGCGATCGGGGTGCCTTCTTACAAAAGCTATGTCACCAAGAGCCGCGCGCAGTCCGCGACTGCAGACCTCGTGGGAATGGCGTTGGCCATGGAAAACACCTTCCAAAAGACCTTGAGCTATCCGCTCTACAACAGCGAGACGGTTATCACGGGGGGCGCCACAAATTTCACCTCTTGGACGCCCTCGCAGGCCAGCTATTTCACCTACAAAGTAATCAGCACCAGTTCGACCTTTACGGTGAAGGCGGTGGGAAGCGGCTCCATGAGCAGCAGTTGCATCTTGACCTTGACCAATGGCAATGTACGCAGCGCGCCATCAGATGGCTCTTGCGGCATTACATCTTGGTGAGGCTCCCACCCATGCGCATCAGGCGAGGCCAATTAGGATTTAGCTTGGTTGAGCTGATGGTTACGCTGTCGATCATGGCTGTTTTGCTGATGGCTTCCGTGCCTTTCATGAAGGATTGGACTTACAGCCGGCAGATTAAGGACGCGCAAAGCAAGTTGCTCTCGGCCTACGGTCTGGCGAAGTCTCTGGCGCTGCGCAATCCTGACGCGGTGCAGAGCAACTTGACCGCTGCCGGACTCAAAATTGAAACCAGCGGTGCCTTGTTACAGCTCTACGTCTGCAGTGGTGACCCCGGTAGTGGGAACTGTGCCAGCAGCGGCTCCAGCTTACTGTGGTCTGCCAATTTTCCTTCGGCCGTCGAGTTGACGCTGGGTGGCACCAGTGTGTCGGGGGCCAGTGCGACCACGGTGAGTCTGAACAACCGGGCTGTGCCTACCTCCGGCACGGTGCTCAGTTATACATTGACCGTATCAGGATCTGCCTATGATGCCAGCGGTTCCCTGCTCTGAGCCTGCCAAACACCGGGGCACTGGCCGTGTTTTGGCGTGTGCTGTTGGGCGCCAACGTGGCAGCATGCTGCTCGAGGCCTTAGTCGGTGTGGTGCTCAGTGCAAGCTTGGGTTTGGGTATGGCCTACGCCGCTGCCCGTGCGCTCTCCACCCAACGTTACCAAAGCACGCAAACCATGGCCGTGATGGCCATGCGCACGCTGCTGAGCGTGCCCTCTGATCTGTCCTCCTGGTGCACCACTGGATCAGGAACTTTTGCCGTCAAGCTCAACAATGTGGACAGCGCTGGCGCTTCCGCTAGCGCCAGTTCCAATACCGTGCGTTATACGCTGACTTGCAGCACAGTCACACCGACTATCACTGGTGCCAGCCAGAGTGCGGCCACCAGCCTTCGGATTCCTTCTGAAATGTCCACGGATGGTGATTCAATCGCGACCGCGCTCTTTGGTGGCGACGGCAAGGTCACGTTTTCTCCCTAGAAATAGCACGGACCCTATGCGTTACGGCAGTGTCAGGCGACAAAGCGGCGAATCACTGATGAGCCTGATGATCGGGCTGCTGGTGTCCATCGCGGTGGCGCTTGCCATGCTCTCGATGTTCAAGGTTAGTACCCGTTACAGTGGCCAGGCCGGACAAGACGCCGCTGCCGATGCCCAGCTTATTGCGGCCATGCTGCGCGCAGGCGTGTCGGTGCAGGATGCAGGTTATGGCATCACTTCTCCCAGCCTGGGCACCCAACTCATTGTGCTCTCGGGTGCCGCCCTGAGCGGCACCACGCTGAGCGGAACCAGGGTGTCCGCCGGCTCTAGCGGTAACGCGGTGCTGTGGGCTACGAACACCGCAGGCACCAGCGGCAGTGAGAAATGCGCGGGACTGCTGTTTGTCGATTCGAGCGCAGGCAGCGGCGGCCTCTACTATCTTGGCCCGGTGGCCTGCAGTGGGGGCAGCCTTAGCGCGTGGGCTAGTCTGGGCTGGAGTTCGACCCGCTGGGCCGACCGGCCGGCCAACCAAGACGCTGCGGCTTACGACCAGACCGTCATCAGTTTCAGCGTTGCGAGCACCAGCTGTAAACCATTTGGCGTGACCAACAGCAGTGGCGCGGTGGTGTTGACGATTGCGAGCACGAACCGAAGCGGTGCGGCGCTGCAAGATAAACAGTGCTTGTTCAACTTCAAGTGACCATGGCTTTGCACCCGCACCACCCTGCACATTTAGCCTTAGGGCGCTCATCTGCGCGTTCGCCTCATAGTTTGGCAGAGCGGTTGTCGCAGGGTTTATCACCTCGTCGCCTGCAGGCGGGCGTTGCCACCGTATTGATGGTGCTGCTGGTGGGGTTCGCGGTTATGGCCGGTACTTTTTCCGTAGTGCAGTACGTGCGGACCAGCCAGGACCAAAGCCTCTCGCTGCATACCCAATCGCAGGCGCAGATGAATGCTTGGATTGCCGCTGAGTTGGTGCGCCAGTACCTCGCAGGCCTAAGCAGTACTCAGTTCGCCACGCTGCTGACTACCGTGCAAGGGGGGGGGGGCGGCGGGCACGGCGCTGAGTTTTTCGGGTAGCACCCCGGCAACGAGTTTTTCGATAGGTTCGGGCAGTATCAGCGCCAAATTGATGGCGACGTCGACTGCCACCAACTTCGTCGCCCAAGTGACCGGCACCACGGCGTCAACCATCGGTAGAGCGAAGACTACGGCCACCTTGCAGGTCAATTACACCGTGACCCCCGGCACTGCAGCCATTGCACCCACTGGGGTTTTCAGCACCGGGAAGGGACTGAACTTCCAACTTGCAGGAAACGTGGAAGTTACTACCCCCAATAACGACGCGGTGTACAACATTGGGGGTGATGTCTTCGCGCCAAACTACCAACAGACGGGCATTAAAACAATTAATGCTTTAGGTACTATAAATATTGGCGGTGGCGGCAGCTTTACCACATTGAACTCCAACTGTGATGTGAATTTGTCTGGCGGGGCGTATGCCACCACCATCAACGCGTTGCGCAATATTTGCTTCAACAGAAATAGCAGCTCACATGTGACGGGCGTGGCCACTGCAAACGGCGCAATTCAGGTGGGTACTACTAACAACAAAGAGCTGCGCGCGCGCAGTGACAATGTCAGTGCGCTTACCAGTGCTCCTTACAACTGCCAAAGTACCGGGTTTGCAGGCAATAGCGCGACAGGGTTAGCAGCAACCTGTGAGACACCGGATTACACCGGAATAGATCTGAGTAAAAATTCCGCGGGTGTCAATACTGTACTTTCGCTGACAAACGTTTATCTTAAGGGCACGATCGGTTCGCTTACAGCAGGTGGAAATCTTGTTGCCGTGAATGGGGGTGGGGGGGTAACACAGGGCACAGTAGGAGGCACTACCGGTGGGTTCGCCAATGTAACAAGCGTAGTCGGTACGATGCCGACCATCGCGGCAGTCAGCGCTGTTGTGCAATCCTCGGAAACCCCTTTTAATGCCTGGCAGTTCGGTACTCTCGCGAACTATAGTTTTTACTATGCAATGAACGTGATCCGTGTTAAGGTTGTAAGTGTTAAGGGGATACCGGATGGTGATTACCGTGTGGACAATGGCACAACGATCCGCCTTTCAGGCAGCGATGTAAATTTGTGCACCGACAATTCAGCCTGCGTCAGTCGCTCCGCTTCAAGCGGTTCGGGCACTACGGGTGGCAAGTGGTTCTTGAACACGAATGGTAGTTTGCTTCGCGGGGTGGTCTGGTTCAATGGTGACTTGGATATTCATAACGGTGTTTACTACAACACTTTTATTGCGACAGGCAATATCACCTCCCAAAACGCCAACGCGACGATTTATGCCCCAAACTGGAATCCAAGTACCAAGATGTGTTCGGGAGTAACCAATTACCCGACAAATTTTTGCGGCGTCAATAACAATAGTTATAACAACAATGCTGCCGCAGGCGTGGGAAGCTATGTTTTCGCCGCCGGCAGTTATGGCAGTGGAACAATGACGGAGAACGGAAATTCCGCTGCTACGATCACTGTCGGAACGTATGATCCCACCAACTACGTTGGCGGCAACATTACCATGGCAGGCTCAATCAATCTTTACGGCAATATCCTGGCAGGGCACGTCTTTTCTACAGGAACGGGCAATGGAACCATCCACGGTTCCATCGATTCACAGGGATCGGGCCTGTCCACCCCTTCTCAGACCAGTACATTCGCAACCCACGGGTCCTCGATGCCTATCAACCTGACAGGTGTGCCAAGCACGATGAACAATAGCGGGCTGAACCTAGATTCGAGTTCGAGTAGCACGGTGGTGGTAATGTCTTCCGCCCGCTACCTGTAGCCTTCATTCGGCAGCGCATGCGCAGGCTTTGGGCAGCGACGTTCTCCAAGCCTGCACCTTGGCCCATGCAGCCCGAAATCCATCACAATTCCCGCTATGACTGAAAGCACCATTCCCGAACTCGCCCAAACCCTGGGCGCACAGGCTAAATCTGCCAGCGCCCTGATGGCAGCGGCCAGTACCGCGCGCAAAAACCAGGCGCTGACTCGGTTGGCAGCCCTGCTGCGCGAGAACACCGCCGCCCTGCAAATTGAAAACGCCAAAGACCTGGACCGCGCCACCGCTGCCGGCCTGGCCGCGCCGCTGGTAGACCGCCTGCGCCTCACACCTAAAGTGCTGGAAACTTGTGCCCAAGGCTGCGAGCAGCTCGCCGCCATGGCCGACGTGATTGGCGAGATCATCGGCATGAAGCAGCAGCCCAGCGGCATTCGCGTGGGCCAGATGCGGGTGCCCATTGGCGTATTTGGCATGATTTTCGAGAGCCGGCCCAACGTGACCATTGAGGCTGCGAGCCTCTCCATCAAAAGCGGCAACGCCTGCATTTTGCGCGGCGGCTCGGAGGCGATTGACTCCAACAAGGCGCTGGCCTTGCTGGTGGAGCAGGCGCTGGTAGACAGCGGTCTGCCCGCGCACGCGGTGCAACTGGTGCAAACCACCGACCGCGCCATGGTGGGCGAACTCATCACCATGCCGCAGTTTGTGGACGTAATCATTCCGCGCGGGGGCAAGGGCCTCATTGAGCGCATCAGCCGCGACGCCAAGGTGCCCGTCATCAAGCACCTGGACGGCAATTGCCACACCTACGTGGACGACCCCTGCGACCTGGACATGGCCGTCACCGTGGCCGACAACGCCAAAACCCAAAAATACAGCCCCTGCAACGCCAGCGAAAGCCTGCTGGTGGCGCGCGGCGTGGCCGCCGCGTTTTTGCCCCGCATCGGCGCTATTTACGCCGCCAAAGGCGTGGAAATGCGCTGCTGCCCGGAATCGAAAGCGATATTGGCGGTGGTGCCCGGCGCAAACCTGCAGATTGCCAGCGAGCAAGACTGGTTTGAGGAATACCTGGCCCCCATCATCAGCATCAAGGTGGTGGACGGCGTGGACGCGGCCATTGCGCATATCAACCACTATTCCAGCCACCACACCGACGCCATCCTGACCCGCGACCACCTGCACGCCCAGCGCTTTTTGCGCGAAGTGGACTCGGCCAGCGTCATGGTCAACACCAGCACCCGCTTTGCCGACGGCTTTGAATACGGCCTGGGCGCCGAAATCGGCATTTCCACCGACAAATTCCACGCCCGCGGCCCGGTTGGCATCGAAGGTCTGACCTCTCTCAAGTACGTGGTACTGGGGCAAGGGGAAGTGCGCAGCTAGGCGCTGGCGCCGCTGGACGCAGCGGCGTACACACTGCCCTCTGGGTATGCGAATCGGTGGTGGGGCTTGCATTCATGCAAATTGTCACAAGCTATGCGTTGCGGGTTTTTACACTCGACACTGGCCACGTACCGATGAAAGCAGCTAGCCTATGGTCCCCCACCTCGTCACCGCCCTGACCGGCCCCATCAATGAGCTTGAGCAGCGCATTCTTGACACCATGCCCGCGATCGAGCGCTGGTTTCGGTTGGAGTGGATGGAGCACACGCCGCCGTTTTATGCCTCGGTGGATGTGCGCAATGCGGGGTTCAAGCTCGCGCCGGTGGACACCGATTTTTACCCCAGCGGCTGGAACAACCTGACCCCCGCGATGCTGCCCCTGGCGGTGCAGGCGGCGATGGTGGCGATCGAAAAAATCTGCCCGGAGGCGCGCAACCTGCTCATCATTCCCGAGCACAACACGCGAAACACCTTTTATTTGAGCAATTTGGTGCAGCTGCGGCGCATTTTTCACATGGCTGGTCTGCACGTGCGCATTGGTTCGATCAGCCCCGAATTCACCCAAGCCACGGTGATTGAGGTGCCGGGGGGCGAAACCATCACGCTCGAGCCGGTGATGCGCACCAATGGGCGCATCGGCGTGAAAGACTT